>CAZQXE010000137.1:3231-8266 GCA_964597115.1 uncultured Pirellulales bacterium | reverse complement strand
CGATGACGGTTGGTATTTGGACTAAAGCGGATTCTAATAATTGCACTGTTCGGTTGACTCCGAGCCGTTCAGCCAATAATTTCATTTTATCTTGGAGTGATGAATCTGCCTGTCTGACCATCTTTTTTCTGAGCCTTTGTAATTGCGCCCAGCCGCCCAAATGCCAGATGGAAAGCCCGAATACGCCGATAAGCCATCCTGAGACTATGTAAGGCAATGCTGATTCGAGCCGTTCGACAGCGCGCTGTTTCCATGGGACTACGGAATTAGTCACTTCGTCTTCAGGTTGTGCAAGCTCTTCAAACTCGATTGTTTCGGCCAATGGCATTGGTGTCTCGTACTCCGGTTCTGCCGGTAAGACAGCAGGTGTGGGGGCCGGTTCGATATTGACTATTGCAATTGGTGCTGAGACCGGAACCAACTGCATAGTGACGATGGGCAACAGAATAATCAGCCCGAAAGCCGAACAGGCAATAATGTAACGCAGGTTAGCTGTGGATCTACGCAATACTTTCAGCAGGATTGCCAGCAGTAGTGCTACCGCTGTTGCCTGCCAGATAAAATGAATCAGTGTCCAGCCTAACTTTTCAACAGCCCCGTCTGTAAGGATTGTTACGAAAAGTTCCATTTTACTCTCCCTCAAATTCATCGAGTATTTTTCTTATTCTTGCCAGCTCTTTCGGTGAAACTTTCTTTGCTGAAAGAGCTATCATTACCAGTTTTTCCGCTGAGCCTGAAAACGCCTTTTTCATCAATACGCTAACCAGTTGCTTTTGGGTTCTTTCTTCTGATAGTGCCGGTTTGTAGACATGCTTGAACTGGGAATCGTCTCTGAGAAGAAGTCCCTTTTCGATCATGATCTGCATGAGCTTAAGCGTCGTTGTGTAACCGGTATCGCCGTCCTTATTCATTGCTTCATTAACCTTGCGGACGGTGCTCGGCCCGTTATCCCACAGTATTCTTAGAATTGTCAGCTCTCTGTCTGTCGGTTGTGAACTTTTGCGTCTTGCCATCGTTAATCTCCTTGGAATATCTCCTGCTGTTGCTAAGCTTCGATTATTGTATACGAATACTTTCGTACTAATCAACGAAAAACTTCGTATTTTTAAAAGATTTTTGTTTTTTCTTTGGATTTGGCGTTTTCACCGCCTAAAAGCATGAAAAGGATCTCAGTACCAGTTACGAGCATCCGGCAAAGGTTCACGAATCACGATCCACTAACCATGGATCTGGCTAAGAGTCCGAATAGCCTGCGGGTGGGGTTTTGTGAGGGTAGGCATTTTTTTCGAACTCGCCTTATTCCATCTCGGACCTGTCCTCGGGGTCGTCGCCCAGCCCCGAACGTACCTCATCGACATGTCCATCCACAAAGACTACGTTGTTCGTGCTGTTGTTGAGGTCACTACCCGATGCGCCGTGAAAAGTGGCGAACCAGTCGCAATAATTTGGCCACAAAGAATTGTCGTTTAGCACCCAATCGCAGCCGGGCCTGTTCCACATGTTCTCCTCAGCGAAGAAGAAGACTTCTGCCTTGCTTTTTGATACCTCGCTTTGCTTAAGGACGCCGTGTCCCCCGGCATCTTCGCGCGAGCCCAGCCATGCGTTCATGCTGTAACTGTAGTACGGAACAACCGATATGTCACGACTATGAAGGGGATGGCCTGTGCCGTATGTTTTGGCGAGCGTTTTGAACAAGGGACAAAGATTGACCTTTTGAGCCGGCATGTATTCCCAGATCTGACCGTCGGCCGGGTATCGTGGATCGTGCCATCTGCAGCGAATGTTGTATCCGGGAATCGGCATCTCGTCCTTGACGAGAGATTCGCTTGACCAGCAGCTCGATTAACGTAAAACCCGTTAGATGTTTTGAGCTGTCTAATGGGCTAAATTCTCTTTGTTTAGACATGGTCATGTCCTATCCATTACGAACAACATTTTTCTGCTGCTCAGATATGGTCTTAAAAAACCGTCCTTCTTTTATGTTATTGTCAGACACAAACAATCTTATATCAGATTATAAGACGAAAAGCCAGATAAATAACAATATTTTGATTCGCGGTGCTTGTAATTCTGAGGCGGGATAATCCATCAAAAAACTACCGGTCTAAGTATAAATATGCAACCAGGAATACAAAATCCCGCAATGAATTGCTAAGATACGCAGTTGAGACGGCAAATGGAAAACAGTGATCATAAGCCTGATAAAATCAGATGCTTTTCTCCTTTTTATCGCCTCGGCAGGCTCCTTTTACGCTCCGAAGGTTCGTAGTAGTTTTCACCCGTGAGATCTGCCTTGATTGCTCTTACTGCAGTGTTGCAATGGCGTGCGAAGTTGTTGCCCGCATGGGTTATAACCGATCCTATAATGGCTCCGGTTTCGCTGTGTACGATTCGAACCCGAAGCTTCTTTCCACCGGCACCGGTAGCATCATAGTAATGACACATGATAAGGGCTTCGACACCGAAAATCTGTTCTATCTTGGCTCGGGTTTGCTCATTTAGTCTGCCCAGCTCTAAATCCTGCTCATCGATAATCTTGTTCAGTCTTTTCCTTTCGACAAACGTGACAGCCAGTCTGTGAAAAGCATTCGTGTAGGAAGCCATAAAGATTTGTTCCTGTTCAGGAGTAAGACCAAATACTGCCAGACGTCCGCATTCGGAAAGCTCGGGTTTTGTGAATAACGCCTGCATTTTTTGGTGGCATCCTGTTAATATGGCTAAGCCTATGGCTACAAGAAAAAGTTTAATAATACTGTGAAGAATTCCGATTCGCTTTTTCATTGTGTCACTCCCTGACATATTCTATGAAAAATAATTTGCGTAAAATGAGATGGATATCGCATTGGTCATCTTATCCCAGCCGAGGGCGAATATCGCATAATTTTTGTTGCCATTACCTTTTAATTACACAGACCGAAATATCCCATATACAACGTTTCGTATCACTTGTAAACCTTCTGATATAATATATTATCAGATTTGTTCGAAAGCTTCTACTGTTATAATATTCCCACGGATTGTGGGAAATTTTTCATTATATGCTTCACAGGAAATTCTCAAAGGTATTCGAAATGACCTGTTTGAACCGGTGGTTGAACTTTGCCGAAGGGATGCCAGTGGTAGTTGTCCGGTTGGTTAAGTATCAAAATCAAACGGGCCCCATTTTTTTTAGCAGGGCCCGTTGGTTTTTCCGGTGTGATACTCTGGATTAGGAAGGGACTACGTTGGTCGCGCAAGGGCGGCCTTTTTGGCCCTCTCCGATTTCGAACTCTACCTTCTGACCTTCGTCAAGACTCGCGTAGCCGCTCGTCTTGATTTCCGAGTGATGAACGAACAAATCTTCACCGGCGTCATCAGGAGTGATGAATCCAAAGCCTTTCTTTCCGTTAAACCATTTTACTGTACCTGTACTCACTACTTTGCTCCTTTGGCCTGCTTACGGCCATAAATTGTGTCTCTCGGCTATTTTAAGGGAGTATATTCTTGAGAGACGTGAGAATATGCTTCACTGGTCTTAAATTGTACGCTTTATTATACTCGGCGTAATAACCGGACGTCAATAGAAATAAAATAAAAAAATCACGATTGGGGATATGGCGGGACTATTTAATTTTCACCAACTGCTACGGTGATTAGGACCTCAGAATTTGTCCTAAATCCTCCATTTCCTTCTGTGCCGCTTTCTTGATATGCTTATGTTTTCCTCTTAAGGATTCTATTTTGGCCGTGGCCTTATCCTGCAATGATCCCGGCTGCTGGGCTTTGTCCAGCATTTGCTCCAAGTCGATTTGGCCGGTGTCGTAGAGCTGCCAGAGGTGCTCATCAAGAAGCTGCATTCCCAGTTTCTTGCCGGTTTGAATGCTCGAATCGATTCGGAACGTCTTGTTTTCACGGATAAGGTTGGCAATAGCAGGTGTCACAACCATAAACTCGTAAGCGGCAACTCTTCCTTTGCCGGTAGATTTAGCACAAAGGGCCTGGCTGAGGACGGCCATCAAATTACTGCTTAACTGAATGCGAATCTGCTCCTGCTGGTCCACGGGAAAAACGTCAATCATTCTGGTAATCGTTCCTGCGGCGCTCGTGGTATGTACTGTGCTGAATACCAGGTGGCCGGTTTCAGCGGCCCTGACGGCTGATTCGATTGTTTCGAGGTCTCGCAGTTCACCAACCAGGATTACGTCAGGGTCTTGTCTTAGAACGCGTCTCAACGCCTCACCAAAACTCGGAACATCAACGCCGACTTCTCGTTGGTTAATAACGGATTTTTTATGGTTGTGATAATATTCTATCGGTTCTTCAACGGTTATAATATGGCGGTCGAAGTTCTCGTTGATATAGTTTATCATAGTAGCGAGGGTGGTGGTTTTGCCACATCCGGTCGGGCCTGTAACCAAAAACAACCCTCTTGGCCTGCGGCACAAGGCGGCACAAATCTTCGGTAAGCCGATTTCTTCGAAGGTCATAATTTTAGACGGGATAAGACGTAAGACTATCGAGATATTACCTTTCTGTCGAAAAACAGCGACGCGAAACCTGCCTTGATCGGCAAAGGCAAAACCAAAATCTGTTCCGCCCTCTTCCTGAAGCTCCTGTTGATTTCTGTCCGGCGTGATGCTTTTCATTAAAGCCGTCGTGTCATCAGGTCCGAGTACCTTGGTTTCCAGAGATCTGAGCTGACCATCTATTCTCAATACCGGCGGCCGGTTGACGGTAAGGTGTATATCTGAGGCCCCTTGAGAAACACAGGCCTGCAATAATCTGTCCATATTGACTGTTGCCATTGAAAAAATCCTCTAAAACTACATTTCGATTAATCCACTGCCGAGCCTTCTGTTTGTGTTATTCTCACCACTTCTTCCGGTGTCGTTGTTCCTTTGAATATCTTGAGCAATCCGTCCTGCATCAGAGTTCTCATTCCACTTGCTTTGGCAGCCTTTCTCAGCTCCGTAGTGGAAGCCTTTGTAAAGGCCAGTTCTCTTATTTCGTTGTTTAGCTCCACCATCTCGAAAATTGCAATTCGGCCTTTATAACC
>CAZQXE010000137.1:0-3131 GCA_964597115.1 uncultured Pirellulales bacterium | reverse complement strand
ATTATGTTGGGGGCCTGTCGCAGCATCGCTCTGAGAATTTTATCGAATGATAAATCAATTTCGTCTCTGACCTGGCATTGATTCATCCCGGCGAAGTTGTATTCAACAGGGTCTTCGGCGGTAATGATTTTCTTGTCCGGTTTGTTAAGCTCCTGCAATGCTGCGTACAACGTTGTGGTCTTACCGCTACCGGTCGGGCCTGTAACTAAAAAGATTCCGTTTGGTCTTTTAATTATTTGATTGAATTGCTCGTAATTGTCCCGTTCGAATCCAAGTGATTCGATACCGATATTGACCGCATCCGGGCGCAAGATTCGCAGCACGACACTCGGTCCGTGATTGCCCGGCAGAGACGAAACACGAAAATCGATGCCCTGACCCCCTATCTCGCGCTTGATACGACCATCCTGCGGCAGCCTTTTTTCGGCGATGTCCATGCCGGAAAGAATCTTAAAACGTGTCACCAACGGTGCCTGCATATTCTTGGGAATATTGTCCCTTTCCAGACAGACGCCGTCGACACGGTATCTTACACGCACCCTGTCTTCCATTGGCTCAATGTGTATATCGCTGGCACGCATATAATATGCGTTGTCGATTATCAGGTTCACCAGTCTGATGATAGGGGCTTCGTCATCACTCTCTGCGGCCTGAGCCAGTAATGTCTCTGCCTGAAGTTCGTGACCCGCTTCAGCAAGCTCGGCGGCGGTTGCGTCGATGCTGTGCTTGAGCCTGTCATCTTCTTCTTTTATTGTTTGGTTGAACGAATCCTCGATGTAAGAACGGATTCTTGTGGGATTGGCAACGCAGAATACCGGTTCGCTGTTAAGGCGAAAACGAATTGCGTCCATCGTTTCCAGGTCTAACGGATCGCTGATGGCTACTTTCAATTTGCCATTGTTTTTAGCCAGTGGAATGATATTGTGCTTCTTTATAATTTCTTCCGGAATAAGCTTTGCTGCATCGGGCGAGACGGTGGTTTTATCCAGATTTACGTATTCCAGCTCGAATTGCTTGGCGATTGCTTTTGCCAGAGTTTCTTCGTCAAGCAAACCCTGTTGGAGGAGTATTTGGCCCAGCCGTTTCTTTTCGCTCTTTGAGCTCTTAATGGCTTTGATTAGAGCTTCCTTCTTTACCAGTCCGGCTTTGTAAAGAATTTCGCCCAAATGTTTGCGTTTTTTTGCCATATTCTCCTCAGAGTTATGCTGACCCCGGTTATCCCTATTATATCATTTGGGGCACAATTAGTCAAATATTCAATTTTAATCGGAGCATGTTCAGAGCGGTTTGCGTCGTTCGAAGCCTTATAGACTGCCTGTCTTTGGAGAAAAGGCAGCGTTTCGTCTCACAACCCATATCAAAATCTATACTGATGTATACAAGTCCTACGGGTTTTTGTTCGGTTCCGCCGTCTGGGCCAGCTATGCCGGTTATTCCAATCGCAAAATCTGTACCGGCTTTTCCTCTGGCGCCTTTTGCCATGGCTTGAGCTACCTGCTCACTAACAGCCCCGTGCTCGTCAATCAAATCGGCAGGAACACCGAGTTCGCTGGTTTTGGCCTTATTACAGTAGGTAATCCAGCCATAGGTGAAATATTCGCTGGCTCCGGGTATGTCGGTCAGCAGCTTGGCTAAGCAGCCGCCCGTGCAGGATTCGGCTACGGCGACGGTCTTTTTTTGCCGGGCCAATTTTTCGCCCACCACCTCAGCCAGGCTCTGCTCTCCGGTACCGTAGACCAGCTCGCCGAGTATTTCGCAGAGCAGTTTTTCGTCTTTTTCGGCCATTTGTTCAGCCATTTCCTTACTTTGGGCTGTTGCGATGATGTGCAGGGTAATCACGCCATGGCTGGCCGTGCAGTTGATTAGCGGATTTCTGCCTCGCTGCATAAGCTCGCCAAGCATCTCAGCGATTGTCGATTCGCCTGCCCCGAAGCACTTTAACTTTCGTACCACCACTGCCTGGCCGCTCCCGAATCGCTCCAGCTCCGGAAGTACCGATTCGGCGAACATTCGTTTCATTTCCGGCGGCACACCCGGCAGGGCGAAAAGCAATTTACCTTCCAGTTCAGCCATAATCCCCGGTGCGGTGCCGTGGTCGTTCTGAAGTGCTTTTGCACCTGCTGGAATGTAAGCCTGAATTTTATTTTTAGCCGGCATTTGCCAATTTCGTTTTGCGAAGCGATTTTGTATTTGCTCTAAAAGCTCATTTTGCAACTGCAATTCGACGCCGAGGAATTCAGCGAACCCCTGCCGCGTTAAATCGTCATCAGTAGGCCCTAATCCTCCGGTTACCAGAATAATATCAGCGTCGGCACCGGCCAGGTTAAGCTTTTGCGCAATTGCATCCAATTCATCGCCCACCGTATATGTGCTGACAACCGGTATGCCAATCCTGAGCAGTTCACCGCACAGATACGCAGTGTTCGTATCTACCGTCCAGCCGGCGAGAATCTCATTACCAATGCTAACTATGCTTGCCTTTTTCATAAACGGCGGATTCTAATCCTGTTCGCAAACCGAAACAAGAAAAAAGCTCTGTGATATATTCGATATTAATCATTTAGCGATCTAAGGAGCCGAGACGGAAAGACCAGCAGATTCTGCTCGGAAGCGAAGGACCCATGCATGCTCGACGGTGGCTGTTGCCGGGATAGGGCAGAGCAGTTGCAGCAGTCGTCGGTCGCTGGCGCCTAGTTCTGACGACTCAGCGCGAGTCGTCAGATTGTACCACGAGCGCGGCAACTCCTCGAACGTAGCGCCGTTGTCCTGAGACAATTCCACGAGCAGATGGTCATCGGCGACGTCGAGGCCCGAGACGAAAACAGCCGGCTGCGGATACGCAAGGGGGGACGCAACGGTTCTTCCTCGCCCGGCGTCGAAAGCGATCTCAGCAGTATTATTCTCATCAGCAGCGATGTGGTAAGCACCGCTCGATAAATGATAGCCATAATCGGATATTCCCTCGCCCGTCTGCAATGTTCCTGCGCGGGCCTCGGCATAGGGATGCCTGTAATCGTCGGCATAGGGCAGGGTGTCACCAACGCTCTTGATGCGCGGTAAAATCCGCCCATTCTCGGTTCCAAGATGTGCCATGAAATGACGATGGTGTTCCTGGAACTTTCGCAATCCTC
>CAZQXE010000136.1:0-8382 GCA_964597115.1 uncultured Pirellulales bacterium | reverse complement strand
CAATATGATTCCGATGCAGGCAGTTGTTTCGCGTTCTTGCAGAAATACGATCTGCTCGACGACTTTAAGTTGAACATCGAGGCTAACCACGCGACGCTGGCCGGACATGATTTTTGTCACGAACTGGCATTTTGTGTGGCCAACGGCATACTTGGCTCGGTCGATGCGAATCGAGGCGATATGCTTCTAGGCTGGGACACGGATCAGTTTCCGAACGACGTCTACGAAACGACACTCGCTATGTACATAATTCTCAAAGGCGGCGGGTTTACAACCGGCGGTCTTAATTTCGATGCGCATGTTAGACGTCAATCAATAGAACCGATCGATCTTTTCCACGGTCATATAGGTGCGATGGATGTTTTCGCCAGGGGACTGAAGAACGCTGCGAAGATGATAGAGGACAAAACTCTCCAGAACACTGTTGACCAGCGCTATAGCGGCTGGAATCAGGGGCTTGGCTCCAAGATCGAAAGCAGGCAGATTGGATTTGAGGAGCTTGAGGCTTACATCCTTGAGAACGGAGAGCCGGAGCTTCAAAGCGGCCGCCAAGAGTTGCTCGAAAACCTCCTGAATGATTACATTTGAGCCGAGTCCCTTAAAAATAAACTATGCTCCGTCAGTGTGTGATTTGAAACGTGGTGGTGTGCCAAGCCGAGTTGCTAGAGCGTAGCTATATATATTGCGACTAGCCGCCTCAGAATATGCTTCTGATTTAGTTTTATCGCGCAAACTATACAATAGTCCCAGAGGCCGACCTTGTTCTTGAGCGATGTCCATTTTGCTCTGACGATACGACTTTACTAGGTCGATGACGCTACCACCAGCAACTAACGAGGCTACTGCTCCGGGTATCAGCAGAGGCGGGAAAATGGTTCCGGTAATTGTTATTGCAGCGGCAAAGCCAAGTGTACCAGTTGCTACAGCTATTTTGGTAGACTTCCGGTGTTGAAGGTCTACCATATCAGCTCTATGTTTTTCAAATGCATTTTGTATGGCAGTATCCATTCCCTCCAACAGGCTCTGAACCTCTGCGCTTCTGGCACGTTTGATCTGTTGCCTGATGCTGATTATTTCTTGGCGAAGAGATTCAACAGAGCAATTCGCTCGCAGTTCAAGCAAATCGTGAAGCGGTAGTTGCGCTAGCCACTGTAGGGGTTCAACACGCACGACGAGTTGAAAGAAGTGTTCCTCCCAGAGGGAAGGCTCGAAGAGAGAGGCAAGACGTTCGCTTTCCGATGAGAGCAGCCATTTATTGAGAGACCAGTTCCACGGCTCAATATTGAAGTCTTGCAGCAGCTTAGTGGAGTTTGCCATATTTCTTGAAAGAAGGTCAAGACGAGTGCGTAGTTCATTCAGCAGGAACAGTGTTTTGTTCTGAGCTTCCGCAGAGCTTAGCCGGATTCCAAGAGTATTTCGAAAAAGGTCAATTCTTGCCATTACTCCCTTATAATCTAATCCCATGCTTAGTGCGTCACCAAGCTTATTACTGCGAATAAGGTCAGAGACGGAGCAATCCACGGCTATCCGTTCCACCTCATATTCATTGTTGATTTCTTTGGACAGAAGTTCTGACAGAAATTGGCGCCTCTTCTGCAGCACATACTCGACATAATGCTCCATGGCATTTGTCTCAAGAAGGTCCAAACTCGGATGAAGGACAAGTAATACTTGACCATCTTGAGGGCAGAATAGATGTCGCCAGCACAAGAGTAGATAAAGATCGGCAAGAAACGATGGTGCCCTTTTAGGAAGATCGTCTATGACACCCATAGGAGTCAGTGCCATCAAGAACGGGTCGGGGATAACGAGTTGGTCGTGAAAAGTGAGGAGTTGCGCAATTTCGGTAGCGATGTGAACGGGCTCTAAGTGAGCAATGAGAGCAATGCTTTCAATACTTCTGATGCAGGTTGTTATTTGTTCTGTATGTTTATGCCAGAATCCCTTTATTTCCTCAAGAAGTGTTTCAATGTGACACAAAGCCGTGGGGACTGTGCTTCCTCCATGAACCATTACGAGCTTAGCGGATGACAGGGCGTCGAGAACGAAACTGTGGACTCTGTCAGGTGCAAGGCTGTCTGGATTGGACGCTATTCGCTTATAGGCGCGCAACAAAATGTCAAAATACTCAACCTGCATGTTCCTGATTATATCCGAAGCGGCCATACTTGCTAACTTCTGCTCACGTTAATTTAGTAAAAATCCAGTATCTTGCTGAAATTTCCCAAATAGATGATTAAATAATGTTGCTTAAATTCCCGATACTATTAAAATACTAAATCTATGTGGTATTGTCAACTGATTTTTGCCTTTATTGCCGGTTATGCCTGCTGGAAGGGTCACGACATGCAGACACGCGCGTACGATAACGTCGAGCAGGGAATTGATCGCGTAGTAAGAAGCGTATTGAGCTGGGAGGCATGCGAAAAGGCCGCCGAAGAGCTGGACACGAAGGAACTAATGGCCGTGCTTGCAAAACGCGAAACAGCCAAGGCCGAGGATATGATGCGCCACGCGGTCGTTTCCGCCCAGAAGCATTTCGACCAAATGTATAAATAGCCTTTTCAGTTATCAGCATAGCATTAGTAGTAAAAACGATATTGTAGTTCGATGGTTTATGTGTAAGTAGTAAGCCAGTGGTTATTTCGTTTCAATGCTTTGGAAGGAAAGCGATATGTGGATTACTCCGGTTGCTATTATATTGAGTTCTTGTAGTTTGGTTGCCGAGGCGGCGGTGTGGCCCAGCGGCAAAGAAGTTGTAGAATTGCAGGCACAGCCGTTTAGTCTGTGCGACGTACGCCTGCTGGATGGGCCCTCTCGTGATGCAATGCTTCGCTTACAGAAATACCTGCACGAACTGGAATCGGATCGTCTGCTTTGGTACTTCCGCAAAACCGCAGGGCTGGATACGCCCGGCGAACCTCTGGGCGGCTGGGAGCAATTGGAGCTGCGGGGACATACTATGGGCCACTACCTCTCAGGCTGCGCCCTGATGTATGCCAGCACGTCCGACGAGAAGCTCAAGACAAAGGCCGACGCCATCGTCGCAGAACTGGCCAAATGCCAGAAGGCAATCGGCACAGGCTATCTCAGCGCCTACCCCGAGGAGCAGATAGACCGCGCGATCAACCGACAGCGAGTCTGGGCTCCGTGGTACACACTGCACAAGATTTACGCCGGTCTGATCGATATGTACGTCTATTGCGGCAGCAACCAGGCGCTCGAGATTGCCGAGGGCATGGCATCGTGGGCTAAGGGACGTCTCGATCCGCTTGACCGCAACGCAATGCAGGAGATGCTCAACCACACCGAGCAGGGCGGCATGAACGAAACGCTGGCCAATCTCTATGGCCTCACCGGCCAAAAGCAGTGGCTGGAACTTGCCGAGCGATTTAACGCCGATGCTTACAACAATCCACTGATTCAGCACCGTGACGAACTGACCGGCCAGCATGCCAACTCATTCATTCCGAACATAGTTGGCACGGCCCGACAGTACGAGCTGACCGGCAATCCGACCGACCGGCATATCGCCGAGTTCTTCTGGAACTGCGTTGTACACGGGCGGTGCTATTGCACAGGCGGCACATCTCTGAGCGAGCACTGGCGCAGCGCCCCCTATCATCTGGCCGACCAGCTCGGTTCCCACACCCAGGAGACCTGCTGCACGTACAACATGCTTAAGCTGACACGCCATTTGTTTAGCTGGCAGCCTCGCGCTGAGTACATGGATTACTACGAACGCAGCCTTATCAACTCGATCTTGTCAACGCAGGATCCACAGACAGGGATGATGATGTACTTCGTCACGCTGGCTTCCGGCTACTGGAAATATTTCAATACGCCGCGGGACTCGTTCTGGTGCTGCACAGGCACCGGCATGGAAAACCACGCTAAGTACGGTGATTCCATCTATTTCCATAACAACGACACGCTTTGGGTAAATCTTTTCATCGCCAGCAAGCTGAACTGGAAGGAAAATAATCTAACCATCCGTCAGGAGACGAACTTCCCTCAGAGCGAGGCTACGTCCCTCATTGTGAAAGCATCCCAACCAACAGAATTCGACCTGCGTATTCGCGTACCATACTGGGCAATTAACGGCGTGACACTCAAAATCAATAATGAGCCTCAGCAGGTCACGAGCCAGCCGTCTTCATTCCTGTCGATTCGGCGTATGTGGAAAGACGGTGACAAAATCGAAATGACTATGCCGATGAGCCTGTGGCTGTGTCCCATGCCGGATGATGCCGACCTCGCGGCAGTTATGTATGGTCCGATGGTATTGGCCGGGCAGTTGGCTCCTCTCGATGTGCCGAAGGAGATGATATACACTACGGAAAACTGGTTCATCTTTCCCAAGTCGTATATAGCCGAGGCGCCTGTGATAGTCACGAACCAGCGTGACCCGGCCTTGTGGATCAAGCCGGTTGAAGGTAAGCCACTAACATTCCGCACACAAGGTGTCGGTCAGCCCAGTGACGTAACGTTGGTACCGTATCATCGCCTATGGAATCAGAAATATGCTATTTACTGGCAGCTGACAGATAAAGCTGGCTGGAAAAAACTAAAACCCAAAATCGAAGCAGAGCACAAAGCGAAACAAGAGGCAATGGCTCAGAAGGCCGCACGCAAGGCTGCCATAAAAGCACGTACGATAGATTCGGTTGACATCGGCCTATCAGAATCCGAAAAATCACACGAGATAAAAGAGCAAGACAGTCGTTACGGTAAGATGGCCGGCCGGCACTGGCGTAATGCCGGGCCGGGGGGTTGGTTCGAGTACAGCATGAAAGTTCTGCCCGATACGCCCGCCAGACTCATGTGCACCTACTGGGGCAGTGACAACGGGCGCTCATTCGATATTCTTGTGGACGGCGAAAAGATAGCCACTCAGAAACTAAACAGAAGCCAACCCGACGAGTTCTTCGATGTCGAATACGACATTCCGATTAAACTGACCAAGGATAAGCAATCCATCGTCGTCCGCTTCGACGGCGTAGAAGACAGTATTACCGGTGGCGTATTCAGCTGCGCCACAATCAAACCCGAACCTTAAGTTAGCGCGATAACTGTCAGGCTACTATACAATTTTTGCGCCCTCATATTATCAGCATTGCGTCACCGTATGAATAAAAACGGTATCGCTGCTCGATGGCATGGTTGTACGCGGTGAGGATTTTTTCCAGTCCTGCAAAAGCTGCCACCAGCGCCAAGAGGGTAGATTTTGGCAGATGGAAATTCGTTATCATTGCATCGGTGATTTTAAATTCGTAGCCGGGCTTTATGAACAAATCCGTTGTGCCGCTGTCGGCTTTTATTAGCGAACCGCAGGCGACCGTCTCAAGGACCCGCGTTGAAGTCGTGCCTACAGTAATTATTCGCCCGCCTTTATTTTTGGCTGCATTTATTATCCGGGCATTTTCTTCGTCGATGCCGAATCTTTCCTGATGAATTTTGTGCTCCTCGATATTTTCGACGGTAACCGGCTTGAACGTCCCTGCTCCAACGTGCAGCGTTATATGCGCAAAGCGGATGCCGGTCTGTTTCAACCGTTCGATCAGATTTTCTGTAAAGTGCAACCCGGCAGTCGGCGCCGCAACTGCGCCGGCATTTCGTGCATAAACCGTTTGATACCGTCGCCGGTCTATCTCCGCCTCCTTCGTGTCATCGTCTCGTTTGATGTATGGAGGCAGTGGGGGAAAACCGATTTGATCAAGAACCGTTTGTGCATCCGCTTCGGTCTTTAGCCCAATCCTGCATTTACCCTCATCCATCTTTTCGAGCAATACAGCTTCGCAAAAATCCTCCTTTTGCGTGTCCCTTAGAAACAGTATGTCACCAGATTTTATCTTACGCGCGCCCTTGATATATACAGTCCAGAGGCTATTTTTAGTTTCTGCTAAAAATAATCCTTCGAGTTTGGCTCCGCTGCTGCGCCTGGCGAAAAAGCGAGCGGGCAGGACTTTTGTATCATTAAGCACAAGACAATCACCGGGTGACAGAAAATCGTCGAGCCTGCTGAATCGGCTGTCGATAATCTTATCACCGGAGCGATTCAGAACCAGCAATCGGGAGTCGCTTCGAACAGAGACGGGTTGCTGGGCAATCAGCTCAGGCGGCAAGTGGTAATTCAACATTTCCGTCTTCATAGCCAAACGTTATCAGACGCTCGACAAAATGACAAAAAAAATTTAGCCCAATAATAAGTTAATTTATAAGTTTGGTCGTCAATATCGAATTCCGGACAAAAGCAGCGCGACAAAGGCGACGACAGTAACAACGTAATTGAATCAGAACATTTTTCAAAGGCGACGAGGATGGCATCTAAACAAGGCTTCGAACAAACGGCGACTTCCATCGCTGTTTTAGGCAGGAACGAACTCAAAAGACGAATCAGGAATTTCAAAGGCCGATTCAGGTTGGATTTTACCGACGATTATCTAAACAAACTCAGCGTTGACAGGCTAAGACACATCCTTTTGGCAGCATCAATTAACACAAAGCCACACCGGTAGAAAACTGCGCCGAAACTATAATTCTTTGTGTAGGGGGCTTGCTTAGTATTCACTGAAGCTTCTCATCCACTCCGGCCATTGTGGCTGATTTCCTCCGGCTGATGTCCAATCGTTGACCGTATTATATGCTCGATGCCACCTTAAGGTCCACAGCTCTTTCAGTCCGACCTTTCTGACAGACCAATCCAGCATAGCCATATTTATGTATCCGTCGTGCTGGTCGAGACAGATACGTCTCATATGCTCGTTGGCTTCCCAGGCTTCATCTTCTGTTGGCGGCGGTGTATCCGTATGTCTCGGCCAGACATTGAACCGCAGGGCATCCATCATTAGAGGTACATAGCCCACGTGTTTCACAGCGGGAGTCCTCCAGTTATTGGCAGTCTCAAAATTCTGATAAACCGTCAAAACATCCGGTGGCGGATCCTCCACTCAGCCATTTATACCGTAACTGCCCCAATAACCTTCATCATCAGCATTGTAGACACCTCAGGCAGAAAATGTGTTAAACCGGCCATCCGGCACGCCGTCCGAATCCGCATCCAACGGCTTAATCGCAGTCGGGCAGCACATAATCTTTTTGTCATTATTATAATAAGGCATTAGAGTATTAAACCAATGATTCATGTACCATGGCTTGACGGATGTTGCGAGGCCCGGTTGAAACTTTCCGTCAAAGTCGTTAGTGTACAATGAAAAGTAAATCGCTCATTCTCTGAGGTTTGCCCGACAACCAATGGTTTTTGCCATCTTTTTTACCCGTGACAGGGCCGGCACCAGTATCCCCATCAGCAACGCAATAATAGCAATGACAACCAAAAGCTCAATTAAAGTAAATCCATTTCGTTTGTGCATAAACTTACCCCCTTAATTCCAACCCCGTTTCACGTAATTTTGGATCATCAAGTCGGATCAAATCAGGGCAGTTCACACTGAAAATGAATCAATAGCTTATTTTTTTATGCCTTTAGCTATTTTAACAAAAATTGAAACAGCTATCAGGGTGAATTCAAGACTGCAAACACTTTTTTGAGTTGTGTAAAAACATAAAAAAGGCCGGAGCCGTTTGAAACTCCAGCCGTTGTGAGACAGCTTGTAATGTAGTTATATACTGCAAACTTATAAAAAATCTACCGCCTCACCAAAACCAAGATATATTAGAAGAAAAGAGCTATAATTTCACTTTTATTATACACGCCGAATCGGCTTTTGTAAACACTTTTTTCCAGAATATTATCAATTTTCTGCTTTAATAGGGAATTCATCATAAAATTTTCGCAGATTTAATTTTTCACTCCATCAGGACTGACTTTCGCCTACAAGGCCATTTTTAGCGAAAAATATGCCTTTTTGCTCAGCTTCACCTATCGTTGTTCCCCTGATAGATTATCTTATGGGTGCAACACAATATACATAAATCAGCGGCTCGGTTCCGGTATTTGTAACATCATGGTCTGTATTCGGCGGTATGTAGCAAACCCTGCCCTGACCGACCTGGAAAGAATCTCCATCTTCTCCGATTAGCAGCTCGCCCTTTCCTGAGAGAAAAACGAGCAATTCCTCACGATCCTTTGTGCTGTGCCGGCCGCAGGCCTTGCCGCAGTCCAGGAATACTCTGCCCGAACGCATACCACAAGTTTGCGGCTCTCCCGCCAAAAGCCTTTGATTCTCCGGAGCGTCATTTAAATCTATAACAAGAACTCTCTCTGATAAAGCCATAACAATCACCTTTAGAAACAGTAATCTAACTATTTAATTAGCGTATTTAAGAAAATTTATTTTTTTTGTCAATTTCTTTCTTGAGTTCGTAGCACGAATTTGGTATTTGTATGCAGAGTAACACGAATTAATTTTTCGTATGCGC
>CAZQXE010000135.1:0-8425 GCA_964597115.1 uncultured Pirellulales bacterium | reverse complement strand
CGACTCGCCAATAATAGGTCATGTCATAATCCAGCAGGCCGGGCGGATCATAAATGATATCAGTATAGTCTGGCCCGACTAAAACTCCCCGCGTATCGTCTTTGCTTGCCTCGTTAACATCGTTGACATCGGTGCCGAAATATACATCGTGTGTAACAGCATACGTCCCGGAATACCAGGTTAGATCCACATCCCGCTGCACTTCTATTGCACCATCAGAAGGACTTTGGCCAAAAGCAAAATCAAGCGAACCGCCTATACCCACATTATATAAAGCTTGAACCTCTCCCGGAATTAGAGCCCTGTCGTAAATATTGAACTCATGAATCGCACCGATCCACTCGGGATCGACAGCATAACCTCCCTTGGCCAGCAAAGCATAGTCATTGTCCAGATCATGAATGCTGTTGTGCGTATCCATCGGGGTACTAGCCACCAACTCACCATCGATATATAGGGTGATCTCATTGGCATCTAAGGTACTGACCATATGGTGCAACAGACCGTCATCATACTCAGGACCATTAGCCATAGTCTCATCTCCCCAGGGTTCAGTCAAGTTACCTGTAGAGATGGCAGCGCGGCTCATATCGTCCTGACGGGCACTCGTTATAAAGTAACCATTTATACCCACTCCGCCTTCGATTATATTAGGTTCACTTGATCCGCCAAAGTAAGCCAACATGCTCCAACCGGTGTTGGCACCAGGGGTCGGGGTATACCAGGCCTCGATCGTGACTGCATTAAAGGAGTTGATGTCAATCACATCAGCGGGCATCTCCATCCACTGATCTTGAGCAGTTGTTACCATTGCATCGTCGACTATGGCAGCGCCGCCGACCAAAGTACCGTGCGCTTCGCCGACACTGTCGTTGGCCGTGCCGTCATCGAATGTCCACGAGTTAACCGGGTTAAGATCAGCCCATGCTACTGTGGCCAATAATCCTACGAGTAAAAGAATTAGCACTTTTTTACACATAATACGCCTCCTTCTAAAAAAGCCTTAAAATGAAAATAATGATAAAAAACTCTAAAATTCTGGTTTCATAACACCTACCTGCTCAGAAAAATATTACATGAACCCCATTAAATCCCCTTCCTTCCAACATTTCCCCATCCATTATCAAGATTGAAACTTAAACTTCAGGAGTATGTTGCTCCAAAAGCTTTTGATTTACTCTTTTTATCGAATAATTCTCAACAAAGACACAAAAAATGGCTTATTTCACGACTACCACCGATAAATAAGTGCCTAAAAAGACATATTCGATCATATTCTTAAATTATACGATTAAACAGCCCTACCGTCAAGAAAAACATCAATTTTACATACAAATCTCGGAAACTAAAAAATCGAGGTTTCATCATACCATAACGCTTTTTCTGTTAAAAACAAGCCTCTCAGTTCTTTTTATCAGTGGATAACCGCCTATTCTGGTTACCGCCTGATCGATCCTTGTTATGAGGGTGAAGGAATGTGGCGGAAACAAATAATTAAAGATATTTCCCTCACAATAGCTAAAGAAAATGCTGAGCCCTTCAGCAAAAACGATTCAATATTATTATTTAAGATTAGGCTCCTCAGGGCTTGTGTAACTCAAATAACCGTTCGGGTGGCAATGACATCAACTTTAGTATTCAAAACATTCGAAATAAGTACTTGACCTCTTTTAACCGGAGGGGAGGGGCGGAGTTTGGCTATTTCATTGAGTATATCTTTCAACATATACCGCGCTACTCGTTCAGACAATCTCACCGAGAGCATTTTGAAATATTGGCCGGTAATAGGAACAGATGTTGCCAAGTTTCTTATCGGATGCAGCACTTCTTCTTGAGCAAATAGTACACCTTTCTCACACTTATTCCCAGTGATGGTCATTACCTCATCATTTTGTTCAACAGTTAGTTCACATCCCAGTGGGCATAAAATGCACGTTAGAGTCTCATTCATGGAAGCTCACCTCAAGTTCTTCTTCAACGGATAGTTCAGTTTTTATATACATCATTTCCGAGGGTAGTAATCGAGAATATTTCTTTTGGGCATAAATAGTACCGGATTTCTTTCCTGTTACAACAACTCGTTTATTCCGGCCAGGAGCCGTGACTCTAAAACTGAGCTCAACGTTTTTTGCGCCAAAATGTATCTGCTGTGGCAGACAATATCGTATCCCGGTGCCAACTGATACTCGAAGCGTTTCCTGCCCATTCATTTGGTTTTGGATATGCCTGGCCGTATTTTCTCCGGCCGCAAATCCTTCATACGAGGCAAAATCCGCTACGTCATGGATGTGTAAGACATTTCCACAAGAAAAAATGCCAGATGCAGATGTCATTAAATTTTCATCCACTTCCGCACCCCCTGTATTGGGTGCAAGCCGGACACAGGCTTTTTTAGATAGTTCATTCTCCGGTATCAATCCAACCGAAAGAAGAAGTGTGTCACAAGGAATGGTTTGTTCTGTGCCCGAAATTGGCAGAAAATTATCGTCGACCTCTGCTATAGTAACACTTTCGAGCCGTTCATGGCCTTGAACATCTATTACTGTTGAAGAGAGACAGAGGGGAATATCGAAATCCATCAGGCATTGACGAACATTGCGTTCAAGTCCATTACAGAAGGGCATTAACTCATACACACCAAGTACACGCATACCTTCAAAAGTCAAACGCCGTGCCATAATCAAGCCAATATCACCCGAACCAAGAATGACGACTTCGTTGCCAATTTTCACGTTATGTAAATTCACAAGATTTTGCGCGCAACCGGCAGAATAAATCCCTGCCGGACGAGAACCCGGTATTTCAATCATTTCACGAGTCCGCTCTCGGCACCCCATTGCCAATATCACCGCTCCTGCTTGAATGATACGATAGCCTTGTCGCGAATTAACCTTCAACAACCGATCCGAAGTTAGATCAAGTACCATTGCTTCGGTCTCATAGCGTACATTCTCATTGATGATATCCTCGATCAGATTCTCTGCATACTCGGGACCAGTGATTGTTTGCTTATAAAGGAATAATCCAAAACCATCATGAATGCACTGATTTAAAATTCCGCCAAGCACTTTTTCCCGTTCGAGTAGTAGTACATCATCGATCCCCGCGCGTTTTGCTGCTAATGCGGCAGCCATGCCCGCCGGACCTGCACCAATAACAACAATGTCATGTTTCTTAGAAATATTCATATTTATTGTATTCTGATTTGTGATAAAGTATCCTGACTATATTTTAAATTCAAACTCACTCTTTTATTTCTCCCATAAAGAGTTTTGAGTGAGATCCTCGCTTAGTGAGCTTTTCTAAAGAATATCCTTTTTGGCGCATAATCTCTACAATCCGAGGTGTACAAAATCCTCCTTGACAGCGTCCCATCCCGCAGCGACTACGGCGTTTGATACCATCAAATGTGTGAACATGAAACGGATTGTTGAGTGCATGTATCACTTCTGCCTTGGTTACGGTCTCACACCGGCATACCATTTCTCCCCAGTCCGGATCCTCAGCTACAAGCCTCTGTCTAGTATCATCGTCTAAATCCGCAAAGCGTGGGAAGTGCGGGCGTTCCGGATTGAAATCAGGTTGTTGATTCAGATCCTCCTTCTCTCCAATAATTTCAACAACTCTATCTGCAATCGCCGGAGCAGCAGTCAGCCCGGGAGATTCGATTCCGAATAAATTGATCAAGCGAGGAACGGCTTTATTTTCTTCGATTATAAAGTCCTTGAATTTTACATTTCCATTCGGATCTACAAGTTTAGGACGAATACCAGCATAGCTATGGATGAATGTCAATCGGCGTAGTTCGGGCATGAGATCATAAGCTTCCTGTTTCAATTGATTCATAATTCTACGAGTTGACGCTGTATCCCGCTTATTATTTATGAAATCTACCGAAGGACCAAGAAGAATATTATGCTCCATTGTTGGTGTAATATGAATACCTAAGCCCGGTCCATCTTTCGGAGGAACCGGATAGATGGGCATTCTGAGATGGAGTTCGTCATCTTTATCTGTAACCAAATATTCGCCTCGATATGGAAAGATTCGATACTCGTTAATACCAGCCAAACGTGCAATTTGGTCTGAGAACAGGCCGGCACTATTGACAATCCAACGTGTTCTGATTTCAGCATTTGGGACCTTTAGAACAAATTGCTTTGGCCGGCATTCGATGCCTTTAATTATTGTCTCCAAAGATACATTTGCGCCGTTTTGCCATGCACATTCTGCCAGTCCAACTGTAAACTGATATGGCGACACAATTCCAGTCTCGGGCGACCAGAGGGCCCATTCGCCAGCTGCCAATGGCTCGATTAGCTTAAATTGTTCTTTTCCTAAAATTTCAAGACCTTGTATACCGCTCTTATCGCCCTGCTCCTTTAGAGAAATGAGACGCTTCTTACCTTCGTTATCCAATGACACTACTAACTTTCCGGTTTTTTTGTGTGGGACATTTAGTTCTTGGGCTAATTTATAAAACTTTAAAAGTCCAGCTACATTCATTCTGGCCTTTAAAGTGCCAACCGGAACATTAAAACCGGCATGTATTACACCGCTATTGGCTTTGCTGATACCTTCTGCCAAATCAGCTTCTTGTTCTACAAGCAAGATTTTTAGCTTATAACGGGATAACTCACGCAGTATTGCGCATCCTACAATGCCGCCGCCTATGACGACAACATCATAATTATGAGATGGTTTACATGACATCCGGAATTTCCATAGGTCAAATTCTAAGATTGTGAATTAAAGGTGGATCGAGAGATTACTCCCCAGATCCTAGTGTCACTGAATGTTTCATTATTACGAGAGTCTTTAAGGCCTTTGGCTTTTGCGATGGCCGATAATTCACAAAAGAGTTGCATCGAAGGACCTTTGACATCCGACAACGAGCATCTCTCGACAAGCCTTGGGTAAACATGCATAATACTTCACTGGAGGCTACGCCGTGGGAAACAGTAGCCGATTGTCAACTAATAACTATTCACGTTAACCTGTTTTAAAACAGGTTAATTATCACTTAGTCTTTTTCTTTGAGCGTCAATCTACAATACCAGAGCCAGACACTTTTTCTCATGTTTTATATTTAAGTTACCGCCTGATCGATCCTTTTATGAGGGTGAAGGAATGCGGCGGAAAAGAATAAGAAAAGCTTTCTCCTGAAGCATCGATATCAGATTTTTGCATGGTTTTTACCGTCTCTTTTCCGAAGTCATTCAAAGCTTTAATGTCCGGCCCATTCACTTCGTACACCTGAAATTTACCTGTAAACCGACCTTCCTGAGAAATTATTTCTGTCGAAATGGCTTTATCCTTATGCCGATTGACAACGCAAATCGTAACCTGGCCGTTATTATAGGCAGCCGATACATCAAGATAAGGCACATTCTTCTGAATGGTTGTTGTCTCTCCTAATCCAAGAAAGAATCTTTCCGTATCATAGGTGCCGCAATCTACGAAAACATCCAGCGACGTTCCACTTACATTCTGCGCGAATAGTTGCAGAGGATAGTAGATAGTCTGTTTAAATAGCATTTTTTCATTTGTGAAAATTGGTGCTATTACATTAACCAGTTGAGCCATGTTGGCCATTTTCACAATGTCCGCGTTACGAACAAAGACGTTTAAAAATCCTGCGATGACCAGGGCATCTTCCAGATTGTAGTGCTCTTCCAGCGCTCGCGTTCCTCTGGCGAACTCACCTCTTCGAGCACGATACCAGACGTTATACTCGTCCCAGGCGATGTGTATCGGGTCGCGGTCGCCACGGTCGGCTTTGAGCATTTCTTCCAAGATCATGCCCTTGACCACATGTGTACGTTCTTCACAAACCAGGGGAGTTGACAGGAAGTTGTAGTAGTTATCATCGGGATTACCCACGTAAATGTGAAGGGCTATGTAATCCACAACGTCCTTTAACTCATGCAATATCGTGCTATTCCATTCATCTGGATCGGCGTTGGGACGATAGTTTGACGAGCCTGCGGCGATGAATTTGATCCCGGATGAGGTAAGCCTCATCAATTTTGCCGCTTCACGGGCTTTCTTACTGTAGTCTTCGGCATTGAGGTGACCCATCTGCCAAAATCCATCCATCTCATTTCCCAGGCTCCAGTATTTAATATTATGCGGCTCAGGATATCCGTGCTTGCGTCTCAGTTCAGCAAAATACGGCCCTTCCTTGACATTGCAGTATTCCACCCAGCGTTGTGCTTCTTCGATAGTGCCGGTACCCATATTCACTGCAAAATATGGTTCGGTGCCAATCTCTTTGGCAAATTCCACGAATTCATTAGTCCCAAATTTGTTCGTTTCCAACCTGGCCCAGGCGAGCTCCATTCTTGGCGTTCTTTCAGGACCGACCCCATCCAGCCAATGATAGTTGGAGACAAAATTACCACCCGGATAACGAGTAATTGAGACATTCAGGCCTTTAACTGCATCCAATACGTCCTTACGAAAACCTTTCGCATCAGCCTGGCTCGAATCTGGATCATAAACTCCCCCGTAAACGCATCTTCCCAGATGCTCGACGAAATTCCCGTATAAGTTTTTATTGATCTCACCAATTGTCCTATCAATATCGATCTTTATCCGTGCATCCGGTCCGGCACCGAGAGAAATCGATTGAGCCAAGAGGCTCACAACGAACACACTTAACATTGTAAGTACAAAACCTGTCATTTTTCTCTTTTCCATAGCTAATTCTCCTTTTTGCTAATTGTGAACTATGGCAGCGCTCCAACTCGCGGCCAGCCTTTTTCCCACACCATCGTGGATATCTGCAGATAAGACCTGCCGTTTTTACCATTATAGGCATGGAACAACAAGTAGTCTCCCTCTGAATCCTGGAGCACCGCATTATGTCCAGGTCCTCGCCATTCCGGCGTTGTCGCTTCAATCACAAGAGACCCACCTCCCTCTGTCATGAGCTTGCCATCCTTGTCTACATATTGACCTATTATTTTGCGGGAGCGACCAACCACGATATTGTATGTACTTTTCACGCCGCGACAACAGAAATCAAATGACACAAACAAATACCAGTACTTACCATGCCGGATGATAAACGGCGCCTCAATAGCACCCTCTACTGGAGGAGTCTGATGATCGCTTTCTCGAGGCCGAGTCGCCAAAGAATATAGCGTTGTGTCTTCGGTGGAAAGTTTGCCGGTTTGGGGATCAATACGCCTCATCTTGATACCACTCCAGAAACTTCCCCAGCAAAGCCACACATTATTCTTGTTCTGGTAAATCAGATTGGCATCGATAGCGTTCCAGTCGTCCTTGCCCTGGGTCGAACGCACTACCATGCCCTGGTCTTCCCATTTGTAATCAGAGCTATTAGGGTCGAGTGTTTTGTTTGTAACCAGTCCGATGGCAGAGCTGTTCTTTCCAAATGTGGACACCGAGTAGTAGAGATGGTACTTGCCGTTGTAAAAAGAAATATCCGGAGCCCATGCTCCTCTTGTCCCCGGAATCTCCTTCGGTGCCCACTCAGGAAGTTTATCAAACACGTGCCCGCAGAGAGTCCAGTTGTATAGGTCCTTCGAGCAACGAATGGGTATAATACCCCCGGATCGCCGCCCACCACCGGTCGAAAACACATAGTAAGTATCCACTTCCTTGATGATAACCGGGTCATGCACTCTTAAATCTCCCTCGAGCTTCAAAACTTCCGGTTCAGATTGAATTGTTGTACTGCGGCAGGACATTCCTGCCGTCAGAGCTGCAAATAGTACGACATAACAAATTAAGACTAATCTTCTTGCGTAATTCATAATAATTCGACTCCTACACATTTAGCATTATTCTTAATTGATATATTGTTTTAGAGCTTAAAGCGTTTTCCTGTAATAGTCAATATATTTCACGGTCCTTTAAGTCTTTCTATAAACTCAGCTTACAACTTTAGTGTGCCCTTACTTATTTTAATCCACAGACCATTGATATTATGCTCTTGATGCAACTTCAACATCATTTTCTGATCAAGCTTTATCCTGTGAACACAGCACCACAAATGATTACAAAGAAAAAGGGCCTATGCCGAATCAAGTTGGCATAGGCCCTTAATTGTTACAAAATTGTTGGCTATTCAAAGCTCACTACAGCTATCACCACAGCTCGCTCATCAAGCCACTTATCAGACTTTACTGAGCAAGAAACAAAACCTCACCCTCAGATAAAGCTCTGTTGTAGATTAAAACCTCATCAATGAGGCCGTCCCAGGTGCGGTCTGTCCCTTCCGGATTTCGACCGATCTCGACGTTAAACTCATTCGCCATGATCGGGGTAGCAGTTTCCGTGATATTGTCCAGCATACCATCCAAATACAACACGATAGTGCTGCCATCATACACGCCGGCAACGTGATGCCATTCATCCAGGCCAACCGCTGTAATTCCATCAACGCCGAAATTGG
>CAZQXE010000134.1:0-8441 GCA_964597115.1 uncultured Pirellulales bacterium | reverse complement strand
TTTCCAATAAATCCGTGGTTGTGTATTTGAAAATGTCTGTTAATATTTAATCCTAATACAAAGCAGCGTCGCCGACAAAGAATGAGCAGTATTTTCTGGATTCTGATTTATGAATCAAAAAAGTAAACCTGCTAAAATACTCAAAAAGCAACCCATAATGCGCCGCGTTATGCTGGCATTGCTGCCCTGTATCGCCGGAAGCGTCTATTACTTCGGCTGGCGAAGCCTTCTAATTGTATTCTGGGCGGCGGTTGTCGGTTTTATCGTCGAGCTGATTTTCACTCGACGCCGTGGCGAACCAGTAAGTGAAGCTGTTTTTGTGACTACCACATTATTCGCCCTGGTAATGCCCCCGACAATCCCCTGGCACATATTGACGATAGGAGTAATCTTCGCAGTGATGTTTGCCAAGGAAGTCTTTGGGGGCTTTGGGAGGAATATCTTTAATCCCGCGCTGGCGGGCAGATGTTTCGTATATATCTGTTTTCCGGTGGCATTGACGGCAACGTGGGCGCCCCCGGCAGGCGATACATGGGGCTCCCTGAACAGATGGACAACGGCCCCTACGGCCGATGCTGTTACAAGTGCAACACCTATGGCACATCTCAAAGCCCGTAATATCATATTAAATAACGCAAGCGATGCCGTGACACAAATCCCTTTGGACATCGCAAAAGATCAGGTCGTCACGGTACAAAAACGGGCGTTTCTTAAAGGTCTGTTATTTGGCCGGATCAGCGGAACTATGGGAGCGACCAGCGCGTTTTTGATCCTGCTCGGAGGTATCTATTTATTCGTCACAAAAACAGCGAGCAGAACAACCATTCTTTCAGTAATTATAACCTATGCAGTTCTTAATCAGGTGCTGCACTGGGCCGGTATCGATCCCGTGCCTGAAGCCCTGATGGCGGTACTCGGCGGCGGTTTTTTGTTCGGTGCTTTCTTTATGGCAACCGATCCAATCAGCTCGCCGAAGACCGAGCCAGCCAAGATTGTTTACGGAATTATCATCGCGATATGCACGGTTGTTATTAGAAACTTTTCGATTTTCAACGGTGGATTGATGTTCTCCATTTTAATTGGAAATATGTTTGCTCCGATACTTGATTACGCAGTGCAGTCATATAAAACCGGCAAAAAGGATGGTAAGGGAAAATGATTCGAGATAAATCCTGGTTTTCTGTTTTGTACATGTTTTGCCTAACAGCCTTTTTCAGCACGATAGTAATAGCTTTTACACGTGCAACCGGCGACAGAGTTCAGGCAAACGAAATGCTCGCTTTTGAGAGAGCGGTTTTAACCGTCCTGCCGGGCATGTACGAACAAAATTTAAGCAAGCTGGAACTGCATCGCAGATTCACCGAATCAATTACCGCCCCGGATGATACCTCCGGGCAGGCTTACACGTTAAAACAGAACGCCAATGTCGTCGCCTACGCCCTGCCAATATCGGGTCAGGGTTTTTGGGCCCCGATACAGGGTATCATTGGAATAGGAATTGATAAAAAAACTATTACGGGGATAGCTTTCTATCAGCAGAATGAAACGCCGGGACTTGGAGCGGAAATCGCCAAACCGGCCTTCACGGAACAATTCCGAGGCAAGGTGATTTCCTCCGGCGACGCACCGATAAATATCAAACGTCCCGGATCAGAGCTTGGTGACAATGATGTGCATGCCGTCACTGGGGCCACGCAGACAAGCACAAGACTGGAAAAATTGATTAATGATGGACTGCAAAACTGGCTTTCTCAAATGAAAGATTAAGGCTAAAAAATGGCGCAAAGCAATCCACAATCAAAAGACACAAGCATCATAATGGATGGGCTTTGGCATAATAATCCTATATTCAAACAGGTATTGGGAATATGCAGCACGCTTGCGGTAACAAACCTTGTCCTTAATACCACGGTAATGTGCGCCGCGCTGATATTTACGGTCTCATTAAGTGCCGCCACGGTCTCGGCCCTTCGGGAATACACACCGCGTAATATCCGAATGATGGTCGAAACATTAATGATAGCTTTTTACGTTATAATTGTGGATGTATTGCTGAAGGCCTACTGGCCCCAGATGAGCAACAACCTCGGTCCCTATGTCGGGCTAATTATCACAAACTGTATCGTAATGGGCAGATGTGAGGCCTATGCGAATGCCAATCCACCGGCCAGGGCCGCGATGGACGGCTTTTTCAATGCGCTCGGCTACTCATTCATTCTGCTGATTATCGCCACGTTCCGGGAGATACTCGGAATGGGTACGTTTTTGGGTTTACCTGTGCCGTACTTCAGCGGGCCGCACTGGGACAAATGGATAATAATGGTCATGCCACCGGGGGCCTTTTTCATGCTGGCTATAGTGACATGGGTATTCAGATCGATCCAAACCGTAAAGGAGGACAAAGCGAAATGAACGAGCTATCTCATGCCTTTATTGTTTTTATATCGGCCATATTTACTCAGAACATTCTTTTGAGCTATTTTCTCGGGCTTTGTCCTTTTTTAGGTGTCTCACGCGAGATTAAAACCTCATTCGGATTGGGAATAGCCGTAATATTTGTAATGACTACAACATGTATATTAAACTGGCTGGCGTATCATTATGTGCTCGAACCTTTGAATCTGATTTTCTTTCGCTTCATCCTGTTTATCATCATAATCGCCGCTTTCGTTCAGTTCGTCGAAATGGTAATCGAAAGGTTTTCTCCGTTCCTTTACCAAAGGCTCGGCGTTTTTCTGCCTCTGATCACCGTCAACTGTGCCATCCTCGGAGCCTCGCTGTTCATGGTGATAAGAAATTACAGTTTTATTGTCACTATAGGCTACGGTTTCGGCAGCGGTATAGGCTGGTTTCTGGCAATAATTGCTATGGCGGGTATTCGACAAAAACTCGCAAACGAACACATACCCAAAGGTTTGCAGGGGCCCGGTATTACACTGATTATAGCCGGTTTAATGGCTTTGGCTTTTATAGGTTTCACAGGCGTTCTTCAGGGAAGTTGATTTCATTATTTGTACAAGCTCAATATGATTCTCACAACACTCATAGCGGTAATAGTAATAAGCTCAATCGGAGCGTCTCTGGCCGCACTTTTGACTATTTCCGAGCACTTTTTCAACGATTACGGCCAATGCCGCATCACGATAAACAACGAACGCGAACTTGAAGTCGAAGGCGGCAGGAGCTTGCTTTCAACCTTGAACGCCCAGAAAATATTTATTCCAAGTGCATGTGGAGGCAGAGGCTCCTGTGGGATTTGCACGCTAAAAGTTCTTGATGGCGGAGGCCCCCTGTTGCCAACCGAAGAACCGTATCTGAACCAGGAAGAAAGAAGCTCAAACGTTCGACTTTCATGTCAGGTAAAGGTTCGCAATGATCTGAAAATTGAAATTCCACCAGAGTTATTTTCGATTCGAGAGTATACATGCAAGTGTACCGAGATTACGGACCTGACCTACGATATAAAACAATTTCGATTCGAACTCATTGAGCCGAAGGAAATAAATTACATCCCCGGCCAGTACGTCCAGCTTCGTGCTCCCGCTTATGAAAAAAGCAAGGAGGAAGTATACAGAGCGTACTCGATAGCATCCGATCCGGCCGAAAAAAATGTAATCGATCTGATTATTCGACTCGTCCCTAAGGGAATTTGCACGACATATTGCTTCGAATATCTAAAGGTCGGCGACGAGGTAAAAATGAATGGGCCTTATGGGGAATTCAGACTCTCGGAAACCGATGCTCCAATAGTCTTTATTGCAGGCGGCTCCGGCATGGCGCCTATAGAATGCATGCTGCACCATATGGTAAGTACGAACAGCAAACGAAACGCTAAATATTATTTTGGAGCCAATACGGTTAAGGAGCTGTTTCTGACCGACCTGATGCATCAGTTTGAATCGAAATTGCAAAGCTTTAAATACATACCTGTGGTGGCTAAGCCGGAAAAAGAAGAAAAATGGGATGGCGAAGTCGGACTTATAACTCAGGCCATCCAGAGAAGCCTTAAGAATGCATCGGAATACGAAGCCTATCTGTGCGGCAGCCCAGGCATGATTGATGCTGTAATAAAAATACTTAACGAGCTTGGAATCAGCGATGATAAAATCTTTTACGATAAATTCGAATAATCCGATCAGGGGATAAAAATGAAAGAATCTCCCCAAAATAAAAAACTCGAAGAGATATTAAGATCGTCAAAACTGGTTGCAGGCGGCTTTTTGGGCCGTGACAAACGCACTATCTCCGAAATCATCGATGCTGATTTATCGGCACTGTCAAGATCAGGGTACACTGTTGAACAAGTTGCCCAGAGGATGCAGGAAATAACAAACATAGCAATAGCCGGCCTGGGAACCTGGATTGAAATTGATAAATCCCGACAAGCCAGAATTGACGAGGCCAAAGGTCGACTGCCCTGCCCCTGGCCCCACCCGGCCCGATTCGCCAAAAGAATCACAACCCTCAGGCTCGCAGAATCCGATCAGACCATACAGTGGACGGACTTGAATATACATTTGATTGCCGAACACTGTTTCTTCGAGGGTAAAGATTCCAACTTCCGAATTGAGCCGGATCAATTAATAACGATGATATTCTAAGCGCTATCAAAACGTGTCCGGCAGAGCCTGTCCTGAGCTTATATCGATAAGATAATCCCTTTGCATTCCAGTGCCGATGAAGCACTACCTGTATGACAAAATGAAAACATCAGAATAAAACTAGCATGATAAAACATTAGACTGTAAACGAAAGAAATTCCTCCAGAAGTAATAGCGTATATTTACCCGGCTTGCCGTCTGCGATTGTTTTATCATCGAATCTTACTATAGGAACAATGTCCTTGGTAGTTACTGCGATGAAAAGTTCATCCGTACTGCTTGCCTGCTGCGGCGTTAATGATTTTTCGACAATCTCTAATCCGATGTTTGCACCCGCCTTGAGAACGTATTTACGTGTAATCGAGGGCAGAATATTAGCTGTAAGAGGAGCTGTTTGCAACTTTTGTCCAATGACAGCAAAAAACGCAGAGCCGGCCCCTTCCGTTATCAATCCTGCCTCATCGACAAGAATCGCTTCTACACAACCCTTTTTAACAGCATCCTGACGAGCAAGAACATTGGCCAGCAGATTCAGTGATTTTACATCACATCTCTTCCATCGCCAATCCGGATGGGTCGATACGGCAATTCCTTTGCTCTTGGCTTCTGAATTATTGTCTATTTCCACAACAGTCAGAAAAAAGTTGGGCTCTAAATCATCTTTGAAAACATGGCTTCGCGGCTCAGAACCCCGCGTAATATGAAAATATATCTTGGCATTGGAAATTCCGGCAGTTTCAAAGGCCTTCAGGACACGGGAATGAATCTTCCTGATGTCCACGCCGGTTATTTCAATCGCAGCCAAGCTATCGGCAAACCTTTGCAAGTGCTCCTCAAGTGCGAAAATTTTGCCGTTATAGCTTCGCACCACTTCATAAACTCCATCGCCAAAGAAGGTTCCACGATCGAGATAAACCGGCATAAGCTCCTGCATCGGCACAATTTTATCTTGTATCATTGCTATCTGCATAAAATTGGTTCCAGGGCCGTCAGCCGTGATTTCGGATTCGTTTCGTCTAATAGAATACAAAAATATCCAATAATTTGCTTTACAAAAAAGAGTTAATCTGTAAAATACCGTTTTAAATCTGATTTTAAACTTTTTAGAAACCTGGAGTTTTTTGAAATGTACGCAGTAATTGAACAAGGCTCAAAGCAATATAAGGTCGCCGAAGGCGATTGCTTAAATATCGACCTGACTGATATCCCGCCCGATGCCGAGAAGATCGAGCTCGATAAGGTTTTATTCATAAACGATGGCAAAAATATCAAAATAGGCACCCCATTTCTGGAAGGCGCCAAGGTCATTGCCTCATTTAAAACCACTGCTGAAGACGCTGTCGTAAAGGGCAAGAAGCTTCATCCGATGTACCTGCGCAGGCGCAAAAACAGCAAAAAACGTATAGGCCATCGCCAAAAGTATCTACAGGTAGTAATTGATAAAATCCAAGCCTGAAAAATAACATCGCACTATTTTTTGTACGAAAATTCGTTCAACAACACCATTCCAGGAATGTTCTCCAGCCTATATAAAGAAAGAACAATCAAGGTCCTATAAAAAAGGAAGTCAATAATAATATCTCACAGGCCCGATAGTAGAAATCTCTTGCAATTGAAGCGATTATTTGGCATAATAGCTGGGAGAAATGTGGGTAAATAATTGAAAATATGATATTAACGGATAAAAAGCCCCATAAACATTATTATTAAAAAAAGGCTTATTCCTCCCTCTTATAAGTAATTCCTATAAAATACGAAAGCAGGATTACGATAACGTCGGAGCGGATTTAGATACAGGAGCGTTGGGTGTGAAGCAATTTTTTAAAAGAAATGCATTCTACCTATTTTTTTCGATCGCTTCAATTCCGTCGGTAGTTTCGGCTCCGGCACAAGCGGAGTTTATAGCAGACGGAATCGTACTTTCACCCCTGACCGACGACGGCAAATCGAGAGCCGTCTCATGGTCTTATTGCGAGGACTTAATCAGCTTCGTACGAGAAGAGACCAGCACTCAAAAACAATTGTTGATTATGAGTTCGGAAGGCACAAATGAGCAGGCAGTAACTCAGGTCGGAAATCCGTTTTTCGCAGAGTGGTCGTGGGACGGCAAAAAGCTTTCGTATGAGTTTTCCAATGCGGATGAAAGAGAAAGCCAGGGAGGAGTTTTCATTTACGATATTTCCGCAAAAAAATCTATTTCTATATCGGCACCATATCCCCTATATGCTATCGAAGAAGATGATGGGCCATTCTGGTCGGCAGATAATAAATATGTAGTTTACATGGTTGAGGCCGGAACTGCGAGAAAGGAACAGCTCTGGGTGGCTGATACTCAATCAGGCAAATACTGGAGGCTCTTGGCAGAACGTGGTCAGGGTCAGGAACAACGATGGAGTCCTTCTGTGCCACCGCGACTGTGCCTGCTAACAGAAGCCAGCGGCGGACAGTATGATGTGGCTACAGTTGATCCTGACGGCAAAAATCTTGCTCTTCTGACAGATGTTGGGGCACAATCAATAGAGGTGGATGAACCACGATGGAGCCCAACCGGAGAATGGGTCGCCTTCACCAGTGATATCGATATGACACAAAGCGAACAAGAAGAAGAGCGTTCAGATTGTTGGATCAGCCGGCCCGATGGAACTGAAGCACGAAACCTTACAAACGCCACCTCCCCAGCCACTGAAAAACAACTTCTAATTTTTGACCTGCTCTGGTCGTGGGATGGCCGGTGGATAGTAGCCGAGGGTTTGAGGTTTGATAATCAAGGTAACGGTATCGACACCCTCTATCTAATTGACCCGGTGAATGGCGGATATGAGCAGATTATAACATCCTATCCACGAAAAACAGGAGAAATAAACTTCTTCTATTCAGGAAAATGGTCCTACGACTCTACTAAAATAGCTCTTCTTATCCATCGTTTCGCCGTAAAGAACTGGGGACCGGATCCAGAATACGAAAATCCACGTATGGTCCTGAGTATCTACGACATTCGGGAAAAAAAACTTGAAGACATCCTCATTTACGATGAACAACTCGACCGAAAGATCATTCTCGGTAATTCCTCGAGGCACAATATAGAAGATATATCATGGTCTCCCGATAACCGCTCGATACTTCTAACGATAGCAACTATCGTGAGCCAGGAAGATGGTATATTTCAACCCGATGTTTACCGACTTGACCTGCCGGAGCGTCATATTTCTGCCACTGCAGCACAACATATTGGCCCTCCCATTGGGCCGGGGAAAATAGTACCCCAGGAGGTGACCGGTACTACTGAAGAAGAATCAACCGGCGCTATAAGCCAGCCAACGCTAAGCTCAGCACAAGAAAAGACCGGCGAAGAAGGTTTTGTTACTGAGACATTAAGACCTGTGCATATGACTGTCGAAGAAGCCGTCGCATCTCTTTCATCTGACTACGGCCAATACTTCACAGTGAATACTGCGCGAAATATCCTGCTGTTCAAAGGCCCGCCTAATATGTTTTCCGCGTTCCGCAATGATTTAAATCTGATTGATACACCGGCCCCACACGTTTTAGTTGACCTTTTGGCGGTCGAACTCACCGATGAAGCAAATCAGAAGCTCGGCCTCGACTGGACCTACACCGAAGGCCATTTCGGATTCTTTCAGCCCGCCGGAAGAGCTATCCAGCAGTTCGGCCACGTAGGTACAGGTGAAGACTACCGTGTCGGTTTTCCAAGCGGCGCTCTGGATAGTCTTAGAACAATGTCGGGTGCCGGACAGTCGTTTTACCAGGGTGTCGGTACGTTACCCCGCGAATTCTTCATTCGCCTCAGCACGCTGGTAAAAGAAGGCGAAGGAACAATTC
>CAZQXE010000133.1:0-8653 GCA_964597115.1 uncultured Pirellulales bacterium | reverse complement strand
CGGCCCTCAATGCCGCTGGGCGGGTAGGACCGCAACCGGAAGATCCGGGTGTTGATGGTCTGCTTGCTTATTATCCGATGGATGCCGCTTACCGTGGTTCTACTCCGGACGCTTCCGGCAACGAGAACGATGGTGCTTTAATGGGCGACCCGGGCTTTGTCGAGGGCGTGGTTGGTCAGGCTCTTGATCTTGATGGCGATGGCGACTACGTGGACTGCGGTGCTAATCCGCTGTTAGGGATGCAGGAAACCAACCAGATAACGGTCGCCACCTGGGTGACAATCCGCTCGATACCCGCTGCGTGGGCCGGCGTAGTTGCTAAAGGCGAACATGCCTGGCGTATGAGTAACGTTAATTTGGATAACCGTTATCACTTCGGCATTTCGTTCTGGTCAGAGCCCGTTGCCTCCACCGATGGCGTTATGGTCGTGGGTTTGGATGAATGGCATCACGTTGCCGGCACGTATGATGGCGCGAACATCAACGTATATGTGGATGGCGTGCTGGACGCCAGTAACGAGACACCTACCCCGATAATGGCGAATGAGTTTAATGTCGAGATCGGCCGAAATCCGGAAGGGACAGACCGCACCTGGGATGGCCTCATTGATGAGGTTTTAATCTACAACAGAGCCTTGTCCATAAATGAGATTATGTTCCTTGCTCAATAAAGGCTGAAAATGGCTTGACAAGCGGCTATGGTGATAGCTGTAGTAAGCTTTGAATAGCCAACTGTTTTGTAACAATTCGGGGCCTATACCAAGTCAATTGGCATAGGCCCCTTTTTTATTTCTCCCGCCATAGAAACTCCGTAACAATTTTACCACACAATAATTAGCTAAAATCCCCAACCAAGTTAATCCACGGGCATATTTGACCGATACCTCAAGTAGATTCGTTTAGTCAAGGGAAGCCATCGTCTCATAACACAGGAGGTAAGGCCGGAATTCAATTTGCCCTTATGGCTGGAGCCGACACGCTTTTCAGTCGGGCGGGAGTGAGCTATAGCATTTGACGTTACTATCAAAGAATACCTCAAGGAGATCGACGAAGCATCGTTACTAACAAGGGAACAAGAGCACTCGTTAGGCAAGCTTGTCGCCGACGAAAACGACCCTTCGGCCAGAGAACAACTGGTGCGAAGCAATCTCAGACTGGTAGTCAATATCGCAAAGAAGTACGCCAGCCGAGGAATGAGTCTTGGCGACTTGATAGAAGAGGGAAATCTCGGTCTCATAAGAGCCGTCGATTATTTCGATCCCGACCGCGGCGTACGCTTCAGCACGTATGCAGCATGGTGGATCAAACAGAGTATCAAGCGTGCATTGCTGGAAAACGTCCAGCCGATTCATATTCCCACCTATATGGTCGCATTAATAAATCAATGGCGGCACACCGCGTCTGAACTGGAAAGCACACTTGGCAAAAAGCTAAGCGCCGAAGAAATGGCTGGTATTATGCAACTATCTCTGCGGAAGGCAAAAGTCATACATCGTATCGTCGAGGTTCTTAGCTCTGTGGGTGAACCTTACGGTGGCGATGTGCCGGAAGAGGACCAAATGCTCGAAGCGATCCTGGAAGACCCGAATGCCTGCAGACCTGAGGATGCCTTAGAAGCAGTTGAAGAAAAAATGAAGGCATTGAAATTGCTGAACGAGATAGACCCGCGAGAAGCGGATGTACTGAGATTACATTACGGCCTCGATGGAAGAAAGCCGATGTCACTTAAAGAAATCGGCAAAAAAATGGACCTGACGCGAGAGAGAATTCGCCAGATTCGACGCGACGCCCTGACCAAACTCTACGAATACATGAACGAAGAATAGCATAGAATCACAGGTCAATAAAGCTTGCATTTCACCGTCCATCCCGATAGTATCGAGATTAACAATAGACAACAACAATCGAATATAACGCCGGTTTAAGGAATTGTAATGTTGGTGAATACCACGGAAGGCAAGGAAATGACAAGCAAAGCAATTGACCTTAAAAGACACATACGCAGCATACCAGACTGGCCGGAAAAGGGAATTTTATTTCGCGACATCACACCATTATTAGCTGATCCGAAGACATTTACAATAGCAGTTGATGCTCTATGCGCCGACTTTAAAGAGGCAGATATCGAATACGTCGCTGCAGTAGAAGCCAGAGGATTTATATTTGGTTCGGTGGTCGCAGAGAGGCTCGGAGCCGGTTTCGTTCCTATACGGAAAAAGGGCAAGCTGCCGTTTGAAACAGAATCTGTAAGCTACGATTTAGAATACGGCACCGACACATTAGAGATACATCGCGACGCCATAAAAAGCCGGGCGAAAGTCTTGATGATTGACGATTTATTAGCAACTGGCGGGACAATGGCGGCGGCCTGCAAACTTATCGAAAAAATAGGCGGGCAGGTTGCAGGTATCGTTTTTCTTATAGAGCTGGCCGGTTTAGGCGGTAGAAAAAAAGTCGCTAATTACCCTGTGAGATCAATTATTTCATACGAATGAGATTCGGAATACCCGCTACTGTTAAAAGGAGAGCTTATAGTGGCGAGAAGTAAAGACGGCAGCGAAAGGGTTATCCGCAGAGGACCTTATCCGGAATTGACGTTGACCGCAGTTTTGGTGGGCTACGGATTGGGGATTCTTATTGCCGTAAGCATCGGGTACGCCAGCTTGATACTGGGATTTTCCATCGAAGGCTCCGAACTGGCAGCCATTTTGGGATTCGGAATTCTGCGCGGCATAATGCGCAGAAACAGCATTGTCGAAAATAATATAAACCAGACCATCGCAAGCGCCGTCAACGGCGCTTCGGCGGGTATGATGTTCACAGTGCCGGCTTTGTTTATCCTGGGTCAGACCAACTTCAATGCTGTCTTAATGGTATTCTCGTGTATCGCCGGCGGTATACTCGGCATCGCGTTTATCATACCTCTTCGAAAGCAGATGATTGATTTTGAACGCCTTACTTATCCCGGTGGCGTTGCCGTTGCCACGATTTTAAAATCCCCCGGTGCCGGGATTCACAAAGCTGTGCTATTGCTTTCCGGAATGGCCGTAAGCGGCATCATATACTTCACGAGCCAATATATGAGCCAAATCAAAGGACTCAGCGGATTCGAGTACTGGAATTTAGGCGCACTGATCGGCATGCCCGAGTATATGAATGGTATCTGGTACATCTCTCTTATGACAGTCGGGGTCGGCTTTATATCAGGTAAGGGGGGCTTTTACTTCATCATTGGTGGTTTCGTCTGTTACTGGATTTTAGCCCCGATTCTGGCGACACAAAACTTGCTGCCATCGCCGGAGGTGCTTACGACCGCCGGACAAGCAATGCCCGATTATATGAGATTGAACCTGTTCAGGCCGATTGGAATCGGAATGCTAATCGGCGGTGCTATAGCTGGAATTGTCCTGGCGCTGCCGCTTATTGCCAGTGCCGTTAGCAGCATGCAAAGAGCGGCTAAAACAAAATCGGCACTGTCAAAGGATGAAATGCCGATTCGCCTCCTTTATATCGGGATCGCAGGTGCAACGCTTTTGCTTTTCGTTATCTCTATTACTTCCGTCAAGGAAATGGGAATTCTTAGGGGAGCTCTAATGGCCCTGCTCGGCACCGCCTGGATATGGGTCGCAGGTGTTATTATGTCCGAGTGCATCGGTCGAACGAACTGGTCTCCGCTTAGCGGAATGACCCTTATTGCAGTGACTATCCTGATTGTCATAAGCAGAGAGCTTGGAAACAGCGCAGCGATGATTTCATCGATAATGGTCGGAGCTGCTGCATGTGTCGCAATGGCCCAGGCCTGCGATCTTATGTTGGATTTGAAGACCGGCTATCTTGTAGGCGCTTCCCCGAAAAAGCAACAGATCGGACAGTTTCTTGCCACCTGGCTGGGACCAATCCTGATTATGATTCTGATTTTCGTTCTGCACAAAGCCTACGGCCTCGGCAGCAAACGCCTGCCCGCACCCCAGGGACAGGCACTGGCGAGTACAATCCAGGGTATTCTCGGTGGAGAAGTCCCCGTACATAAATACATCGCCGGCGCAGGCCTCGGCGCGCTGCTTAGCGCAAGCGGCATCGGCGGACTGGGCATCCTTGTCGGTCTTGGATTCTATCTGCCGTTCAGCATTGTTCTGACTTACAGTATTGGAACCGTGCTGCGATTGCTGGTTGACTGGAGAAAAGGGCAACGATTCAGTGAAGAAGTGGGAATCCCTGTCGCTACGGGCCTCATCGTGGGAGAAGCTCTCGTCGGGGTCGGTTTCGCCCTGTATTTTGTCGTTATGGGCACAATGAATTAATAAAGAACAATCGATATGAAGAAACTTGGCTATTTATTGATAACCATCGGCTTTCTGGCCGGAGCATTGGCCGCAATAGTAGACCAGGACCAGGTCCAATGGAATTACTTTATCGCTGCTCTTGTAGTGGGCGTCGCCGGTATTCTTTGCGCACGTGCCGGACACCGCAAGGTGCACGCATCCAAAGAAAAATTAAACGAAAACATTCGCTCCGTAGAAACCGCACTCGAAAAAATCGTCGAGAACATAACGCAACTCAACTCACAAAAACAATCCATCAACACATACGATGTCCGTCACCGCATAGACGAGCTTTTCCTCGAAGAGCTGGATATTTTTGTCGAGGCCCGGCAAAGCATTGCACATATCTACGGACTTTCAGCCTACGGTGAAGTCATGAGTAGTTTTGCCGCAGGAGAACGCTATCTGAATCGCGTCTGGTCCGCTTCCGCCGATGGCTACATCGACGAGGTCAATACGTATATCGAAAAATCTCGCGACCAATTCACCGAGAGCCTGACTAAAATCCAACAGCTTAAGATAAACACCTGATTCACGATGTTGACTTTATAAAAACAAAGGAGCCGGAATGAAACATTCATCGAAACTGTTTATTATTCTTGTTTCAGTATTGACGACAATCCTGCCAGCGCCGTTGGTTTCAGCCGAAGCCGGGGCTTTAACGGACGATATTATCAACGATATACGCTCCTCGTTCAAGATGAACAGCCACACCAGAGCCATGTATAACGCTATCACGAATAGTGACATTAGCAGCCTTGCCCTGAATCGTGACATACTCCGGGGACATAACGAGATTTTCAATCACAAGATTGAGTCAAAAGGAATTACCAACCAGAAAAAGAGCGGCCGATGCTGGCTATTCGCCGGCCTGAACGTCCTGCGCCCGGCAATAATCGAAAAGTACAATCTTGAAAACTTCGAATTCTCACAAAACTATCTGTCATTCTGGGACAAGATCGAGAAAGCCAACAGTTTTCTCGAACGCATAATCGAGTTCAGAAACCGTGACATTCTCGATCGTGAGATGGAATTCATTCTTCGCTATCCCATTCCCGACGGCGGGTACTGGGAGAACGTTGTCAACCTGGTGGAAAAGTACGGTGTCGTCCCCAAAGAGATCATGCCGGAAACAAACAGCTCCGGTAACACGAGCTTTATGAACACCCTGCTCAGCAGAAAGTTGCGTGCCGACGCCGCCAAACTGAGACGGATGCACGAGAACAACAAGCCAATAGAAGAGCTCCGCACCGAAAAAGCCAGGGTGCTGGCCGAAATATATAAAATGCTCGCGATGAACCTCGGTGAACCGCCGGACGAATTCCAGTGGCGCTTCGAGGACGCCAATTCAGTTGTTAGTGAGCTGAAAACATATACACCCAAAAGCTTCTATGAAAATTTCATCGGCGTCGACTTACGACAATACGTGGACATTTTCAACGACCCCTCCAAAACATACGGCAAACATTACCAGATTACGCTGACGAGAAACTTGCACGACGGCGACGACGCCCATTTCGCAAATGTCGAAATACAAACGCTCAAAGCAATCACCGTCAAGGCTTTGCTCGCCGATGAGCCACTCTGGTTCTCGTGTGACGTCAGCAAGAACCAGAGCAAAGAGCACGGCATTATGGCGATGGGGCTGTTCGACTACGATTCGATCTATGGAACCAGGATGGCGATGACCAAAGCCCAGCGATTGCTGTTCCGCGAGAGCATCCCCAACCACGCCATGGTTTTTATCGGTGTCGATATGCAAGACGAAAAACCGGTTAAATGGCTCGTCGAGAATAGCTGGGGTGACGAAAAAGGCAGCGAGGGACGCTGGACTCTCTACGATTCATGGTTCGACACTAATGTCTATAGTATCATTGTTAGAAAAGAATATGTTCCCGACGAAGTATTGAAGATATTCGAGCAGCTACCAATCAAACGCCCAGTCTGGGACCCGGCGTACGCGCTGGTACAATAGGTAAGGCAAAGTGCGATTCATCGCACCTTACGTGACTGGATCAACACTATGAAATGCGGTTTCGTATCGACGAGCTTTTTACCGAGGACCTCGACATATTTGTCGAGGCCCGGCAAAGCATTGCACATATCTACGGACTTTCAGCCTACGGTGACGTCATGAGTAGTTTTGTCGCAGGAGAACGCTATCTCAACCGCGTCTGGTCCGCCTCCGCCGACGGCTATATCGATGAAGTTAACACCTACATCGAAAAAGCCTGCGAACAATTCACCGAATGCCTCGACAAAATCAACATGTATAAAAACAATCAAAACACGTAGCACACCACAATCAAACCACTATGATAATTTTGTAGAGTACAGTCTAAAAACTTTGAGCCGCCCATTTCAATTCTTATATTTTATAGGGGGTGGCCGATTATGAAACGGTCCGATTTAATTATAGGACTGTCCATCTTAGCTTTAGGAACAATTATTATCATACTCATACTGAATTATGCTTGATGGTGAAACAGGTTGATTAAACAAACTCATTCTGCGGTTGTAGACAAGGACGGTGCGCAAAGTTTACTCTCACTTCCTTTGTCATTACAAGCGAAGTGAATTCGCTAGGATGGCTAACGCCACAATCTAAAACGTTACAAGTGAGATTGCGCCATAATCTGTCCCTTAGGGATTGCGAAGGACGAAAGCTCCACCCTACTTTACTATTTTACAGTTTGAGTGTTCAAAGAAAAAGGCTATCATAGCGGGCTATGGCACGAATAACGTTCAGTCTTCAGGAGCTTGTGGAAACCGTTCTTTCTAACGGACTCTTGCCCCGGCAGATAGTACGTGTTCGAGTCAAAGGCCAGAGAATCCATTTTGTGATAAGGACGGACTCATTCATTTTGCCGTTCATTCCGGCTTCGTTGGGGTTCGTCCGTTTTGACGGCAACAACGCGATCTTCGAACTTATTATCGTGAGCGGCCACGTAAACAAGGCCATGGGCTGGCTTCATCAGGCCCTGGAACTCAGGATGCCAGCCTTTGTGAACCTTGACTTTCCGAATGTCTGCGTTGATATCGACCGACTACTGAAAGAAAAGAACATCCGCGGCCTTCAAGTCAAAGACATCGTCCTTGAGGATGGCCAGTTTGCCATTGTCACTGATACCGCTCCGTCGGGCCTGCCGGACTAATCGTTCAGAATTATAGAGTGGCAACTTGGCTCTGCCACAGGTACCTCACCAAACTCTAAACCTGTCCTGAGTGGAGCCGAAAAATTCCGGACCGGTATGGCTGCTCTCTTATTGTCTTTTGCAAATAGGTAAACGCACCTCTTTTTTTCAATTTTTCCCAACGTCCCTATTTTTTCATTTTTCCTTTATCCAATCCCTAACTTCAATGTTATTTACCAGCAAGGTAACGCAATTCAACTACGGACAAAGCTCTGCTATATATCCTGAACTCATCAATGCTTCCTTGATAATAGGCATCAGCCGCCCATTGTGACCTGCCGATCCAGTTCCGATCAGTCACACCAAGGTCAGACGGTAGTATTGTCGTTTCACCTTCAGCAACAAGCTTACCATCTTGATAAAGCTTCATTGTCATATTTGAGCTATCTATCGAAGCGGCAATATGATGCCAACCTGTTGGAAGGTTGTCAGGAGCAGTAATATTTATCTCCGCTACCGTTTGATTCATGATGACAAATCGCGGCTGACCATTACCAGCGTAACGCGGTGTAACAAACAAATAGATATTCGGATCAGTGTCAGCAACAGGAGTCACCCCGAAATCCCACAGACGCTGCCACAAACCACCTTCATTGGAAAAATCGGCCCAGCAGGCAACTGTGATGTCGTCCATCGAAGCAATTGCCGAACCGATTGGTAATTCAACATAATCATTTGAACCATCAAACTTCAGAGCTCTTCCATATTCAGCCGGACCGGAAACATATATCGGATCGTTGTACGCAGTAGCATGTCGGCTGTTTCCTGAGTTGTCCTGAACATCATTCTCAAAATCGTAATAAGCCACCAAATTAGCGGTGCCGGGATCAACCGGTTCCGGCTCCGGTTCCTGCTCTACAGGCGGCGACCTATACAAACGTATATCATCGAAAAATACGCGGCCTTCACCGCCGGGAGTTGGATTGGCCTTGTTGCCAAAACCAATAGACATCGAACCAACACTGGAAAGCGTTACGCCCTGGTTTGCAAATTCCTGTAAAGAAATATCCCAACGGTTCCATTCGTTATCTCTTGCCGCTAACGGATCATCATTAGTGACCACTGCATCGCCATTAAGCGCTACATACATCGGCTCAGCATCATTACTCGCATCGCCATAATAGAACAGAGTCAATG
>CAZQXE010000132.1:0-8667 GCA_964597115.1 uncultured Pirellulales bacterium | reverse complement strand
AGTCGTTACTCATTAGGGCAATAGAGGCAGAGTTTATAGCAACATCACTGCCGGCCGCGCCCATTGCAATACCGAGGTCACCGGCCGCCAGAGCGGGCGCATCATTTATGCCGTCACCAACAACAACAACCGTATGACCGTCTTTCTTGATTTGCTCTACAATCGCTAACTTGTCCTGAGGCAGACAATGTGCCTTAAAGTCGGTGCACGCCAGCTCAGCGGCAACCCTGCTGGCTACTTCGTCGCGGTCGCCGGTAAGCATAGTTATTCTTTTAACGCCAAGATCAATCAATTCCTTGATGGCCTGCTGAGCTTCAGGCCTGGTCTTGTCCTGCAAGCCAATCCAGCCGATACATTTCGAATCTTTTGCCACATAAAGCGTGCTAAAGCCCTGCTCTTCGTGCAGGGCCGGATCGGAAACACCGCTGACATCTATATTGTTTTCCTTTAAAAAAGTATCCCTGCCAACGATAATTTTTGCTGAATCGACTACAGCAGTCACACCCTTACCCGGCGTTTCCTCGAAGTTGTCCATTGCGAGTAAAGATATGTTTGCTTCCCTGGCCACCTCCTGCAGCGCTCTTGCAGCCGGGTGTTTGCTCATCTGTTCGGCAGAAGCTGTAACGGCCAATAGCTCAGCCGGTTCAACACCCTCTGCAGGAGTTAATTTAGTCACGTACAGCCGACCGGTAGTCACTGTCCCGGTTTTATCAAATACCATCGCCGTAATCTTACCGGCAATTTCAAGATCGGCGACATTTTTTATCAGAACTCCAAGGCGAGCCGAAGCTGAAATCGCCGCTACCATTGCTGTCGGAGTCGCCAGAATCAATGCGCAGGGACAGGAAACAACAAGTATTGTAATTGCCCTGTCGACATCGCGAGTAAAGAATAAAACAATAATTGCAATCATCAGGATAGTTGGTGTGTACCACTTAACATAGCGATCTATTATCCGCATTATCGGTATTTTTGTTTGCTCAGCCTGTATAATCAACGACTGGACTTTACCAAGAGTCGTATCTTTGCCGGCTTTTGTTACCGTGATATCCAGCATACCGGTAAGGTTATTCGTACCGGCAAAGACCTGCATTCCCGGCACTTTATCGACCGGCAATGATTCACCTGTTATCGTTGCTTCGTTAACAGAACTAAGGCCTTTTACTACTTCGCCATCGGCTGGTATATTATCACCGGGGCGGACACGCACACAATCGCCGGGCTTAAGACTGCTGACTTTAACCTCTTTCTCACCAAACTCACCGTCGATCAGATTTGCTTTCGTAGGCGTAAGCTTTATCAGCGATTCGATTGAAGCACGAGCCCCAAGGGCGGTACGCGTTTCGATAAGCTCGCTTAAGAGCATAAAAAAGGCAACTGCACCTGCGGTGGCATATTCCTCTGTCGCAAAAGCAGCAATTATAGCCAGGGCCACCAGCAAATCCATGTGCGCCTCTTTATGTATGAGGCTCTTTATTGCATGAAGGACAATAGGAGTACCAAGCAATATTGCAGCGGCCATTTCCAGAAAATCGGCATTAAAACTGCCGCTGCCGTAAATAAATTTCGCGATACCGCTATTTATAAGCAGCACTCCTCCGGCTAACGTTCCAAGCAGTGCCATGCTTACCCGAATCTGCTTGCCGTGAGTGTGTTCGTCTGCAATGTCTTCCTTAAGATGTAGGTGATTATGAGCCATAATTTTTCGTCTCGTATTTTTTGTACTGCTGCGTTATTTCTCCTCTTCAGAATTAGATTTTATCGATGGATCCCTGCCTAAAAGGACCCTGATCTCCGTACTCTTTGCATCTTTTGTAGGTTGAATAACAAATTTCTCATCCGCATTGCCAAGGACTTGCTCTATGGCATCGAGATAGGTTCTTTGAATTACAAGCTCCGGGCGTTTCCTGTATTCCGGCAGCAAACGCTGCAAATAATCGGCGTTGGCTTTGGCGCTTTCCACCACCTCCGTTCTATAGGCACGTGCATAGGCCAATTTCTCCTGACCTGCACCAGCTATCCGAGACCATAGCAGCTCTTCGTCCTGTTCGCCGACAGTATCATTGTGCAGAGCAGTAAATAGTTCCTCAGCAACCGGACCGGCAGTTTCGCTCAGGGTGTTTTCGGCATAAGATTTGGCTTCAGTGACTGCCGTTTTGCTTGTTTGACTGGCAGTGATAGATGCCTGAAAAGAATGGTCAACCTGTCGCGGCCAGGTTATATCGGTCAGATATACGGAGACGGCCCTGACACCGCTTTCGATATCGTCCAGCTTTTCCTGAATCATATCTCTGACATTTTTAGCTATACCTTCTTTGCTGGAAATTGCTTCGTCAATCGTATAATTCACCATTGTGGTTACGACGGCATTTTCAAACAGATGTCTTAGAAGCGGTGTTATATTGTTTGTCGCCACGCCAAAATATGTTTTGCCGGGCTTAACATCGTCCACGTATATATTTTTAAAGAAACGTTCAGGATCATAAACCTGATATGTCAACTGCCATTTGGAATGGACAATATTATAATCACTCCCATCCGAACCGGCATATTGACCACTGTCAACTTGAAGGTCCTCGAGCTGCACGTCAACATCACCGCTTCGATAGCGAATCAGCAACTGGCCGCGAACAACAACCTCATCACCCTTCTCAGAGGTCGCGGCCACTCCGGCTCGCCTTTCACTTCGGGTTATGCAATAGCCATCTTTCTTTGGATTCAACGGGCTGTTCGGACGAACCGGACGCTTAACTTCGGAAAGCTTCTCTGGCTCTGTCTGGAAATACCAAAATGAATCGATGGCTAAGTTTACCTTTTTCTCGACGGGTATCTTTATTATTTCGTCTATCGGATACGGGAATATCCAGTGAAGACCGGGGCCAAGGAGCTTCTCTTCACCCACACCACGGATTTTACCTAATCGCAAAACCAGCGCCTGCTCATCGGAGTCGACCGTCACAAAGCCGGAAGCAAGAAAGGCAACTATCAGCACAATCATTATTATCTTCAGAATAATAAAGCTGACATTTAGCGCCTCAGACAAGCTTCTGCCGGCAGTATCAAGCCCTTCGCCCACAGGTTTTTCCTGTTCCGGAGCAGTCGATTTCTTTTTATCTTTATTATCTTGCTCTGTCATATTACTAATAATTCCGGATTATTTTTCCACATCATTCAGTTCTTGGGGATTTAATTTCGGCATTTGCTCAAGCAATGTGAAAGGCGCTGTCTCGCTGCTGAAAACAATCGTTGACCTTTCCGCCAAAATCTTCTTAAGGGCCTCGATATCTCTTAGAAACATTGCGAGTTCGGGATCTTCTTCCAGCATTTGATAATATCTTGCAGCTTCGGCGTCCCCTTCGCCCCTTATAGCTTTGGCTCTCGCCTCTGCAGCAGCAAGCAGCTCCGTTTTCTTCGATTCAGCATCGGATTTTATCTTGACTGCCTCCGCATTTCCCTGGGCGACAATCGCTTCGGTCTTGCGATTTCGTTCCGCCCTCATTCGTTCAAAGACTTCTTTGCTGACATCTTCGCTGACTTTAAGCTGCTTTATACCGATGGTCTCGACTTCAATACCGTAGTTTTTTCTTACGGACTGCTTGATATCGTTAAGCATCCTGGTTTGAATTGTATCAAATCGTATATTTTCCGGGTTACTGTTTACAAATTCACCAAAGGAATGCTGACCTATTATTCTGTTTTGAGTATCACTAATGTAGCTGCGTAACTGACTTTCGGCCTCTCTGACGGTCCCGACGGAAGTAAAGAACTGCAACGGCTCGGCAACTTTCCAGACGGCATACGCCTTGACAATAATCGGCACAGCTCCCCTGGTTGTTGTTTCAACCAGGTCTCCCTCCAGAACCCTCTTGCGGGAGTCAAACTTATAGACCTTCTGAATCGGGGCCGGCCATTTGAAATACCAACCCGGTTCGGTAATTTCATCTTCGTTTGTGGCCTTGCCAAAAGTAGTCACCACGGCAGTCTCTATCTCTCTTACCTGGAAAAGTACAAGATATAAGCCCATAACTATAACTACTAATATGATTAAAATAGTAATCGCTACGTTCTTCATTTTTATTTGTTCTCCTCAATGCCGCTCAAGTCGTACAAGCTCGGCACCAGTTTCTCTTTTACATCGACTATGAAAACCTGCGTATCATTCTGATCAGCAACAACAACATATTTTCGCACCGCCTCAAGAGCCTCTTCGAAAACGGTCAGTCTGAGATGGTGCTTGTAGATATTCTCAGCCGCCCTGTATGCTTTAAGCTGACCGACGAAACGCTCACCGGTTGCGCGAGCAAGTGTTCCCTTCTCGAAGGCATAACTCTGCGACTCTCTCAGAGTTTTGAAAATATCTCCCTTCGCTTCCGCAAAGGCCGTATCCAACTGGTTTCCAAACTTCTCAATATCCTCCGAGTTGTTCGCTCTTTCAGCCTTCTGGTATTTGGCGGCAAGATCATAAAGTTCGTTGGCATCTCTTACGGAACCTGCGAGAGCACTTAAGCTCTTATTCCGCTCCGCCTGGGCTCCAAGTATAAGCGCCTGTCTCTTCTGAACAGCACCAACAACCCTCTGATAATCAGGTGCAACTTCGGGTGGAGGGTGAATTCCCTGCATACCCACAAATACGATTTCAATACCAAGATCCGCTGCGTCAGCGGCCTTCTGGATGCTGCTGGTCAAAACGTTCCTGGCCATGGTCTTGCCGGCCGCAAGCAGGCTTTTCGTCGATTCCGTTCTATTCGGATCTTCGTAATCGACTTCTATCCGCGCACTGGCCGCAAATCTCGTAAGCTCACAATAGCAAATTGATTCAAGAAACTTCTCCGGCTCGTTGTGATTATAAATAAAAGAGTATAAATCCTTTATTCTGTACTGAACGGGAATAGCAGCTATTACAAGACTTACCGGCACATCCCCTTCGAGCGTTTCGGCGCCGGTTTGCTCGCTGGCTACAAGTAAACTGTACTCCTCCTCGTAATGCGTCTCGCCCCATAACTTCGGGCCAATCTGGACTTGTCCGGTTGACGGATCGATCTTCGGAACAAAGCCAATACTGATTTCCGAAATCTTTTTCGTGGGATATTTATAGGCAATATCTATCGGCCACGGCCACTTAAAAGTCAATCCCTGCTCAATATGCCTTACCTGGCCGGCTTGATCTTTAGGATTACCGAAATGCTCAATTATTGCTTCCTCATCGGGTGCCACTATGACAATGCAGCTTAAAAAATACAAAGTAATACCGGCAAAAAGAATCAACGGTATAATTGCCTGTTCGAGCAGTTTGTAAAACCAGGTTTGGGAAACCTTAAAACCAAACTGATAATCAATTGCATCTGCAGCACTACGCAATATTCCGCCGGGTTCATTTATGACTCCGAGCAGCCTGCTGTCAAATGCACTCCTTCTGTATTGGCCTCTAAGCCTTGGACGATATATGTCAAAGATGAGATTCAGAGCGGTTTCCGCGCCAAGGACAACGAGCAGAGCAGGAATTACCCACGCTATTATATTTACCAAAAAGAAAATATTGAACAGGTATGTCAACGCCAGCGCCACAGCCAGCGCAAAACATAATACTGCCACGCCCAACGTGGAGCTGCCACCGGCCCTCAACGGTCTCCACTGGAGCTCTCGTGACATACCGGTAGCATAGCGGGAAATCAAAAAGCTGACAAATGCCAGGGCCGTCATACAAACCGCACAAAGTAACGGCTGTTTCAAATCGTTCTCTACCCCCGCTCGAAGAGCATTCATCAGATACAATCCGACAGCTATTTGATAGACGGCTATCAGCGTTGAAAATGCCGGAACGAACCATTTCTCGAATATCCGAAGGCGGCGTTGAGATGTAGAAAATAAAGTGGCATGTTCACTCTCAGCTCTGAATATCGTCGAAGCCTGCTCATCCTTGGCCAGTTGACTGACATCGAGCTTCTCCTGTTCGGCCAAGGCTCGCTGGTGGAACTGCAAACACAAAACGAACCAAATCAAAGCTACTGAGAGGATTAGCCAGCTAACCGCGGAGACTGCAAAGAAACCACTCCATCGGCCTAAGAAAAAGGCTATGCCAAAAAAGACCACGCTCAGAATCAAAGATACCAAAGCCACATGTTCGGGCCGCTTGGAAGATAATGCCATTTTTTATCCCAGGTTTTCTATTTTGAACAAAAGAACTACAAATATAGTATTATTTACATGCTCTTAATAAGTATAAGTTGCGTAATATAGCAATAAACGTTATCTTAGTATAGATATAATTATGAAAAAAATTAAGCTCTTATCGAAGAGAAAAACAGCAACGCCTCGATATAGAGCAGGGCTCAAACGAACTAACAACTAAATATGAATAAGTTCCTGACAATAGCAAGAAACACTTTCATAGAAACTCTCAGGCAACCCATCTACGCCATAATCATCGTTGCCGCTTTTTTCTTATTTTTCATAAGCCCGTCTCTCACAATGTACACAATGAGCGATGACAATAAGCTCTTGCGAGAGATAGGATTATCTACGTTATTTTTGACCAGCTTGTTCATAGCAATATTTTCCGCTTCCGGAGCCGTTGCCGAGGAATTGGAGAAGAAAACAATCACAACTGTCCTGACTAAACCCGTCCAACGTCCTATATTTATTATCGCTAAGTTCTTTGGCGTAGCCGGTGCGGTAATTTTGGCACATTATATATGCACTATCGCCCTGCTGATGGCAATCAGGCATGGTGTCCTCGAAACAGTAAATGATACACATGACTGGACGGTTCTGGGTACGGCAGGAGTCGTCATTCTTGCCACATTTCTTTTAAGTGCTTTCTTCAACTTTGCTTACGACTGGAAATTCTCTTCGACAGCCCTTGTATTAACCGGAATATTCGCTACATTCGGCATGGTTTTCCTGGCCCTTATTGACCGCAACTGGCAGTTTAATCCACAGGAAAACGGCTTCAATACAGTAGATATTTACGGCTCGGTATTACTGCTGTTAGCTGCATTAATAATTGTGGCTTTGGCGGTCGCTCTCTCGGCAAGATTCAATATTGTGGTCACCCTCTCTGCCTGTATCGGGATATTTCTATTGGGCCTTGTAAGCGATTACGCATTCGGACGATTCGCAGAAACTCATTTGTGGGCAAAAATTGGCAGATTTCTGGTGCCGAACCTGCAGATTTTCTGGATTAGTGATGCCATTTACGAAGGCGGCGAAATTCCTTTAAAATATATTTGGATAAGCGCCTCATACACCTCGTGCTATACAATAGCTATACTTGCATTAGCAGTCGCCCTCTTCCAGCGACGTCAAGTCGGCTAGAAAAGTGCCTAAAGTGACAGCTTCGCTGTCATCCTGAGGCGCAGCCGAAGGATCTGGCCAACGGAAAATGAGATTCTTCACTTCTCACACACGCTCTAAAAGAACGACACGACTTTTACCCACCTTCGGTTTATCGATTACCTTAAAACCGTTCTCCTCCGCAATAGAAATAGTCACCTCAAAATCCTTCTCCGACACATGTCCCTTCGGCTCCGCCACCAGGAACCTTGCAGTTGGTTTCAATGTATCGTGTATCTCTGAGAAGAAAACCGCAGCATCCGGCACCTCATGCACAACAGCGGATGCAAGAGCAAAATCGATTTTCTCTTTCAGTTCATCCAGACCAAGAGAATTTCCACGACATAGACGTGTTTCAATTCTATCGGACAATCCCGCTTTCCGTGCACGTCTTTCGAGCGACTCAATCATCTTGGCCTGAACATCCACACATATAACCTTGCCTTTGAAACCAACCATCTCTGCAAGGGGCAAACTGAAAAAGCCCATCGCACAACCGATATCCAGAACCTTCATACCTTCCTTAACGTGTGGGGACAGCATCTTCCTGGGATTCTGGAATAGTTTTCTTAAGGGACTGGCAAGCAGATAACCAATCCATACCGGACAGACATGTTCAGCCATATAATCCCCATTAAGTGATGTATCGTATGAGCTAAAGTCAGAAAAGAATCTACAACTTTAGGCACTTTGAACTTTAGCTCACTTTAGAACACTTTTAAGACTGCAGTCTCATCGCAATGTTGCTGCTTTGGACATCTCGCACAATCGCTCCAGACCTTCATCGGCAGAGCCTCTTTCTCAACCCTTTGAAAGCCCAGTTTTTCAAAAAATTCCGGCTCTAAAGTAAGTGCGAAAACCTTAGGCACGCCGATGTCGGCTGCCTTTTCCAGAGCAGCTTCCACCAACTTTTTGCCGATGCCTTTTTTGTTGTTCGATTCATCGACTGCCAGCGATTTTATCTCCGCCAGGTCCGACCAGATAATCTCCAGCGCACAGCAGCCGACAACATTGCCATCCAGCTCAGCTACTGTAAAGGTCTGCAGATTCTCATAAATATCCGCCATCGAGCGAAACAGCATCCGGTCCCGCTCGGCATAAGAGCTTACCAGGGCGTTAATCGCCTTGACATCCGATACTTTAGCGTTGCGTACATTCATAGCTAAAAGTATAGCCACCACGACACAAAGGCACAAAGAAAAAACGGCATGATAAATACGAACCGCAGAGACCGCAAAGAACGCTGAAAAATATCTATAAGAACCAGCGTAAGTTTTTAAAACAACAATACACTCTGCGATCTCGGCGGCGAGAAATACAGATAAAACCTTACTC
>CAZQXE010000131.1:0-8714 GCA_964597115.1 uncultured Pirellulales bacterium | reverse complement strand
CCTGTGCGTTGCGGCTGGCAAAAATACGCTGATACTGATTAGCATCACCCATAACGAGAAGAAAGGTAGGCAAAAGATAATTGATGATCTGAACCGGGGAATAGACACCCCAGAACTGCATATGTGACGTTCTGCCTTCCATGGCGTCGTATGCGGCCTGCATGCCGGCAAAGCCGCCCGCTTTGATTAATAGAACCGGAAAGGCAATCAGCAACGAGACTGTAATAATTGTCCCTGTGACTATGTCCATACTGGCAAGACTTTTCAGGCCGGCCAGCATAGTATAAATGATTATGAACGATCCTGCGATTATTGTAGCGGTCTCCTTGTTAACAGTATATCCGCTGATGACCTCGATCACGGCACCTCCGGCGTTGAACTGATAGCTGACGATTACCATATAAGCCATTATAAGTGCAATAACGGCCAGGAACCGTGCGACCGGACCGAATCTTGAACCGATTATCTCGGGGACACTCGAAGCTTCGATATTACGTGCCCTTGTGGCGATAAACGACAATAGAATCATACCTGTGAAGGTGCCGAAAGGAATGATCAGAGCCGCAGCGCCGGTACGATAGGCCTCTTCGGCATTGCCGACAATGGAACCGGTCCCGATCCAGACAGCGAGCATGGTCAAGACCATAATCCACGGAGAAAGGGTGCGACCCGCTATGGCAAAATCCTGTTGGGTCTTGACCTGCCGGGATTTGTAGATGCCGATGCCTGTCAGGATTAACAAGTAGATAAATACTGCAATCAAGTAGGTCATGTCTTGCTCCACAGTATCTTTAGGGATAAGGATGCATGTGGGTATCTCTGATGTTAATTTACAAACTGTTCTACGAAGTATTTGGGCGTCAACGGTTCTCCTGTTGCCCGTTCGATCATATCGTTCCAGTGATAAAGATCTCCGGGACCAAGGACTTCTTTGCGCAGATACTCTCCGAGCTTTTTCTCGCCTACATAACTAACACCCTCGTCCGATTCGAGCTTAAAAACTTCGTGAACAATATGGTTATGCAGTTGGGACGCCAATAGTTCACCTAACATATAGTTGTGATAATAACACGGTGCAATGGTGAAATGAAGTTTGGATGCCCAGCCTGCATCAACAGGTCCAGGCGGCCGTTTGACGAACTGATATTTCTCGACCAGATCCCACCATAGCGTATTAAGGTCCTGGTCGGGATTTGCATATAGCTGCTTTTCAAAATTATACATAACCATAATCCAGCGAGCGACGAGCACCTGTTGAAATTGCAGATATTTTCCACTGACTTTCTCAACCTTCGCTCGCTGCTCGTCTGACAGACCCAACATTTGCTGCATCCATGCAGCATTACGGCTCAAACGGCCGAAGAACATCGCTACGGCTTCGGTGGTAAAACTGTGGGCGGGTTCCCTCAGCAGCCAGGGTAGTTTCCGATCATGATATTTGCTATAAACCGCATGACCTAATTCGTGTAATATGGTCTCCATCCAACGTTCAGTATTTTGCAGGTTACATAAAATGCGAACGTCTCCCCGGCGGTCTGCATCGAAGCCAAAAGCGTGCGGATATTTGCCTTCGCGGTCATACAAATCACTTCTCGCGAGAATATCGTCCACAGGCAGCCCGACACCGGCGTAATATTTTTCCGCTAATTCCTTCACATCCTGGTCTTCGTAATATATGTCCAAATCCAGACCATAAACCAAAGGCGTTCTTTGAAAGAAGGGATCATGATAGTGCCAGGGCATCAAATCCTCAGCGGCTATTCCGTAATCATCCGCCAATATCCGGTCCAATTCTTCTTTCAATTGAGCAAAGGGCTCGCTGGTTAATTCATAAAGCTCATTAAAGATGCTGTCGAGTTCTTTCACATTCTGCTCACCCATGACAATCGAAAGTGTATGATAATTATCAAAGCCAACCTTTCGGGCTGCCTCATTGCGCAACTTAACCAATTCGATAAGGTCATCAACAATCGCATCTCCGACCTGTTTGCTTGCCCTCCAGGCCAGCTCCCTTTTGCGGCAGTCTTTTTCCGTCGTTAAGATTGTATAAACATCACTCATGGTGACTTCTTTGCCGTCAATGGTGCCGCGAAAAGTATTGTACTTTTCCTGGATTTTACCGTCCAAATCAACGAGCTTTTCCAATAATTCCGGTTCTATCTGATTTCCCAGATAAGCATAATATAATTTATCCAACTGTCGGGCCAACCTGGCATCCCTGACCCGGCCGGATTCTTTCAGGTCTTTAAGAAAGGAGAATTCCTCTGGATTTCTGTAAACTCGGCCAATCTCAAGCTGCAATTCGCCGACCCTGTCATAATCTTCCGCTTTGCCTGTCGTGGAAGCATCCCAATAGGCAAGATTTGCCTGTGTTGACAAGGGCTCAATTTTCGCAACATGAGTTTCAATAAACCGCTTCAATTCTTTTTCCTTCGCGGCGGTTCCACAACCGAAAAGAAAAAAGGCTACAACAGACACAGTCACTGCTACTGATGCTTTACTCATAACAAGTCTCCGTTTTATATCTTAGCGAAAGCGCTATCGGGATAATGATTGCTGTTCGGTCCGGGCGATGATTTCATTTTGCAGGTCTTGACCTACATCTACGAAGTAATCGCTGTAACCGGCCACCCTTACGATCAGGTCACGATATTTTTCAGGATTCTGCTGGGCTTTCCTTAGTGTTTCTGCGCCAATGACATTAAACTGGATGTGATGGCCGTCAAGTTTGAAGTATGACCTGATCAAATGAACAAGTTTATTAATACTATCGCCGGCCAGCACGTGCGGATTGAATTTCATATTCAACAGGGTGCCGCCGGTGCGGGCGTGGTCGATTCTCGCCGCCGACTTGACAACGGCAGTCGGGCCTTTCGTGTCGGAACCCTGGGTGGGTGAAATACCTTCGGAGACCGGCTCACCGGCTTTTCTGCCGTTGGGCAGCGCACCAATTACGGAGCCGAAGTATATATGTACTGTTGTTGGAAGGAGATTCACACGATACTTACCGCCCTTGGTATTCGGACGGCCATTGAGCAGATCATAGTAAGCGTTAAATACTTCCTCGGTAATATCGTCTGCATAATTGTCGTCATTGCCGTATTTGGGTGTACGATAGAGTAGTTTCTGCTGCAGATGTTCATGCCCCTCAAAATTATCTCGCATCGCTGCCAGCAATTCGTCCATGGAAACGTTTTGCTCATCGAAAACATTATGCTTCACCGCTGCCAGTGCATCGGTTAATGTGCCGATTCCAACGCCCTGGATGTAGGTTGGATTATACCTTGGGCCGCCATTGTGATAGTCGAGCCCGCGGGCGATGCAGTCGTCCATTACAATCGACATAAAGGGGGCAGGCATGTAATTAGCGTAGAGCCTTTCGATAACATTATTAGACCTGATTTTTAAGTCGATGAAATATCTGAGTTGTTCCCTGTAAGCATCCATCAATTGCTGATAAGAAGCGAATTCGCGGGCATCACCGGTTTGAGGACCAACCTGCTCGCCTGAGTTCGGATCGACGCCGTTGTTGCAGGCCAGTTCAAAAATCTTCGGCCAATTAATGTAGCCGGTTAAAGTGCAGCTTTCCTTGCCGAATGCACTAACCGTCACACAGCCACTCGGGCCACCACTGCGAGCATCCATCATACTCTTGCCGTCCTGAAGCATTTCCTTGATGATGACGTCGGTGTTAAAAACAGAAGGCTGGCCGAATCCGGTGCGAATTACTTCGCAGGCACGCTTTAGGAAACGGTCCGGATTTTTTTTGCTGATTTGAATGCAGGAACTCGGCTGGGTCAGACGCATTTCTTCAACTACATCCAAAATCATATATGAAACGTCATTGACCGCATCTTTTCCATCAGCCGGCGTTACACCCCCAACATTAATCAACGCAAAATCGATGTAGGTTCCGCTCTGCTCTTCGGTAATTCCAACTTTCGGCGGAGCAGGCTGATTGTTGAACTTAATCCAGAAGCACTGCAACAGTTCTTTCGCCTGTTCGTCAGTTAAGATTCCTTCTTCCAAACCTTTTTGATAAAACGGCAGCAGGTGCTGGTCAAGCCGGCCCGGATTGAAGGAGTCCCACGTATTCAATTCTGTGATGACGGATAAGTGCACAAACCAATAAGACTGCAACGCTTCCCAAAAATTACGCGGCGCATTGGCCGGTACGTGTAAACAGACCTCGGCTACTCGTTCCAATTCGCTGCGGCGAACAGTATCAGTCTCCTGTTGCGCTAATTCCTTCGCCTTGGCGGCGTATCGCTGAGCGAAAATAATAATGGCATCGGCGCAGATATCCATCGCCTGATACTCCTGGTCTTTTTCATAAGCGCGAGGGTCATTGAAATAGTCGAGTTTTTTCCGGTTTTCTGCGATTGTCTCCTTAAAGTCCAGCATGCCTTTGTGGTAAATCTTGTCATCAAGAATTGCGTGACCGGGAGCACGTTGCTCCATAAATTCCGTGAACACTCCCGCGTTGAATGCCTGATGCCACTTTTGGTCCATCGCGCCGAAGAGTTTCTCACGCATGGTTTTGCCGGTCCAGAAGGGAATGATTTTCTCGCTGTAGATTTTTCTGACTTCCTCCGTAACCACAAAGGGTGTTCTTTCCCGACTGTTAAGTATGCGCAGGTCCTCCATGCTATGGCAGCACAGCTCGGGGTAAGTCGGCGTGGCTTTGGGAGCTGGGCCGCGCTCACCCACGATCAATTCGCCATCGTTAATACATAAGGCCTTGTTTTCCATAAGGTGCTTGAATGACAAAGCACGGCATACCGGGACTGATACTCGCTGGGGAACGTCACTCTTATAAAACTCAGTCAGCAGTTCCGCTCGCTCAGTGGAAATGTACGGTCTGACCTCAATACTTTGTTCCCGTAGTTTTTTTACTCTTTCGTTCATGTAACTAACCACCAATCTTAACTTCAAATCCGTATTTGCTCAGGATTTTTGCTATCGAGCTCATTTCTTCCTCGCCGGGAGGTTCAACTTGCATTGGTTCGAATCCAGCCGTAAGTCGAGCCGATTTTTCTTTTCCTCCACGATTGAAGGGCAGGAGGTCGATTCTGCGGACACCCTGCAGTGACGCTGCAAATTTTCCCGTCGCTTCGATGTTTGCCTTGTCGTCATTAAAACCGGGAACGACCGGCACCCTTATAACGATTTCTTTGCCGGCCTGTGACAGGCAACTTATATTATCCAATATCAAATTATTTTGCACGCCGGTAAAACGCTCGTGCGTTTCGTTGTCCATGTGTTTGAGGTCGCAAAGGAACAAGTCGGTCTTTTCACTAATCCTTTCTACAATCTCCGGCTCAGCGTAACAGCTCGTATCCACAGTGGTGTGTATTTGCCGCCCCTTGCATTGATTTAGTAGCGCAAAAAGGAAGTCGGGCTGCATCAGCGGTTCGCCTCCGGAGAACGTAACACCGCCGCCGGACTGGTCGTAGAAAATAATATCCTGTTCAACTTCAACCATTACCTCGCTAACGCTCATCCGGCGTCCAATGATCTCCCTCGCACCGTTCACGCATGCATCCACACATCGGCCGCAGAGGATGCATTTGTCTGCATCCGTTACAGGCTGGTTCTCGACAAGCGAAATTGCCTGGTTGTGGCACGCCTCCGCACATTGACCGCACCCGATACAGCGACCCACGCGTAAACCGTGCTCAGCGTGACTTTTCCAGCTTTCCGGATTATGGCACCACTGACACTGCAATGGACAGCCTTTGAAGAATACTGTCGTGCGAATGCCCGGACCGTCATGTATGGCATACTTCTTAATGTCGAAAACGATTCCTTTTATCTCTGATTCCGTTTGCATGTTCGGGGGCATCCGGCCACATTTCCATTTACTATTTATTTTAGATTTACCGTTTAATCTTTACCCCATTAGAGAAAGTCAGATACGACGCAAACTGTTAGAGAGCTTCATTCCCTAACGGGATTTACTTTACAATAAGATACCAAATCTGTCTTAATTTAGCAACTATCCGACCATTCGATACCGCAATTAGCGGAATCGCTACCGGAATTCTTTTTCGGCACGCCTGCCTTTGAAGGATGAAAATTGATTGACAGAATGCTGAAAAAGCCGTTATAGTGCAGGCACCTTAAGATTAAAGCGCTCGTAGCTCAGCTGGACAGAGCAACGGATTTCTAATCCGTAGGTCGCAGGTTCGAGTCCTGCCGGGCGTGTTGTATTACATAAGCTTCAAAGCTAATTTATGATTGCCTCTTGCATTTTAGAAACGAATTAAGGACTCGAACCTGAGGGGGTTCGGGGGAGAAGCTCCCCCGAGTCGTCGGGGTGACAGGACCCTGAGCGTAGTCGAAGGGGACGCCAGAGGGGCTTGAGCCCCTATGGGGAGCGTAAGCGACAGGTTCTAGGCCGAAGGCCGGAGTCCTGCCGGGCGTGTTTTTATAAACGAAAGACAAGTATTAAAATCTCAGATTAAGAAGGGAATGATTATGTTCAGGACAGTTCTGCTTAGTGTTGCTGTTTGTTCGTTCACTATTTTAGCTGGATGTGCAACCCAGGAAGTCACTGCGAAAGACAATAACGATCCGAATGTAATTCAATATGTCGAAACCGATACCGGCCGGTGGATGGTCCACGATATAGATCGGCCCGCACCACCGGTGGTCACGCCCGGCAACGGGAGCGCACAAAACCAGGCAGGTAAAGCACCATCGGACGCGATAGTTTTATTCGACGGTACAGATTTATCGAAATGGGCTACCGAACGCGGCGGCCCTGCGAAATGGAACGTGCAGGACGGATATATGCAGGTCGCCAGACGCTCGGGTAATATCAAAACCAAACAGGCATTCGGGTCGTGTCAATTGCACATTGAGTTTGCCACTCCTTCAACGGTCAGAGGAACCAGCCAGGGACGCGGCAACAGCGGCGTCTTTTTGATGGCGACATACGAGGTCCAGGTTCTTGACTCTTACGAAAATAAGACATACCCCGACGGCCAATGTGCAGCTCTGTACGGGCAAGCTGTTCCTCTGGTCAATGCCTGCCGAGGGCCGGGCCAGTGGCAGTCGTATGACATCATCTTCCATCGTCCCATTTTCAAAGGTAAAAAAGTTGTTAAAAAAGCAACGTTCACCGTTATCCACAACGGCGTGCTTGTTCACGACAACGTCGTACTCGAAGGAGGAACCGGCTGGATTGGCCCGCATGCGGTAACCGACTATGAGCCACATGCGGACAAATTGCCGATTACGCTGCAGGACCACAACAATCCAACCAGATTCCGCAATGTCTGGATTCGCGAGCTTGAAGACTAAGAACGTCGTAAAAACAAAGAGACAAGGGCTGTGAGCGACCCTCGCAGCCCTTTTTTCATCTACCGAACCTCACAGGTTCAACCATAAAAATCGCTAAATTTACCCTTTCGAGTAGATAGTCTATTGTGGTAACTACGTATTTTTACAAAAATTCGGGATTTTTGCAAAAGTTTTATTGACGAGAGTATAGGGCATTTGGTACAAATAGATAAGAGGAGATTAGAGACATCTGTAGATATTAGCTTCACAAAATAGATGTATCAAGGTATCCATAGTTCCTGGCATATTGGAGAAATACAAGTTCTCTCTGTAATTCACATTCCGGCTCCGGGTGCTATTTTGTTAGTCAGCATTGGCGTCGCCCTTGTAAGCTGGCTGCGCAGACGCAGAATGCTATAATAATATCTACGGAATTGAAAGAGGTGATGAAAATGAAAAACACAAGAACAAGTTTGATTATTGCAGCAGTATTGGGGGTTTTGGGTCTGTGTGGTTCTGCCTCGGCTGTCCCGAGTATACCCACCGATGGCCTGATTTCCTACTGGAGCTTTAACGAAGGAAGCGGAAGCATTGCTTACGATTCTGCGAACGGAAATAATGGGACAATCTATGGGGCAACCTGGACAACTGGAATTGTTGGCAGTGCTCTGAGATTTGATGCAGCAGCTGATTATGTTAACATTCCAGATAGTGATCAATTTACTTTGTCAGGGGATTATACTATCGAGGCTTGGATAAACCCAGATGATGTTGCAAATAATTATAAGGGTATTATGGGAACATATCCTTGTACTCCTCCTCACGGGGCTTGGAATGGTGGATTTATGCTTTTTTTGGGAAATACTGATGATAATGAACTTTTATTTTGGGCTCATGGCCTTTGGAGTCGGAGTGGATATGAAATTAAAGAAGATGGCAATTGGAAGCATGTTGTTTACACAACATCATCAGGTTCGGTAGGAACATTTTATGTAGACGGAGTCAGTGTTGCTACTGTAGCAGCAACTACAATAATAGACGGATATGATTTACATATTGGAGATGGTGGAGAACAATGGGCTGGACAGGATTTTTATGGTTCAATAGACGAAGTTGCAATCTATAACAGAGCTTTAACTGGCGACGAGATATGGGATATGCATCAATCCTATGTTATTCCCGCTCCCGGTGCGATCCTACTGGGCAGTATTGGTGTCGGTTTTGTCGGCTGGCTGCGAAGACGCAGAACACTGTAATATATTTATTTAAGTAAGTAGGATTAATAAAGGCTGTAAGAATATCGTATAGAGTCGCTACAGCTTGTAGCTTTTGCTTTCGATGAACTTTACGATATTGTACACGGCCAGATTGTACGGCACAGCTATTGCGAACTTGTCGGCTAATTTGATTACTGCGCCGTTTAAGGC
>CAZQXE010000130.1:7312-8724 GCA_964597115.1 uncultured Pirellulales bacterium | reverse complement strand
TCCGGGCTACCGATCCTGAGGGTAATGAATTAATGATCTGGGCGGACTCCCAAACCTCCGTGCCTATACGCATGGAGCTGAAATGGCGTCAGACACATTATGAGTTTACAGATTTTGAGTTTGATGCGGTTTTGGACGAATCACTTTTCAGTATGGACGTTCCTGCAGGCTACTCGTCAATGCCCAAAGCTATGCTTTCCCTTACCGGGGGAACCGAACAGGACCTGGTCGAGACCCTCCGTAGCTGGGCGGAAGTGATACGGGATGGTGTTTTTCCGAAAGATTTTAGTACACAAGCATATATGGAAGACGTCCCAAAGATACGCAAACTGGCCTCGCAACATTCACAAGAACAAAACGTGGAAAATGGAATGAAAATGATTCGTGGGTGGGTATTCTTTCGACTCCTAAAGCCTGAAAACGACTGGAACTACGTGGGCAAGAATGTCAAACTTGGCGATTCAGAATCTCCGGTTTGCTGGTATCGCCCGGATGGTTCGGAGACCTATCGAGTTATTTACGGCGATTTGAGTGTTAAGGATGTAGCGCCGGAAGACTTGCCAAAGTAAATGTGCTAAGTTGATTTTTATCACTAAGGCCGGGCTTTATCGCTCGGCCTTTTGTTTTTTAGCCGAGCTTTTTATCAAATCCGGCAGCTCAGAAAGGTGCGTTATTCGCATAGCACCGCTTGGCAGTGTTTTTCCGGCGTTTGTGTAGGCGGCTTTGAGAACAACCGGCATGCCGACTTGAAGCGCTGGTTTAACATCCTTATCGATGCGGTCCCCTACGTACAATATGTTCTCCACCGCCTCGCCAATCCTCTCTGCTGCAATTTTAAAAACTCGAAGGTCCGGCTTTCGAAAATCAAATTCGTATGAATAAATCCTGACCGAAAAGAAGTCTAATATTCCCACCTGCTCGAGATGTTTCTCTAAAGAATCGCCGCTTACAAAAGTATTGGAGACTATTCCAAGCTTAAGCCCCAATTTCTTTAGCGCGTTTAAAGTATCTTTTATATTCGACTCGGCCGCGGCGATTTTGCTCAAAGGCTCATACCAAAGCCACGCAAACTGTTGCCACTGCCGGGCGTCCAGGCTGATACCATTTTTTGTACCAATCCTTCTTAACAAAGCTGACGAATTAAAATCGTTTTTCGTTATATTGGAAAGCAAATGTCGTATGCGCAGCGAAATCAGATTTCGCCAGCAGTAATACTCAAAGTTTCCAACCGGCTGGCCGCAGCTTTTAAGAAAATCGTACGACAATCTCGCACCCTGCCGAAATAGCCGAGTGGCGTTGAATTTACCGAAGTTCAGCAAAGTCTCGCCGAGGTCGAACAGGACGGCGTTGATGCGTAAATGTGTTGATGCGTAAATGTGCTCACTCATTAACTCATCCACTCATTAACTCAT
>CAZQXE010000130.1:0-7212 GCA_964597115.1 uncultured Pirellulales bacterium | reverse complement strand
CACTCATTAACTCATCCACTCATTAACTCATTCACTTTTTCAACCGGGGCAAATCACTGCCGAACGCTTCCTTTACCCATTTGAACATTTCATTATCCGAAATCATTGACACTCTGTCAGCTAAATACTCGGCGTCGATTTTGTCTTTTATCCTGGTTATGCGCGGGTCGTGCTTTGGGATTTGAGTCTCGTACCTGGCCTCTATCCAGTGCTTGATGCCCGCCGCACCGGTCTTATCAGTAATCGCCACTCCTACAGAACGATTGAGCAGCTTTTTGGTATCGAAGCAATTGTATATCTCCTCATTCTTTAACAAGCCGTCCGCGTGAATGCCCGCCCGCGTGACATTGAAATCCGTCCCGACCAGCGGGTAGTTCCGTGGAATTTCAAGGTCCAGCTCCTTTCGTCCATAGTCAGCTAATTCAGTTATCGCCGCATAGTTGACACCGTTATTCATCCCTTTCAACTGGGCGTGCTCAACAACCAGCGCCTCCAGAGGTGGATTGCCCGTTCGCTCGCCACAACCGAATATCGCCGCGTTGGCGGCGCTGCAGCCATAAAGCCATGCCGTTGCAGCATTCACCTGAACCTTATGCAAATCGTTATGGCCGTGCCATTCGAGCCATTCGGAAGGGACACCGATTTGCCGGAGACCGTGGATAAGTTTCGGAACGCTCCGAGGCAGAGCAACTCCCGCCCACGGAACGCCAAATCCAAGCGTATCGCAAAGACGAATCTTGACCGGCTTATCATATTCTTTTGAAAGCTTCATCAGCTCAATAGCAAACGGCAGCACAAAACCTTCATAGTCAGCCCGCGTTATGTCCTCAAAGTGGCAACGCGGAATGACGCCGCTGTCCAACGCGGCTCTGGCAATATCCAGATACGCATCCATCGCCTGGGCGCGCGTCTTCCGCAGCTTCAGAAATATATGATAATCGCTTGCCGAAGTCAGAATGCCCGTTTCGCCAAGTCCCATTTGTGAGACCAGCTTAAAATCGGCTGCCACAGCCCGTATCCAGCCGGTTATCTCGGGGTATTTGTAATCCCGCTGCTTGCATAATTCGACCGCTTCTCTGTCTCGCTCCGAATATAAGAAGAACTCGCATTGTCGAATCAGGCTGGTGCCTCCGTCTATCTCGTGCAATAGGTCGAATACGCGCAGAATTTGCTTCGGCGTATAAGGCGGCCGGGCCTGCTGGCCGTCACGGAACGTCGTATCGGTAATCCATATCTTCTCAGGCATATCATATTCGACTTTTTCATTGTCGAATACTACCTTGGGAAATTCGGTATATGGAAAAGTCTGGCGATACAGATTAGGCTTTCCCACATCCACAAGCTTATACGTCTTATTGGCCATTATTTATCTCCAAAAAATCTTTTATTGTCAGTAATCATATAGAAAATCCTATATTACTTATTCTATGCCTTGCTCGAGATACGTCTGACGCTTCACGAGGTTCGCTAAATAGCCGAGGTGGGAGTCGAACCCACACGCCCGTTAAGGGCAGGGGATTTTAAGTCCCCAGCGTCTGCCATTCCGCCACTCGGCCGGACGAAATATGCTAACGGATTTGGTGCTTATTTGCAAGGAAAGACTGGGCGTGAAAATTAGCGAGGAAATTTACCGGAGATTCTCCAAGGGCCAAATCAACGAATAAAACCCGTTATCCGCTGTTTTGCACAAGCCAGAGATACCTTCCGGTTAAGTCTTTTCAACAGCAGATCGCCGCCATCAAGGTCCCGAGCCTTTTTAATATTCTTCGCAGCGTCGGTCAACTTGCCCATTACCAGATAAAGGAAAGCCGAATCCCTTAAAGCGAGAATGTGTTCACTTTGGATATCAAGCGTATGCGCAAAGAACTCCGCAGCATCCTCAAACGCACCTCTAAGAGCACTAACCACACCAAGGTAATAATAAGCATCTGCGCTGGCACTATCGAAATCAACAGCACGCAGCAGACAATGCGCCGCATAATCAAGGTCTCCGGCCGCCAGGAACATCGACCCCATAGAAACTAATGTATCCGCATCCTCCAAAGCCAGCTTCAACTCCGAAACAAGATAAGCTCTTGCCTGTTGCTTTTTGCCCGCCATTAACGCGTACTGAGCCAGTCTATAATACGGCCCTGCGAGCGTGTTGTCTTTTTGAAGCGCATTATTAAACAGCTCCACCGCCCGCTCATAATCTCTGTTGCTAAAAGCAATTTCACCGAGATAGAACAAGGCGGTTGCAAAATCCGGCTCAAGCTCGAGAATTCTGTTGAACTTCTCCTTTGCCGATTCGATATCGCCGGTCTCAAGCAGAAACAGGCCAAAATCGAGAATGACGTCAATATCACCGGGATTAAGACGAAGTTCCGCCAGAAAATGCTCTCTGCTGCGTTCGTTCTCGCCCAAAGACCAGTAAGCCTGGGCGATTCGATAGTTGATTTGCGGGTGAGACGGCTCAAGCTCCGCCGTTCGCAGCCAGCAGCGAATAGCTTTTTTGCAATGGCTCTGAGTAAAAAGATTGTTGCCGATATTATAATAACACAATGCACAATCCGGTTTTATCTGCTGGGCAAGGTAGAACATCTGCTCCGCCAAATCGTGCAGGCCCATTTCGGTATAGGTAATTATTCGATTGCAATAGCATGGCTCAAACCCCGGGTCCAGTTTCTGGATATGCTCGAAAGTATCGATAGCCAAATCGTATTGGCCCGTCCGTGTATAATCGATAGCCAGCGAATTCAATATCTCCAAATCATCAGGATTAAACTGCAAAGCCGTCTCGTATTCGCCAATCGCATCGTCAAATCGACTTATCGCATCCAGGGTCAGCGCTTTGTTGAAATGCCACGAGCCGTTGGAAGGATTTATCTCAATGGCGGTCTCAAGCTCGTCGAGAGCCTGTGACATTTTGCCGTCCTCGTAAAGCTCAAATGCCTTGTGGGCCTTCCGCTCGGCCTTGTCATAGGAGCCGAATTCCATGTCCTCAAAAATCATAACTACACCCTATTCGCCTTCTTACACAAAAAACAAATGATTACTAACGGCCTTATCGCCTACAAAATGCCTTCGCCTTAGCAGTTTCCCCCGGGCGATAAGAGCTTTTCGTATGGACGAAAAAATTGCTGGAAATTCGGTTTATAAGCCCATATAATTGCGAAAGTTAGCTTTCAGTAAAAAAACGACGCCAAACGGAGTTCTTTCCGTATCGGGCTGTTTTTCTGGAAAGTCGCCAATAATAGTCTTATAATGTGTGGCCAAGAAACAGTGGATAGTGTATGAGAGAAACTAAACGCTTTGGTTAATTGGAGAAGCGAAGTTATGATTAAAGAAATAAAAGGTCAGGTGACAGCCGGCAAAGGAAATTACGCCATCGTAGTCAGCAGGTTCAACGAATTTATTACATCCAAGCTGCTTGCCGGTGCGATAGACTGTCTCCAGCGTCACGGCGCTTCTGACGAGCAGATAACCATGGTATGGGTACCCGGCGCCTGTGAAATTACGCAAGCTACCCGAAAACTCGCCGACAGCGGGAAATACGTCGCGGTTCTCTGTCTCGGTGCGGTCATCCGAGGTCAGACTGCCCACTACGATTATGTCTGCCAGCAGGTAGTCCGCGGGATCGGACAAATCAACTACGAGTCAGCTACCCCGGCGGTATTTGGTGTCCTGACATGTGAAACGCTTGAACAGGCGATCGAAAGAGCCGGCACGAAAATGGGCAATGCCGGCGCCGATGCAGCAATGACAGCTATGGAAATGGCCAACGTGATGGGGCAGATAGATTGACCCTTAGCGGCAAGGTGTCTGCTCTTTTATAATATAAATATGGATAGAAGAACGAGGGCCAGAGAACTGACAATGCAGGCACTATTTCAGCTAGATGTGCAGGGCCGGGATGTGCTCGAGTCTTTGGGCCAATTCTTTGCAGAAGCTGAAACGGATGATCAGGTACGAAAGCTTGCCTCGGACTGGACAAAAGGAACGTGGGATAATTCTAAACAGTGCGATGAATTGATATCTGAAGCGATAATAAAGTGGCAGTTTACAAGACTCTCGCTCGTAGATAAAAGTATTTTGAGACTGGCGGTTTATCAGTTGAAATTCTGTCCCGATATCCCGCCCAAAGTTACGATAAACGAAGCTATTGAGCTTGCAAAAAAGTACAGCACCGATAAGTCGCCTGCATTTGTTAACGGCGTGCTCGATGCCGTCCTGAAAAAGATCGCGGCGCGTGACTCATAACTACAATGACGTGACATGGACGAACGGTCACGAACAATGAGTAATGGATTATGAAAACTATCGCAGTATTAAACCAAAAAGGTGGCGTGGGTAAGACAACCACAGTGGTCAATATCGCAGCAGCTCTTGCCGCAGCCGGCTCGAAGGTGGTTGTTATCGACCTTGACCCCCAGGCACATTTGACAATACACCTCGGTCTCGAACCGCAAAAAGTCGATGACGGCTCCTACAAGGTCCTGATTAAATCGGCAAGATTCGAAGCAGAGATTGTGCTCGTCCGGGCTAATCTTTGGTTGCTGCCGGCCAATATAAACCTGGTCGGCGCCGAAAGCGAGCTGGTAAGTGTTGTCGGCAGAGAAACCATCCTGCGAGAAGCTATTGAACCAAGTCAAAACCAGTTTGATTATTGCTTCATCGATTGTGCCCCTTCGCTCGGTCTGCTTACCCTCAACGCCCTTGCCGCTGCCGACGAGGTTTTAATTCCTCTGCAGCCGCATTTCCTGGCACTGCAGGGTTTCGGAAAGCTGCTGCAAACTATTGAGCTTGTCAATAGAAGAATTAATCCGGAGCTGAAGGTCAGAGGAGTTTTATTGTGTATGTTCGACACTAGGGCTTCGCTTTCGAGCGAAGTCAGGGCAGACATCGAGCAATTCCTCAGTAATGCACGCGGGACCGACAGCGCCTGGGCGCAGGCCAAAGTTTTACCGACCTATATACGAAGAAATATCAAGCTCGCTGAAGCACCCAGCTACGGCAAAACCATTTTTGAATACGAGGAGAATTGTCACGGCGCCGAAGACTACCGAATGGTCGCCGAGTTCATACACACCCAATACCAGCTACCACCACAATCCGATACATTACAACCTGTCGTCGCTGATGAATTTCAGGGTGAATCCTCTTTACCGAATTCTCCGCCGCCACAAACACCGCCCGCTGAAACTGATGAGCATCCGGTTACTCCTCCCATCGAAATCAAAGAAATCCCCCAGCCAGCAGGTTCACCGGCACCAGTCGAACACGTCAATGCGCAGCCGGATGACGCATCGACACCACCAGAAATCGAACCAAATGAAAATGAATCCCCTCAACCTGGATTCTGAGGACTTCAAGAGTATTTCGAGCTATATATGTGTTTATCGATTTATTTTAAACTGCGATAAATCAACTTCAAAAATTATCAAAGGCGGCGGCGTGAACTGTAAATCCTGATAATCGCTTCCAAAATCCCTTATTATAGCTTGTGCCTGCTCGGTAAGATGCAGCGTCTTGCTTGCTAAACGAGCTACAGTGAGTCGTTCCGAAAGCGGCGGTCTGTTATTTTGAGCCCACTTTTTCAGCTCGGGCAAATGAATCGTCCGCACTTCTTTAAGCGTTTCCAGAATTCTTTGCTGATTCGCTCTTATTTCCCTCACTGTCTGTTTCAATTCCTCGCTGCTTAAGCCGCTGTTCAATGTTTGCTCAGTCTCTCTGAGCAGTTCCTCGAAATTATAAATCAGATTCTTGATCGCAGGGACGTATTTATTATCAATATTCTGCATGAACTCATCGTTCATCTCAACAATAATGGACAGACAAATAGCATGAGCGTCGTAATACTTTCTGGCCTTTTGCAGATTTGAAGGATCGGCTATTAGTTCTTTACGGCCCTGCAAAACAACATTTCTCAGGTTTTCCAGAGCAAATTTAACTTCGATTGCTTCTACGTTTGCGTTTTCCGGCCCACCGGTATTCTCTTTGATAATCTCAGATTTGGTGGCATTGGCATCTGACGGCGTCGATGCCAGGAGGTTTTTCAATGTCTCTTTGTGCCTGTTAAGTTCGTTAAACGCCTTCCGCTTGACGTCATATCTGAAGAACAACAAACCTTCCTTTTTATTCGCAGGTGCATTGCTATACTTTTCTTCTTTTGCCCTTACTATCCTCGATTCCTTAACAATCTCGTCCTCAATCGTTGAGCGGAATATAAGCCGGTCCAGTATCGAAGGTTTTCGGTCGGGTCTTTGACCGGGCTGAGTTACCGCCCAAACCGAACTTGCAAATAGCATAAGAACCGCTGTAACTGTAAACCACTTTTTCATATCCTCGGCCCTCCAAATTATAGCCAAAAGGAGTTTCCTTCTCCCCCACCTGTTTCTAACAACAACAATATACTACAGATTAAAAGAGTCCAGGAAAAGAAAAAACAATATAAAAAACCAGCCCGGCGAATCTTATTGTTAATCTGGGCAATGCTCTCCAACAAGAACGCAAACGTCAATGCATCTTTAATTATGGTAGTGGGTCAATTTGATTCTTTCTTTTCTAAAAGCCCTACAATATCTTCAATACTCCATAGATGGTCGCTAATTCCTATTTCCATTGCCGGTGATACTCTTAAAGTCTTATGTATCCGACAGAAATTGTAGTACATAAAATGCAAAGCTACAGCATAGTGCAAATTCTCTACTTTCTTGCTAAATCCATTTGTTAGCCGTGTAAATCTTCTCATTTGCATACGCATAGTTAAATTTTGACGCTCAACAAAAGATGTTGATATATGCCACGGGTCTGGCTTGCACTGAATTACAGCTAATTGACAACCAACTATCTTACTTGGACTATAACGCGCCTCTGTTTCTTCTTTACTCTTGCCATATAGTTTAATTAATGTGGCGTAATCAACTTCACCACCAAAAGCTTCCTCAACAGCATTTAAGTGAGCTTTATGACCATCACTTGTAAGCTGTACTCTATTGCGTAACCTGCGTGATAAATCATACATGAACATATCAGCCCAATCAGAATCACGCTTACCGACAAGCCAAGACGGAACAATTTTTGTATCAGGGTCTAATGCTACCCATGTTCAAATATCACCGTAACCAAACTTGCCTTGATATTGCTCTGGAACGTTCTTTTGTTTTGAGTAACAGAATGACCAGATTTCATCAACTTGGATACGCTTGCAAGGCAAATCAACCATAATTTTAT
>CAZQXE010000129.1:0-8739 GCA_964597115.1 uncultured Pirellulales bacterium | reverse complement strand
CGGTCATTGTCGGAGAGGTTTCAGACGTCAATGACGATGCGGGTGACAATCGCTTCCTCGAACCAGCAGGGCGTTTCCCAGCGATTGAAGAAGACGAAGAACCGATACATCTGCTCTGCAACGAATATCCGAAGCCGTAATATTGCAATCCGGAAGCAAATCGGAATCACTCTTTGTGTGTGAATGACATGTTCTAAGGATTGTCTTGCAGTTGACCGGACAACAAAACCGCTGTAACGGACAGTGGTGGCAATGACATATTCATCACACCATCATGAACAGAGACTGTTCCGGTCTTGAGTGCATTGTCCTGGTCAGAACAAAATGTCTCTGTGTTTGGTAGATTAGAAAGTAACAATGTATTGTACGAGCCGTCTCCCGGCAGGAAATTGTGTACAGTGGCCGAGATGTCTATTGTCTGATCAAGTGAACGGCACACGATAATCAGGGTAATGGCGTCCATGTCCCTACTGATGGATGCATACGCAGAGACCGTCTCTTCATCATTCGATAAGGATAGTATCCGAATCGGCTGACAGTATCGGCTAAACAGGTGCAACACCTCCCACATACCAACCTTCCAGCTCCAGGGTGTAAACAGTTCAACACCTTCGTCTGCAAATACGCCCAAAGTAGAGGCATACCAGACGGCTGTCACATTGGGATTGTCCCCTTTGATGCCCATCTCCGTGACGCCTAAAGTCACGCCGTGGTCAGGTCCCAAGTACTTGTCGAGCCACCGGCGGCAGCGTTCGAATATATATTCCCGTGTGATACTGTTATCCCAGCCCCATTGACCCAGCCGTTTAACACCGTTTGCACCCGGGTAGTCATAAGTCGTATCGAACCAAACCCTGTGAAGTTGTACGATGTCCGAAGGATTTGTTTCATATGGATAAAAATGAATATCCAACACATCCAGTAAACGAACACCGCTGGCTTGCTGTTCTTCGCCGATGCGTTTGATAAAATACTCCAGCCAGACATAATAGTCCTGTCCGACTCGAATCCTCTCATTGTCCCAGTTGTACCACTGCCATTCGTTGCAGGTGACCGGCCCAACCAGCTTGATGTTGGGATACAATGCCCGGGCTTTTTTGGCCACGTCGAAATACACCTGCATGAATACTTCAACTTGTGGCTGTTCAGGGCAAACATCGTCGTGTGTTCCACTCCATATCTCCGACTCGTTATCCATGTTCCAATATAGAATGCCATTGGGATCCAATCCCAATCCTTCCGGATCAAACCAATGCTCCAGAATGTCAACAGTGTCGTCGGCTGACCAGTCCATTAGATAAAGATTTGGGTCACCCTCTTTTTGGCCACCGCCCGGCAGGGGGCCGCCGCCACCCGCCCAGTTGTTAGATACACCTTCCCACCACTGTGCGCGATTGTATTCCCACTCATTGAAATTATGTGCGTTAGTCGCAGCAACCTTTCCTATGAGTTGAAATGCCCATACGCCCTGAACGCCGGGCAGGTTCCTCTGGAGACTTGTTGCTTCGAAATCCCAGTTATGTGCGTACACATTGTTGTACCAATCCGGATGACTTGACAGTTTCAGTACCCAGTTATATTTAGTGGAATTATTCCCACCGCTCTCACGCAATATCCGCACTCCCGCATCCCTGAGAAACTGCCAGTCTGCTTCGGATAATGGTCGTGTAGGATCGTCGGAAAGGCAATTATTCCTCCCATAGATATACGGGGAAATCGGCTTGTGCTCCGAACAGGCATCAATATGAATCTCGACAGAAAAAGCCTGTACAGAGACGAGAAAGACAATTGGTACGAATCTCCATACCCTGATACTCAAATTCGTGGCTGGTTGTTTAGTAACCATATGTTGTGTATATTAACATAAATACAGGGTGCTTTGTTAAACAATCACTGTTTTTTTGGAAAAACCGAGCTTTTTATCCTCTTAACATAGTTTTCAGAAGGCATAAGAATTGATTTGTTTTATTGAATCATGCACCTGCAGAAGGTATGTTCTTGTTAGTTGGCGGAAACTTATTCTTAAGTTTTTCTCTTCTGTCACTTGTCTAAATCTTTTCGGAAGTCTACTGTAATAGCTGAAAAAGATTGCTGTAGTCGTCCGTCCATATTTGGATCGAGCCGAGGTCTTCGGCGGCGATTCTGGGTGTGGATGCATCGACGATGCGCTTCTGATTTAGAAAGTCGGAATCTTTTGTCAGAAGAATCCAGCTCGCATCGTAGGAAAGGTCGTTATCTGCCTCTGAAATTATATCAGCTCCGGCGAGGCCGAACTTGTCGGCTATTTTCCATACGATTGGTCGGAAATCCAAATAGCGATTCGATATATGAATTGCAATGACTCCTCCGTCGCGAATGTGCCTCAGATAGATATTGATTGCCTCCTCGGTCAATAGATGTATCGGTGGTGTGTCGCCACAGAAGGCGTCCAGGGCCAGAATGTCGAATCCCTGCGGCTGCTCATTTTCAAGTGAAACACGGGCGTCACCCAAAACAATGTCTACCTTTGCTTTACAGTCGGACACAAAGCTGAAATAGTCGTCCCGGGATGCAGCTAACTCGACTATAGCAGGATTAATCTCGTAGATGCGATAGTAGTCACCGTCTCGCCCATACGCTGCTAGTGTCCCTGCACCAAGTCCAATTAAGCCGACTCTCATCTGATTATCCGGGCGGTCGTTACTTTTATAGCGAGGATGATTTATTATAGCCAGCCCAATGCCGCTGTTTTCTCCGTAATAACTTGTCGGCAGCCTGCGGCTTTTTTCATCATGCTGCAATTGAAATCCATGCACGGTCTGCCCGTGGAACAAGACATTTTGATTTTTATTTGGATCAGGCGGGCTCAACTCTACTACTCGCAGAATGCCGTAGAAATTACGGCGCATGGCGATTGTTTTTTCCCAGGGATTGCCGGTAGTCAAATACTCGTCAAAACCAAGCCTTTGAGCAACTGTAAATATATTTTCCCGGTAATTCTGCGGCAACCGTTCGATCAATAAAAAGAATGGCGCGATACCTAATACGAACACCATGGCAGCAGCAGGGACACGGAGTCCCCATCCCCATCCGGGAATGTTCAGCAGTGATTGCCGGTCACGGAGTGTCGCTATGAGAACGGCGCAGCCGCAGATGAAGTAGCCAATATATAATTCCCACAGAACCTTAAAAAAGCAGGGAGCGATGATGCCGACAAAGATGCCGCCTAATGCGCCGCCGATGGATATCGTCAGATAAAATTGTGTCAAGTAGCGTGGGCTGGGCTTGAGTTTAACGAGTTCACCGTGACAGAGCATGCAGCAGATGAAGAGGGCAAAATAATACACCGACATCTGCTCAATAATTCCCACATCATAAACGCCGCCGACTGCTTCTGTCGGCATCCTCAATATCGTTCTGCCAACGAAGAACACAATTACACCGGCGGTAGTGACAAACAGCGGTTTCCAATAGAACCATTGACCGGAAAAGCACAGGATAAACGTTACCAGATAGATGCTCAACGGAAGAACCCAGAAGAAGGGTATAACAGCAATTTCTTCGGTGACCTGATTCGTAGTGGCCAACAGTACTGTCGATGCGGCTGCTGCCAAAATCAGCCAGAGCAAACGCACCATCCAGTCAGGTTTCCCTGTTTCAGAAGATACGCCGGGAGGATCAGGAGACTTAAGGTCGCTGCTCAATTCAGTCTTGCTATGCTTTCGTGATTGCCACGCCACAAAACCACAGCAAAGGACAAAAGCAACGTATACAAAAGACCAGCTTTGCGACTGTAGTCTCAAGCCTAAGTGCGGTTCAATCAGGAAAGGGTAACTCAGTAGTCCCAGCAGCGAGCCCGCGTTGGACAAAGCGTAAAGCCAGTAGGGAGAGTAGTTGGGAAATCTCCGGCAGAACCATGCCTGAAGCAGCGAGCTCGTGGAAGATAGAATGAAAAACGGTATGCCCACACCGATTGTAAGCAGGACAAGGATTTGTGCGACAGGATTATTTCCGCCCGTGGGCTTCCAGAGGGCATTAGGCAGTAACGGCGTACTCCAGAAAAGTACCTGCAATGCCAGTACAATGATGGAAGTGACCAGCAAAATCAAATGTATCGTGCCCTGTTTTCGGGCAGAGAGCCTGCTGACTATCTCGTGCGAGTAGGCGTAGCCGCACGTTAACAGTATCTGGAAAAACAACATGCAGGTTATCCATACATTTGATGTGCCGCCGAACCACGGCAGGATGTACCTGGCTATTATCAACTGCACCTGAAACAGCAACATCGCGCTGAGAAAAACTGTAAAGATATACAAAGCCATTTATTTAGTTCCGTCTGGAAGTATTATATGCGTAAGCCTTTATATCATAATTTACTGCATTCTGACAGTATTAAAGGGTGTAGTTCTGCTCTGGTGGAAGAGTACCCTAAAACGTGCTCATTTCATGTCTTAATGCACAAAACGCACATCGCAGCCTTGATTTTCCGTGAAAGTCATAAAAAAGGCATGGTTTTAAGGTTTTTTGCCTTGACATGATGTTTTTTTCGAGTATTATAATAAGAATAAGGTAGGAGTGTTGATTTTAAACACATTCATATCAAGACGCAGGCTGTTTGAGGAGAAGAACGAGTCTTTTGATATAGTTTGTTTTTGAAGGAGGACAAAAATGAAATGTAAAAAATTTGTAGTTGTATTGTTCATATCTTTGTGCATTTTCACCGGCCTTACTGCCGAGGTTTGGGCAGCACCGACACTTCAGTTCGAGGTGTTCTCCTGGGCTTATAATGTAGATACGAGTGCATTGACGATAGAGAATGCCTGGGTTTCGTGGGTTAACGGTGATTGGACTGATCCGTTGACAAGTTATGCAGACGTCGTATTTCCGGAGATGACGGTTGGTGGAAATTACATAGACGGGTATACGCTTTCCGGCGGGACTATCGAGCTTATCCAGTATGATGATTCGTTGGTCAAATACATGGTTGGCACATTAGGGATTGGTGACCTCATACCGGATGGTAACGACTTAACTGCATATACCAACTTTCAAACCGATATCGTTGTCAGCAGTGTGAACAATTCTATTAGCTCGGATGCGCTGGATCAAATCGATGCTGCCGGAAGGTTGGACTTTAATCTCGACTTTATCGGTTATGCTGCGGACCCGTATGGACTTGATTTTGAGACTGCACTCCAGAAGGGCAAGAAGGGAATATACACGTATTATACAAAAGGCAAGAAAAAAGTTGCTTATAAAGATAAAGATGGATATGTCGGGAATGGTTCTATGACCGTTATTCCCGCTCCGGGCGCTCTTATTCTTGGAAGTATTGGTCTTGTTTTTGGCAGCGCCGGAGCAAACCTGGCAAAACGGCTGCGAAGACGAAAAAAGGATTGAGAGTCTATAATTTTTTATCTGGCATAATATTTTCTCACCCTCGGTATAAACAAAAGTAGCATGATAAGGAGTCCGTCAATCCCCGTGACGTACTGGATCGGCCATTCAAAACCTATCAGCAGCCCCTGGACGATTAACCAAATGACTAATGTCACGCCAAGTGCAAGCGTTCCGGTCCAGGCCCAGTGATGTCCGCTCCAGCGGGATAATGTCTGAGCCCAGGTCCAGTCTGGGCGGGCCAGAAGTCCGTAGATTAACAATAGAGGCGCCAGTCCCATCACGATGAGCAGGAATAAGCCGGGCAGGATGAAATCGGATACGGGCAAAAGGGGCAGCACTTCGGTTAATTGAAGCGAGCCGCCAGTAGGATCAGTCAGCATGGCAATGCCGCCATACAAACCTCCCATCGCAAGGAAAAGAAGAAAGAAGGCCAGTGGCCAAAGCATAAATGGACGTCGCATATTTTATTGTTTTCCTTTCTTAACCATAAATTTGCGAGTCGCCTCCGCTTGTCATATTATCTTACTTCCTGGTCGTAGCATCATCGTTACGTCAGCCCAACGGTGGGAAAGACTCTACTCTATGAGACTTCTTTCACATCAAAAACTACAGTTTCTTGTCTCGTGATAAAATTATACCTAATTATTTTCTTGTAATCGCTGGATGTCAGGTAAATACATTCGTTAGTAGCTGATAAGCCTATAAGAATTGATGTCTGCGATTTCTCCTTTGTGCCGAGGATTTCTCCTTTATCATTCAGTATGTATATTTGATTTTTGTCATTTTTGGAAAAGCCTATACATACCAGATAGTTGTCGTCACCGAATAACCGGCCTACCTTTTCGGGTAACCTGGCGAGAACTTGAGTATTATGATAAATACTTTTTCCTTGAGCGTATACAAAGGAACCGGAAAATCCGTCTGTGGCTAACATGATTTCATTGCCTTTTAATATCTCGTTTACCTCCCATGTCATATTCACCATATCCAATTCTACCTTAGATATTACCCACTCGTGTTCCTCTTCTCCCAAACTATGTAACGCATAAAACGTATTGTTATCCACCCAGGATAGATAGGTTGTTGAACGTATGTTTGAAATAGTTATTGTCTTGCCGTCATCTTTCGTAAATCCAAGATACGAACCGGAGAAACTGTCTTCCACATATTTCGATACTCTCAGAGCAAGAATATCTCCACTTGGGTTTGGATAATTCCGAATCGTTGTCACAATAAGATTTTGATCTATCTGATATGAAGTTAATTCTGACACTTCGTCGCCACAGATACGAATTGTTTTGATGTGCTGAGGTTGACCTGAAGTTATAAATACTAATTCATCTACCGGTAGTTCATTTTGATGTGCTCTCGGTTTCCACATCGCTCCGAGAGAATCTTGGAATTTCAGAACGATCGGTTCGGCATGACGATTTGTCAGCGGAACAATGTAATATTGAGAATTATCACCTTCTTTGATGCCACATAACAAGAGATCACCGGAACTATTGATAGTATAAGGGCCTACTATCCTTACGGTCTCTTTTGCTCTATCCTGCTCTTTGCATCCGGAAGATATAATCGCAATCAATAGAATCATAAAAAGATAATATAGGTTCGAATTTGTTCTTATAGTTTGATATCTCATTTAAATCTACTTTCCATAGCGGCGAGCTCAAAACTGACGCGAAAGCGAGGCAAACTATTGCCGTTCGCTTTTAGCTGTCTTGTTATTTAGTCTTCTCTTTCGGACTGATATCGATTACTGAGCGGATTTTGCAAAACTTCGTTCCGCTGAGGCGTTTACGTCTATCGAATCTCTCAGATTTATCATCTTTTGCCTGTATGCAAGTTTAATTGGTTTTTTCTGTCGGGCTGAACTTATATCCGAACAGCTTGTTGTTCTGCAGAGCCGGTATAATTATCAGGTGCTTGTCGGCGATATATTCGAAATCCGCGATATTGATTTTTGCATCCCGTGTGTTTATTAATTCTGTAACTTCTCCGGTTGGTTTTACCATGTACAGATTTCCCAGATAATGAGAGACAAGGTAACCGTCGCGGCATTTTTTTATACCGTCGATGATACCGGGGCCGAGGTTGGCAATTTCGGAGACTTGTTTATTCGAGATGTTTACGGTCTTTAAGTAATTGTCACTGTTGACCCCGACAATCAGCCTGCCGTCGTCGAACAGAATACCATTCGGTCTGGAAATTGCTTTGCTGTCCAGCCATTTCTCGACGTTTTTGTCTTTGATTCTGTATATTACGTTGGTGTCGCTTTCCGATACGAAGATGCCGCCTTCGGAATCGACAGTGATATCGTTCAAAAAATAACTGGTCTTGATATAAATCTTGTCGGCGATTTTGTTTGCATTCAAATCGTATATAACGACGCCGAATCTCTCGACGATATAGAGCTTATCGTCGAAGATGCATATCCCGGTCGGCTTTGTGAGATTTTTGACAAAATCAAATTCCAGTATATTTCCCTGAAGATCAGCCTTCGATATGCAGTGGTCTCCATACGATGTACCAGTCTTTACGTCGCCGTTACAGTTGGATATATACAAACACCCTCTCTTACTGTCGTACGCCGCTGATTCAGGTCTCTTGTAAATCTCACCCGTCTCCCATAGTTTAACGGTTTGTGCGTTGACTTTTACAAATCCGACCAGAACAAAGACACAAATTAATATTCGCTTTAAGTTTTTCATAATACTTTTTTACCTCCTGAGATAAAACTGTTTATTTTGTTTCTTTCTTTGGGATTATATCGAACGCTGAGCGGATTTTGCAGAACTTGCTTCCGCTAAGCCGACCGAGAAGCCGGGCTTTCTCCCAGTTAATTCTCTTTTCGGATTTAAGAATCTCTTCGTTAACGTGCATGAGTTTAATACGGCCCAGAACGAGATTGGCGCCATGCGGACCGGTCCCGACTTGAATAATTCTATCAAGCTCACACTCAAACGCAATCGGTGCATCCTTTACTCGCGGAGTTGTTACTACTGTTGAGTCTGCGAGCATGATTCCGGCCTCTTGTGCTTCTTCAACTCCGCGAGGCAGCGTCACCGATGTCTCTACCATCAGAGGGCCCATTTCTTCGGCCACCATGTTGACTACGAAATTGCCGGTTTCCTCGACGTTCAGTATTGTATCTTTGCGGTTTCCATCCGAACGGTTAATAACGGAAAAGCTCAGCGTCGGTGGGTTCCACGTCACGCCGCTGAAAAAACTAAACGGGGCGAGATTAACTTGGCTGGCTGCATTGACCGATGACACCCAGGCAATGGGTCGCGGTATAATAGCGCTGCCGAGCAGGTCATGAGCATCACGCGGCGGCATATTGGATAGATCGATTTC
>CAZQXE010000128.1:0-8739 GCA_964597115.1 uncultured Pirellulales bacterium | reverse complement strand
ATGAGTATTTACGGAGGTGAAATGGAGATCCTTTATAAAACGGACAGGACGTCGATGGGGCTGTCGCACGGCTACAGCCAATTGCGTCACTTTAAGCTGGACAATCCTTCCACCGATCAATTTTTCACGACAGAGCCCTATGGATATGGAAACGATCTGGCGGCCTGGCACAACCATATTACCAAATTCAACGCCAGCTATAACCCAACGGAAAAACTCAATATCAACGGTTCGTTTGTCATCTACTGGGGCAATCAGGGACGCAAGGACTATCTGGATTATACAAGAGTTTATCAAAGTTGGGACTATATTGCAGGCGTCTCCGACAAAAAGATCGGCGATCCGGCATATTTCCTGAATCTGGGTCTGGGATACACTTTCAACAAACACTTAAAAGTCGCGGCGAATGCCCATCACATATTGGGATTGTTGGATAAGTACTACAACCAGAGAGATTACGCATTTTCCGGTATCCAACGCTCTTCAACCATGATCGAACCACCCTCGGTGTCCTTCACCATAATCTACAGACGCTAAGCTCTGTCGAAAACTCAAGGACAGTAGGGATCAGTTCGGCATTCCGCTCGCGTTAAAGATAATTGAATAGACTAAAAAAGGCCAACTCGGAACTGAAAGGCGTGCAATTCAAACGCTATTGCTTTTAACTTGTATTTGCCGCTTTACCTGAGGCCATTTTTCACTCTCCGTCAAATCCCATGCCTTCGCCGTAGCAATTTTTATCGCAGCCTCCAGCGCAGAAGCCACATTGGATTTATCTTTCAGGCCTTTCAAAAAACCGGCCAACAAATAATCGCCGCATCCAACCGTCGATAATACTTTAGCACTACCAACACACCGGCCATGCCACGCCCCTTCCTTTGTAACAACAACTGCACCTATTCTGCCTCGACTTATAAGGATGACCTCAACTTTATCGAGCAGCTTTTGCCCGGCTTTAACCAAACTATTAGGCGCATTTCTAATCGACTCGCCCAACAGCTCGCACAATTCCTCAACGTTCGGCTTTATCAGCCACACAGCACCGGTATCAACAATTTGTCTTAAAGCAGTCCCCGAAGTATCCAGCGCAATTTTAGCTCCCAAGCTCCTACAGGATTTTGCTATCCGAATAACGTCACCCAAAAGCTTTCCATCCGGCATCGCACCTGAAAAAACACAAACACTGCCTTGACGCACTATAGTTTCAAGATCGACTTTTAGTTTCTTTAAAGTTTTCGTCGAGGCTAATTCACTTTTATTGCGTAGATGCATCTCTCTGGCATTGGCCATATCAACAACGGTTATATTCCGGCGGGTGCTACCGGCAACTGCGGTCATTTTGACCTTGACCTGTTCCTTCAAAATCTCCATAGCTTTTAGCATCAACTCGTAATCGTTCTGTCCCCACAGGCCGGCTGCAATACTTTCCTCGCCCATCCAGGCTAAAGCCCGTGAGATATTTAACGCTTTACCCGCCGGCCGCTCGAGGCACGAACTGACGACCTTGTGCCGGCCCCAATCGAGATTTTGACCCCGGCAGGTTATATCCCACGCCGGGGACAATCCAATAGTAATTATCGAATTCTTACGCTTCATTTATTCTCCGACCGATTTTTTTACACTTCCAACCGGTCGGCTCCGAGCTGGCCACAGGCTGCGCAAATACTGCTGCCCTTCTTTAATCGTATCGTAGTCTCAATGCCGGCTTCTTCAATCACCCCGGCAAACCGTGACATCTTTTCTCTGCTGCTGCCCTTAAATTTACATCCCGGGTGAGGATTATATTCAATAAGGTTCACATTACATTTAATCGACCGAAGCAATTTTACAAGCAGTTTTGCGTGCAGCGTCGAGTCATTTAAACCCCTTATCATAACATATTCGAACGTGACACGCTCTTTAAGCTTTCGCTGATATATTTTCACCGCATCGAGTATTTTAGCTATCCCGTATTTATTATTAATTGGCATCAGAGAGCTTCGCAAATCATCCGTTGGTGCGTTCAGCGATATTGCCAGGCGTGGATGCACATCTTCGTCGGCCAGTTTTTTAATTCCCGGCACTATGCCGCATGTACTGACAGTTAAATGCCTGATGCCGATATTTTTGCCTGCGGGGTGGTTAAGTATCCGTACCGACTTGACTACCGCATCGTAATTGGCCAGCGGCTCACCCATTCCCATAAACACAATATTGCTGATTCTTCTGTTGTCCTTCTGGACAACGTTAACCTGGTCGACGATTTCTCCGACGGTGAGATTTCGACGGAACCTGATCTTTGCCGTAGCACAGAACAGACAATCCATCGCGCAGCCGACCTGAGTCGAAACGCAAAGTGTCTTTCGCCCACCATCAAATAATAACACGGTCTCAATACGACTGCCGTCGTCCGGTGCAAAAACGTACTTGACCGTCCCGTCCTCATCGATCAGCTTATTCAGCATCTCAAGCCGGGAGATATAGTAGCCCTGCTTGATTAATTTCTCTCGAAAGGCCTTGCTCAGGGGAGTTATTTGAGGAATCTCTGCGGCATCCTTAGCGTGGATAAAATGAAAAATGTACTCTGCCAGGTATTTTTTCTGGCCCATATCCACAATTATCTGTTCAAGCTCGCTGAGCGTTTTGTCTTTGAAGTCCTTACTCATGACAGGGAAAATTTACCAGAAAACTATCCAACTGTCGAAATTATTAGCAGAGAGATAAATATTAAAGCGGAAGCACCGGCTGGATAGCTTGCAAAAATTATTATTTAAAGAACAACTCGCCGGAGCGGATCGTATTTGAACATAAGGAAATTATCAGGAGGATATCGAGATTAAGCTGAAAGAGGAATATCACAAAGCAAGGATGCCGATTCTGTGCTTTTAGCTCTGGTTGGGCAGGATAATGTGGATTCAGCAAAGTTTATAATTATCCGGGAATTCCATTTATTCGATATATTTTTATCTAAAAGTTTTATACATAAATTGTCGGAGGCCGATTATGCTTACTTATCAATTTATACGCGCGAGATATCTTTGGATCGTGTTAACTACTACATGCTTACTTTATCAATCGACTCACGCACAGGTACAGAAGAAATCATCGGTGGATGAAGTAAAAGCTACTGTACGAAAAGTGATTTCGGCGTTGGATGCGTTAGAGGAAAAATTACCAGCCACAGGAAGGGGCACTGCTTCATTAAAGATGGAAAATTATCTTAATTGGCTCGATGATAGGGAACTATCCGTGGATTTCGTATTCAAGGGCCGGAACTCACGATGGGATATCTTCGAGAGGATTGGTGACAGGAATGGTCCAAAGCTGCAGACCAGAGTCGAATCAGAAAAGTGCCATATTTTAGAAAGTTATGGAATGGTAGACATACAGCGGGCAGGAGTCCATGATAGCAGTCGAGACGATATTCATCCTGCAGTATTTACGAGCTTCAACGATTATCCATTGATAAGACGACTTCAAAGGATTTTGGAATACGACTTTGCGGCGAATCCCGAACACTACGCCTCAACAGAGCTCGACGACAAAGGCATACTCCACATCATCAGCGGCGGACCCGTTGAGAGTTCGGAGGTGCTTAGTACCTACGAATACCAGATGTCTTTCGACACGAAAAGGGAATTAATACCCGTCTTGTTTAAGAGCACGAATAAAGAGCCGGAAGGGAATGTTACCTCCACAGTAAGTCTTGAGTGGGCTCGGTACGATTCGATTTGGTACGTCAGACGTGTCGAATATAATATAGAGCCCGGCAACGAAAACCATAGAGTACTGACGATCAAAAACTTCAGCCCGAATATAGACGTCTCGGATAAAGAATTTACTCTGGACGGATTAAATCTTAACAACAGAATGATAGTACACAACGGTATTAAAAATACAACATATCGCTACCAGGAAGAAAAAACACAAGAGCAACAATTCGATGAAGGCATTGATGCTGATTCTTCATCGACAGCTGTGCTCTACCTTCGCTCCTATAAAACCGGAAGACTCATCGGCCCAGTCAGTCTCAAGGGCGGCTCGCTGTTACCAACACTGGAAAATGAAACTTACATTATAGCCGACCCAACCGAGTATGAGCTATCAGTCAGAAAAGCCCTTCTCGATACTGCTGGACGTCCAGCTAATTTCCTTGACTGTGAACTGGATATGGTGATTGACCTGTTTAATCAGACGTTGAAATCGCGGCTCGGTGATAAAGCTCCGCTTGTCCAGATTCAACTCGGAGAAAAATCAACGATGCCAATTATGTCCATCGAATTCATTGAAGAGTCGATCTACGAAACTCTTTGTAATATCGCAGCAATTGCACAACTTCGTATATTCATCGAGCAGGACACAATAGTCCTGAGCAATAAAGAACTCAGGGAAATCACCGGCAATAAGTAACAGCCCAATCCGAAGGCGCACCTTCTGTCATTTTAACTTTATTCTGAGTTTTCGATTCTATGGCTTTGCAATGCAATAGATATGCTCTTTTCCCTTTAAGTATAATTCATCGCCTACAATAGCTGGTGTGGCGTCGAATCCATCATCGAGCTTGTTAGTTGCCAGGACTTCTAATTTGTCGGAGTTCTTGAGCACAACTACAGTGCCGTTTCGACCCGCAACATACACCCGGTCATCCACGCCTACTAAAGATGAATATATCGTGTTAATCCCTTCGAGACGCTGCTTCATATAATGGGCCTTACCGGTTTTCGCATCATAGCACGAAACGATACTGGCGTTTCTACTGTCGGCACAGAAGAAAAGCCTGTCACCTAAAAGCACCTGCGAAGGCACATAAGCAGTCCCGTCACTCATTTCCCAGGCGATGGCATCGGTCCCACTGAGGTCACCTGTTCTACCAAGCTTGATCGCCTGCATGGCGCTGCCCCTGAAACCACTCATACAAAACACCATATCAAAGCCGATGACCGGCGTTGGAATTACATTTCCCGTCTGGCCGCTGCATTGCCAGATTATATCGCCCGTCCCGGCATCATAGCTGCGAATGAAATTAGTTGCGCTGATAATGACCTGCACCTTGCCATCCACTTCAACAGCAAGCGGAGTCGCCCATGAAGTACTTTCGTCACGATCTTTTCTCCATATCAGGTCTCCGGTCTCCTTATTGAATGCAAAAACTTCAGAATCTCCCTCGTGGTCACACACTACGATAACAGCATCACCGGCCAGTGCAGGCGAACTGCCCTCGCCAAAACTACCACGTGTACTCAGCTTGCTTAATTCTTTGCTCCATTTATGGTTTCCATCTATGTCATAGCAATGCACACCCCGGGAGCCGAAACTCACCCATACATATTTTCCGTCGGTCACCGGCGAATAATTAGCGAAACTGGCGGTATCATGATGCCCTTCGTGCGGCAACTCTTCGCGGATAGTCTTCTGCCAGAGAATACTGCCGTTACTTCGGTCCATGCAGACGATATCAAATTTATATATATTTGACGGCGGCGGGTTTCCCCTGCGGCGGCGTCCGCCGGATTGGTTCTGCTCTGAATTGGGATCCGGTTTCACCTCGACCTTTTTATCAGTCTTAATCGCTGTTTGAAAGAAAAGCTTGTTTTCCCAAATAATAGGAGATGACAAACTTTCTCCAGGCATTTCGACTTTCCACTTAATATTCTCCGTCTCGCTCCAGGTTATAGGCGGATTACCTTTCCTGGCTACACCTGTATCATCAGGCCCACGCCACGTCGGCCAGTTGTCACTGCTCGAACCGCCATAGATATTCACTGACATCAAAGACACTACTATAGCGACAATGATTGCTAAACCCTTCTGTTTGCTCATTACGATTTCCTTTCTTTCTACTCTACTCACCTGATTGTCGGTCTCGAATCGAAACCTCCAAGCAGAATCGGCTACGCTGCCGTATTACACTTTTAGTTTGAAATCAGATTTATGGGCATAACCAAGCCTATTACTAACATTTCTCTGTGATTGTTCGTCCGAAAGCACTAAAAAACGAATTGAATCCCCCAAATTGGGATTTTATGAAATGGCTCGAATGACCTCACAAAATTTTACACGACTACATCATCACCGTTGTTATTGAGCATTTAACCATTAAATTCAGGTTATTTTCAATGGAATGATAACAGATATGTGGTTCCGGTTCAAGTTAATCTTCGTCATTGTCCGTTGAGACGTAGCCGCGCTGCCCCTCACTTATGTAAGCCGGCTCGGATGAATCCTCAGTCTCAGCCATGTCCTCATACCCAGCCTCGGCATCCGCTTCCATCTGCTCACGGATACGCTCATACTCATCCAGTGTCATCATAACTTCCCGCGCCTGGCTGCCCTTATATTCACCGAGTATTCCCGCTCCGGCCATCATCTCGATTATGCGTGAGGCCCTTGCATAACCGACGCTGAGCCTTCGCTGAAGCAGTGACACACTGCCCCGCCGGCTCTCCAGAACGATACGAACCGCATCATCAAACAGCTCATCCCTGACCATATCAGACGTATCCAGCTTTTTGAGCTGAGTAAGTTCAGGATGGAATTGCGGCTCGGCGACCTCTTTAAGATGCTTAACGATTCGCTTTATCTCGGCCTCATCGACAAACGTGCCCTGCGCGCGAACCAAATCACTCGTACCCGGCTTCAGGAACAGCATGTCACCCTCGCCAAGCAGCGTTTCGGCGCCGTTCTGGTCTAGAATAATTCGGCTGTCCATTCTCGCCGCGACACGAAAACCAATCCTTGTGGGCATATTTGATTTTATCAATCCTGTAACAACCGTTGCCTGAGGCCGCTGAGTAGCAAGAACGATATGAATGCCAACCGCCCGGCTCTTCTGTGCGAGACGAACAATATAGGCTTCGATCTCCTTCGCCGCGGTCATCATCAAATCGGCAAGCTCGTCGATTACTATTATAATGTAAGGCAGCCTCTTCGGAATCTTCGCTTCCTCCTCGGGATCACTCGGATTAAACCGCTTAAGAATCTCCTCGGTGCCGAGTCTGTTGAAATCTGCAACATTCTTGACCCTTGCCTCTGCCAGTATAGCATAACGCTCATCCATTTTTACCGTGGCCCATTCGAGTATCTGAACAGCCATCTGAGTCTCAGTAACTATCGGACACATCAGATGCGGAATTGTGTTAAACGCCGTCATCTCGACCATCTTCGGGTCAATCAGAATCATTTTAACTTCGTCCGGCCGCTTCGTAAGCAGCACGCTCGTAATGATACTGTTTATACAGACACTCTTGCCTGAGCCGGTCGTACCCGCGATAAGCAGATGCGGCATCGCAGTAAGGTCCGAAACAAGCACTTCACCCGAAGAGTCCTTACCCAGATACAGTGGTACATACATCTTTTGTGGCTTGCCCCCCGCCAGCTCCATCAGACTTCTCATGCGTACTTTTTCTTTCTCACTGTTCGGCACCTCAATGCCTATCGTATGCTTACCCGGCATCGGAGCCACAACGCGAACCGCACCGACACCCAGCGCACGAGCCATATCGTTAGCAAGCGCAGCTATCTGACTGACCTTAACGCCGGCAGCAAGCTCAAGCTCAAACATTGTCACCACCGGCCCGGTATCAGCCGCCACGACACGAGCGTTAACACTGAAATCAGAAAGCAACTGTTCTAAAGCAGATGCCTTCGCTTTGACAACCTTCTCCTGCACCGAGGTATACCCAAACTCCGGCTCGGCCAGCAATTCCAGCGGCGGCAACTGATAATCCTCATAAGAAGGCTGGATGACTGAAGGTTTGACCGGCCGCATTTGCTTCTGGGCGGCTTTGTCCGGTTCAGCATCCGACCGTTTCACTGGAATACTCTGTATCGGTATCGCGGTGTCACTGTCCGGCCGCCTCGTCGTTTCATTACGAACAACCAACGGCTTCTGCCTTGCGCTTAACTTCTTCCATATATCATTTAACGTCTGCGACTGCTGCTTCGCCACCGACAAGGCCGGCACAAGCACGCCGACTATTTTCAAGGCCGCAAAGCCAAATATGCGAAGCGCCATCATTATGATACTATCGGCCAATAAAAGAGTCCCAACAATCCAGATAGCTGCAACCAATATGAAAGTGCCTAAGATAGCAAAATGACTCCGCAGAAACTGCGCTGCCCCGATGCCAAGAACTCCGCCTGAACCGGTTGGAAAATTAAAGACCCGATGAGGCCACAAACAATAAAAGCTTGTCGAAGCCGCTATAGTTACCAGAGCCAATCCTATCGACCACATAACCGAATCCATCATTGCCACGACGCGGCTGTTACGGACCGGCTGATTAATAAGCCTGGTTACAAGGAAATATATTGTTGTGGTCAATATGACAAATACGCCCGGCCCAATATAATATAATAAATAGTATGCACAGAATGCTCCTATCGAACCACACCAATTTGCCGCCAGCTTATTATGAGGATATACAAATTTGCTCGGCCAGTCGCCGATGTCGAAACTAAGGCAACTGCACAAAAGGACCAGGCATACACCGATACCAAGACACTTCATTGCCATCGGGATAGCTGCATTTGCTGAGGCCTTACCAACAGCTTTACCGTATGGTTTTTTTTTCTTACCCCGCCTGGATGTCTTACCTTTACGCATCATATTTTATTTATCGTCGAAAAACCTCAAACGGAATTTACCTTCCCGATCTGATGTCGCGTCCCATAAGAAACCTGTTCATTAAATTCCTAATCGCAGAACGTGTGTTCTAACCCAAGATATCGATTAAATACGAACGTACATGACCCGCAAAA
>CAZQXE010000127.1:0-9156 GCA_964597115.1 uncultured Pirellulales bacterium | reverse complement strand
GGCGGCACAGCAGAGGCAAGTAAAAGCCCCGCAAACTAAGCACTATCGGAAGATAGTAAATCATAGCCTAATGTCTGCTGGGGGACAGATACGTACGTTTTTTACCGGTAAAATCCGTCCCCCGCTTTATCTGACTGGGTACTGTTTACTGCATCCAATATCCTCCAATAAAACCATAAGAAATTCAGATGACTTTTGTCATATACTACACACAACACGGTCTTTCTAATTTACCGTAAGGTATTCGTCTCTGAAGGTGATGAGAAGGCCGGTGACAGCTCGAAATCCATTCCTGCGGCAGAACCATCGGCACCTCTGATTTCAGCCAATTCCCGCACGCTGTTTTGAAGAACTTCCTGCAATATCAATAAATTCTGTCCAAGAGCATCTATACTCACCGTCAATCTCTGAACATTCTCTTGAATACTGTTAATCGTGTTTTGCCATTCCTGCTGGTTCTGCTCGATGGCAGCCACCATATCAGCCATTTGACGACTATTTTCCTGCACGGTCTGATGCAGTCTTATCTGTTCATCCGTGACAGAGGCTACAGTAGAAGTCAACGTCTGCGTATCATTCTGAACGGTCCCAATTAAGGATTGAAGCTCATGCTGGTTCTGTCCGATCACAGCTATCTCAGAAGAAAGATGCTGTTTATTGCTTTGCATCATCTCGTAGATCTTCACCTGCTCATCTGCGACGGCAGCCATGTCAGCAGCTACATCCCGAGTTCCGTTCTGTACATTTTCAACTCTAACTTCCAGTTCGTGCTGGTTCTGCTCGAGGTTCGTGGCAATGAAAGCTATCTGTTCAGCGTTCGCCTCCGCCATCGCCTGCAATTTGAGCTGGCTCTCCTCGATCCTCGCCATTTGGTCATTACATCCGGCTAAGCTCAAACTCATCGTGATTATTACTACAGCAAAAGCTGTTCGAGTAATCAATCCTCCCAAATTAAATGCCGTTTTCTTTTCCATTTTAGCTCCTTCTTTCTCAAAAAACGTTCCGTATCGGTTTTACAGACTATTGAACCATTTAGCCTATCGGCAAAAAACGTCCTTAGGCTTTAGTTTTTATAGGACGAGCCTATAGAAATTGAGTGAATAGTGTCTTAAAAGAGATAAAAAAACAGAATCTATTCAATAGTAAATCAGCACAATTCGCTAATGAACGTTGTGACTTGATACCCCCGGCAGAAAACTTTTAATGATATTGGGTGTGAGCAGCGTACTTATCCTAAATTAACGCCCTTTCAGCTGCCGTGTATGAAACGACTAACCTCCGTAACCATCTCCCATACCTCCCATCATACCACGGCCACCAAAATCATCCATTCCTCGTCCGCCTCTACCTCGTCCACCGCCACTCCAGGCTTTGAAAGGCTCCTGGGGCTCCCTTTGTAACCTTAAAATTGAACTATAGGCAGATCGCAGGTCATCTTTCCAGTATACTGTTCCAACTGGCGCGTGTTCGATGTTGGTTCCATCATAGCTGTAAAGCATATCATAATAATGCCTGGTACGCATATTTTTGTCACCCGTCCAATCACTCACAGCCATAGTATCTACCATAACCGCTCCGGTACCATAATCAATTATCTCAGGCACCGTTGCTTCCACACTGGACCTTACGGTAGTGGCAGCGGTCAATCGCCCGCTTCTTCTTCTCGCAGATTCGGTTTCTTCAGGTTCTTCAGGCTCGGTCTCGACGACATCCCCAATTACCTCCCCCTGCCCCACTATAAAGTCCTCCTTATGCCAACGACCCAACACATAGTGGCAGACTGTAATCGTAACTGTTTTAGCAGCCTCTTGTATCTCCCTTGCAAAGAAGTACAACGTTCCAGGAATTTCTACTGTCTCAGTTGTCTCGGAAAACTCACTCCACAAAATAACTTTATCACTCCGCGATGCATCTCGCTCACTTGCCTGGTTTGTCCCAGCTACCGGATTAAAAACGCCCAATCGAACTCTGTATTGATAACTCTTCTGAGGCTCAACAGTGTCATCATGCGTCCAGAATACCACATCTTCACGCATCCTGGCAAAATCCGTTTCACTGGTGAGCATAAGCTCACTATATTCTTCATAAATTTCCATTAATTCCGACCCTACTTGTCCACCCCTTCCATAGGAATAATCCCCCGATCCATCATATGTATCCGGCGAACCATCCCTGCCTCTTGTACGCCGCCCGCCGTCAGTTGGACGCCGTCCATCAGTCGGAAGCCCTCCTCTAGTATTACTACTGGTTAAGCGGTCACTACTGCGACTTCTTCTCCTCGTGTCTCCACTACCAGTCGCAAGCCCTCCTCTACTACTACTACTGGTTGTGCGATCACTACTGCGACTTCTTCTCCTCGTCTCCCCCCCGGCACCATAAGCTCCACCCGCGCCCCCGAGGGTATCGCCGCCACCTAACATTCCTCCTAAACCTGTCCTGTCGGTCCTTCTGCTGCGCCGCCTATCAGAATCGGTATTACTATCCCTCTCCAGCCTTTCCTCATCTCTGGCTATACGCCTCAACTCCAGCGCCTCTTTCCTTTGAATATCCGCATACTTGCGATGCAACAACGGAGGAAACCATTCCTCACTGGCAGTAGCAAACTGATAACTCTGCGGTTGTAACAGCTCTATCTGTACCTGCCTGTTCTCTAATTGAAGAATCTGAACTTTCAATCCACCCGGTGGCAGGCCTTCAACATCTTCTGAAATTTCAAATAAATTGCGGTTGTGGTCGATTTTGCTTCGGGGTACATTTTGCCAATCACTCCAGGTTCCATCTTCGTTCAATTCCTTTCTTTGCAATTGTACAGCAGCAAAAACCGGTTTCGCAAGGCATGGATCGGCCCACTGCTCCTCGACGTTATCGACAAAACTCTCACGAAATCTTTCGTATAGTCCCCGAACATCAAACTTTGCTTCCACCGTTACAAGATCAATATCATTCGGTTCACGCCCGGCGGTATAATACAAATTCTGCTCTGTGATACGCGTGGTAGGACAATAAGCTACGGCTCTGATATGCTCGATAGCCACCTCATTAACTTCCCCGATAACAGGAAGACGATATGAACGGTTTACATCCGTTCTCGAAGCTACGTTATATGGCCGAGGAGGCCAGAGATTTATATCAATGTCACTCACAGCAGAATCCAACATAGCAAGGAATTCAACAGCCTTCGGTTTATATGATTCCAATTGGTCGGCCGGTTCCAGCTGCTTTTGCCGTAAAAGCTCAGCATCTTCATACACGCGCTCATCAATAGCACTTGGACTGTACTTCGTTTTTTCATACACAACCTGATTGGGACTGAGAAGAACACGCGTGATCATAAGCCAGACACATAAAAGCCCAAAAATAACCAAAACAATCTTCTCAATATGTTCTTCGAAGAAACTGCCTATCTTAATCATATCTCGTATCTCACTTCACATACCTGTTAACAGTCTGATTATTTCTTATCTTCATCCTCTCCCCTTAACGTCTTTTTAACTGGCTCCGGCTTAATTGGTTCATAGCCATCCCTGTTGAAAATGTATTCGCAAACCAGATCCAACTCTACAACGGGATCTTCCCCATAACGATAATACATATGAAGCCAGTGTTCCGGATTGACCGATATAATCTTAGTTTCCAAAACCGTTATCTGATTATGTTTGAAAGTCTGCGGAGGTTCATTACCATCGGGGTATCCGTAGAATTTGTGTTCTTTGGCGCTGCAAAGCTGTTGCATAAACGGTAAAACCGCCTTTACATCAACGATAACTGTAACATTAAAATGTATAACATCAATACCGTCCCCTTCTTTGGAGAATCTTCCCGTACATGATTCTGCCAGGCCGTCTTTAATAGAAAGAAGATACTTAGGCTTATCACCCTCTTCGGTTGCTCGTGTCGTCCTGTATCCTCTGCCTCCGGGCATACTACCACCTCTTCCCGACACCATCACACCCATAGTAGTAAAACCTGCGCGCTCCAGCCGTTTGACCGGTGCAGTCAGAACATTCTCGTATGTGGAATTCATAGTGCCTATAGTATCAAAGATATCTTCGATAACCCAGCAGGCCAATTGATAATACCAGCAATCCTTAACGCCATCCTCCTTCTTAACATCATATTTATAGTCCGCCCAGAATTCATATCCGCTCAAGTCCACCGGATCGACATAAATAGAAGTAGATTTCGCCCTCCCCAAACAAACCTCATCAATTATGATACGCCCGAGTTCATTACCGAATAACATCGATCCACCACCCCTCGAACCTTCCATCGAACCACCCCTGTAGTCTAACGCAGACCTTCCTGAAGACCCCATCGTAGGCATTCTCATAGATCCCATTGAAGAATCCATCGAAGATCTTGATGAAAAACCCGTCGAGTTTCGTCCTCTCCCCCCCATACGCGAAGCTGCTGCTGAGTTCTCCAATCTTCTCTGTAGTTCAGCCATTGTAGGACAACTACGCCCATTAAACCGAGCGACCAAATCCTCTATACTGCTGCGAAATCTTCCACCGAATTGCTGGAAAACCAACGGAGTGAAATTATTAGGATCAGGCTCGGGAAATATATCATAGCTTAATAATTCTCTCTGAGTGCTTTGCCTGGATAAATTTACCACCTCATTGGCATCTTTCGCATGTTCCTCCTGATGTTGTTGTGCCGCTCTTAGCCACATATCACTGGAAACAGCGCCCGCAATCAGCTTGTTAATTTCATTGCCCCTGTTAATACTCTCCTGCTGTATCTGCTTCTTAAGCTTACTGCTCATCAGTTGTGTAGGAATAAAAAGCAGTCCGGCAACCAGGCTTATAATAACCGGTACTAAAAGAGACATGTTACTCTTAAAAACGCTCAGTTTCTGTACGATGTCTTTTATATTTGGTATGTTCATTGTTCACTCAAAAAAATATATTGTCTACTCTTCTATAGCCGAGGGTTCCTAAGCTCGACAAATAAATGTACACGGTCTAATCTTATTACCTCATTGACCTGCTGCCATACCGACTTATTGTCTGCCGCTTGGGAAACTCTGGTCCATCCTTCCACATTAATTTTAAATTCAATACAAACCAATGATCGTTAACGTTAAAAAGAGATTCACCCCCCGGGCCGAGTTTTTGTCTCCCATACTCATCCCAGACAGCAATCTTACTAATGATTTCCTTTGTCATTGGGTCCTTCAGAACTGATTCTTTTTCCGCATCCTCCCCAGGTTCGGTTGCCATTGTTTTATACCTGACGCCCACCTCGCCTATTCCAGGAGACGTTTCATCACCAACGGTCACTTCTTTCATTTCTAAACTGAACTGCTCGGGATCATCTCTTTCGTACAACTCAAAGGGGCTATTGCCATCAACGATATCGCCAAAATGCTCTAATCGAGTAACGAATCCCCATTTACTTTGGTCGCCTCCAACTCCATGGGGATCTAACAATTCACCAAATTCATTTATGTTCCTACCGTAGGGACTGTAACCGACTATGGTTATCACAAATCCGACTTTATCTGCCTCCACTTCCTGTTCCTGCGTGTCATTTGAAACTAACATCCTGGAGTCCATCATCGACGAGGAGTATCGCCCCATCGAGCCATCCATCTCTCCCTCCCCCGGAACACCTTGACCACGTCTCCACAAATCCGCGCCGCCAAATGCCGCAGAGGAAAGATTCGCCGAAAAATAGATAGACATATCCGTTATGAAAATCTGCTTGCGATTATTGCGGGGAATCTTCAACACTTCCGCCACATCACCATTAGCAAAAGCATTATACAGCGTTGCTTGTTCCGGACTATTCTTCTCATTTGGCAAGGCGGAAATTATGGTCTCGTGTAAAAACGGAACCACTTCACGATATTTGAAAAAACCAAACTGCTTTTCTATTTTTGCATCATATTGCTGACCTTCATTTTCCTGCTGTTTGAACTGTTCTTTGGCTTCTTCGGCACTTCCAAGAATATTACTGATTCTTTGTCGGATTCCGCCGTTCTTCGCATAATTCATTCTATCAAGGCCAGTCCTGCCAAAGCACAGAAGTGAAACGGCAAGCAGCATACACGCCGCTGCAATAAAGTACTTGCCCTTACCTGCCCAGGCCATTGACCTGGCAATAGTGCGGGGCAGTAGATTAATTTCTATCTTGGCAAGATCCAAACCCTGTAAGGCAAGGCCGTAGATAACACCAAAATCGCTGACATTTTCGTGGAATTTCGCCGGTGAAACGCCCGGTCCAATCCTAAGTCTTTTAAATACATCAGGTCTTTCGACAGGTATCTGCAGCGTTTGTTGTAAATATTTGAGCAAACCTCGAAGTTTCGCTCCGCCACCTAAAGCAACCATTTTTGTTATCTTGGTATTTGGCTCAGAGCTATTGTAGAAGTTCAGGGATCGTTGAACTTCAGAGGCTAAATCCGTAAAAACCGGCCTCATAGCCTGAAATATCTGCCGGGCATACTTGCTTACAGGTGCTGTGCGTTTGAGTTTTTCAGCTTTTTCGAAATTGAGCCTGAATGCATCTGCGATCGCTTTTGTAAAGGCATTACCACCTATAAGAATACATCTTTGCCAGACTGATGACTTTGTGCAAACAACCAAATCGGTACTTTCCGCTCCTATGTTGAGAACAACAGTTGCCTGACTATCGGAAGTGACCAAATCAGGGCGGTCGTGCAACAGATAATTATACAGAGCCATGGGTGCCATTTGCACGTAGCTGACTTGAACATCTTCCCTGTTAAAATGTTCCAATGCCGAATTAACCACTTCATTTTTAATCGCAAAGATGCCCACCTTGATTTCAGGACTGTCAGGCTCCGTCATTATCTGCCAGTCCCACTGGACATCGTCAATGCCAAAAGGAATTTGCTGAACCGCTTCGAACTTGACCATTTCAGGAATGCGCTTCGACTCGACAGGCGGCAGGGTCACAAATCGTGCAAAGCTGTTCTGGCTCGGCACTGAAATAACTATCTCGTCCATGCTTAAATCGTATTTATTAACGAATTTGCGCAGACTTAAGGCAATAAGCTCTTCCCGTTCAGCATCTGTTACGTTACCTCCGCTCAGAATCTTGCCGTGCCTGATATTTTCGAAGCCGATGACTTCAACAACTCCACGTTCCGTGCTCAGGTACAACGCTTTCAGAGAATCATTGCCAATGTCAATTGCCCAAACCGTACCAGTCTCCGCAGCCATAATTAACCTCTTGCTCAGTTTCCAATTAGCCTTGTAAATCCATTCAAACGCATATACATTATATCATATAATGGCGACTTTTTCTATAAATACTCTTGGCTGCAAAGTGAACCAATACGAAAGCCAGCAGATTCGCGAACTGCTCGAACAACTCGGATTGCAAAAGGCCGAGTCGCCCAAGAAGCCCGATCTAATTGTCATTAACACCTGCTGTGTAACTCATGTTGCCTCAGCCAAAAGCCGGCAATATATCCGGAAAGCTCAAAAGTACAATCCAGATGCCGCCGTAATTGTTTCAGGTTGTCTACCAACTGTAGAAATCGGCGAATTAAGCGCCCCAGCTAAGAATATTCATCTGATCACAAATCGAAGCGACCTTGCTGCCACGCTAAGCCGAATAGCTACCCTGGAGCCCCAAAGCCCTCAATCTTGTCCTAATAGTACTATTAAAGCAAAAAACAGCCTTGAAATCAAGCATAAAAACGAACCTGCAAGGCATTCTAAGCTTCCCACATTAACGCGCTTTGAAGGCCAAACCAGAGCTTTTCTCAAGATTCAGGACGGCTGCGATGGCCATTGCCTCTATTGTATTGTACCCAAAACACGCCCTGTTGTTCGCAGTAAACCCGTCGATACAGTCCTGCAGGAAGCACAAGCCCTTGTGCAGGCCGGACATAAGGAAATCGTCGTAACTGGAGTATTTCTCGGGGCTTACGGACAGCAAACCGTCAGGCGAAAGAACTGGCCTAATCAACGAAACAACCATTTGGCTGATCTCCTTGACAGAATGGCAGAAATCCCCAACCTTTCTCGCATAAGATTGAGCTCGCTGGAGCCTGCTGATATAACACCACGCTTACTGGATACTCTCTGCAAACACCGTAACATTATGCCGCACCTGCACTTGTCGCTCCAATCCGGCTCGAACAAAATCCTTAAAAAGATGTGCCGACAATACAACGCCGACGAATTCCGAGAAAAAATCGCCCTAATAAAATCTCGGCTCGACAAACCCGCTATAACGACCGATATAATCGTTGGTTTCCCCGGCGAAACAGAAGACGACTTTGAGCAAACTGTCAGATTAGCTAAAAATGTAGGCTTTTCGAAAATGCACGTTTTCAGTTTCTCGCCGCGCAAAGGCACGGCTGCTGCCGACATGCAGGATAAAATTGATACCAAAATTATAAAGAAACGCTCGAAGATATTACACAAACTCAGTACAGAATTGGGGCAACAATATTGCCGGCAATTCATCGGCGAAACTGCTGAAATCCTGCTTGAAAACAACAACGACCAGCTATACGGACGAAGCGAAAGATATTTCAAAGTCTTTATCGAAAAAACGCATAACGACACACAGACAAACCAGATAAAAACAGCAAGATTGACCGCAAATAACCATACCGGCATGCTTGGCTCAATCATATAAAACCACATCCCGCAAAAACCCCTGGCAGTGCCAGGGGCTAAAGGAATTGGGTTTGAATTGGCTTTGTTTTTGACTTTCATCAGACAGTAAAGTTTTCCATAATCACTTTTTAAAAAAGAGCTTACGTCAATTTGAGGCTAACCCAAATTGGCTTTGTTTTTTCAAATTCCTTTCGCAATATCCCTTGGGGATGGCAGGGCTCACGCATCACGCAGTACGCATTACGAGTAAATTGGCTTTGTTTTGCATAAAAAGGTGAATTTGTACCTGGGGCAGAGCTCGAATACTTTCGACAAATGTCGAACTTCCCGCGGCCACAGGTGCCACGGCTAATCTTCTCATACACTCTTTCCCCTATTTACTCATATACTTGCCTTTTTTCTCTCTGAAATGAATTTATCCCCCTGATTCTTGATTTGCTTCTGCTCCTCCGTCGTCTTGTCCTCTGTCATCCGTTATATACTATTCTATTGTCGACTATACATTTTACCCAAAAACCGCGATAAAACAAGAAAAAACCGGGAAAATCTG
>CAZQXE010000126.1:0-9178 GCA_964597115.1 uncultured Pirellulales bacterium | reverse complement strand
TCTGGCGTCCGCGAAAGAACATTGTGAATTGTAGTTTGTGGCCTTTTTCCAGAAATTCCCGCCCGTGCTTAAGCTTCATATCCAAGTCGTGTTTGTCGGTTTCGGGCCTGAGCCTGATTTCCTTGAGTGTTGCAGTATGACGTACGTTCTTTTTGTGAGCCTCGCGAGTCTTGCGTTTTTGCTCATAGAGCCACTTACCATAATCCATTATCCGGCAAACCGGCGGGTCACTCGTAGGAGCGACTTCCACAAGGTCCAGACCGACTTCATGCGCTTTTCCAATCGCTTCTTTCGTATCTATGATACCCACCTGATTGTTTGACGCGTCGACCAGCCGAACCATTCTGGCCTGAATCCTCCCGTTTATCCTCAAACCTTGTTTACTTATCGTGCGTCACCTTACCTTTCTATAAAGTAATAATTTTAACTGCTTATTCTTAACGTTTTATATAACTATTAATTATAAGCTATGAGACTAAAATGCCAAATCTATTTTTTTATCGGCAATTTTTTTTCTTGCTATTCTTAAAAATTCATCAATCCCCACCGTTTTATTTTCCTTGACTGACCAGATTCTCACGTTGACAGTGTTGGCTTGAGCCTCCTTCGAGCCGACCACTAACATATAAGGCAATTTTTCGCCGTGGGCTTTGGCAATCTTGGCACCGATCTTCTCGTTCGAGAAATCGCAAGTACAACGCAATTGCGAATCCCTCAGCCTCTCCTCTACGGTTTTCGCATAATCATTAAATTTTTCGCTTATCGGCAGAATTCTTACCTGCTCAGGCGAAAGCCAAAGCGGAAAATTCGCACCGTAGTGCTCTATGAGAATGCCGATAAAACGCTCGAATGAACCCAGCACAGCCCTGTGAATCATGACCGGGACTTTATCAGTATTATCCTTATCGGTATAGGCCAGGCCGAAACGCTCCGGCATGGAAAAATCCAGTTGAATTGTGCCTAATTGCCAGGACCTCTTCAGGCAATCTCTTATATGAAAATCAATTTTAGGCCCATAAAAGGCACCGTCACCTTCGTTTATTTTATACTCGATATTCTTATGTCTGAGAGCATCCTTGAGCGCATTTGTGGCTGTTTCCCAGATATCATCCGATCCTATGTGTTTTTCCGGCTTAGTAGATAACTCAATGTGGAAATCTTCGAATCCAAAAGCTTGATATATCTCAAATGTGAGCTCGATGACCCCTACTATTTCAGATTCTATCTGCTCGGGCGTGCAAAAAATATGGGCATCATCCTGAGTAAACTGCCTGACTCGGAAAAGCCCGTGCATGACACCGCTGGCTTCGTGCCGATGCACCAAACCAAGCTCGGCAACACGCATCGGAAACTCCCGATACGAATGCTGCCGCGTATTGTAAACGAGACACCCGCCGGGACAATTCATAGGCTTTATCGCATAGTCGGTCTCGTCGAAACTAGTGAAGTACATATTTTCTTTGTAATTGTCCCAGTGACCACTCTTGTGCCACAATTGCTCATTTAGAATTATGGGCGTGCGGATTTCCTCATACCCGTATCGATCATGAACGCTGCGCCAGAAGTCCACGATGGTGTTCCAGATAATCATGCCCTTAGGGTGAATGAATGCGAAACCAGGACCAGCTTCATTAAAACTAAACAAATTCAGTTGTTTGCCCAAAACACGGTGGTCACGCTTCTTCGCTTCTTCTAATCCTCGCAGGAAATCGTCAAGCTCTTTCCTGGTCGGCCATGTCGTACCATAAACCCGCTGAAGCATTTTTTGTGTCGGGTCGCCATGCCAATAGGCGCCGGCCACGGACATAATCTTAAAGCTTCCGATTTTACCGGTGCTGGGCACATGCGGGCCCCGGCACAAATCCTCGAAACCGTCTCCGTGCGAATAGAAACTTATCGTATCACTATCCGCGCGTTCGATGTTGTCGGTCTTATACTTGTCAGAGGCCAATTTTTCCAGGGCCTCGGCTTTTGTCATTTCCTTGCGAATAAATGGTCTGTCGGCTTTGACGATCTCGGCCATCTTTTTTTCGATACGCTCAAAATCGGTCGGCCGAATCGGTTCATCAAGATCAACGTCATAGTAGAAACCGTCTTCGACGGTCGGACCATATACCAACTTCGTACCCGGCCAAATACTGCATATAGCCTCGGCCATGACATGTGCACAGCTATGCCGCATGACATCAAGGCCTTCGTCATCTTTGGGAGTGATGATTTGAACCGTTGTCTGTCCATCACCCGCATTATGATTGATGGGTATGGATAAATCTACAAGTCGGCTGTTTACCCTCGCTGCCACTGCCGCTCGTGCAAGTCCCGGCCCTATCTGTCCGGCCAATTGCTCTGCTGTAGTACCGTTGCTAATATCCAGCGTGTTGCCATCCGGCAGTATGATTTTTCCCATATATCTGCCCGCTATCAGTAATCTTTTGTGTTTAGTTTTCTACTTAGCATGAGTCTTTATAACCATAATCCAAAAAACGACTTCTGTCAATATTATTTTATCGTCCAGATTTATTTCTTGTTTTCAAGGACTTTTTACTGTATAATATGTTTACTTTTCGCAAGGCACAAAAATAGAGAGGACGGCTTAATGGACGTAGATTTGACTCTATTTAAAAAAAACGGCTCGCGAAAGACCTTTTCTTTGCGAAGCGATACTACGATAATTGGCCGAGATGACGATTGTGATTTGCGTATTCCCCTCAAGGATGTCTCCCGAAGGCATTGCCAAGTCAGCCGGAACAACGAGTCGCTGAAAATTCGTGACCTCGATTCACGCAACGGTACCTTCATTAACGGTAAACGTATAAATGATGAAACAACGGCTCGAGCGGGTGATTATATTACAATATTCCCGCTTACATTCCTGCTACAGATTGACGGTGAGCCTCAAAAGATTGCCCCGCCTAATTGGGCTAAACCGGCTCCCAAAAAACAACAAAAAGAACCGCCTAAGGAAAAACCGCCGGCAGACCAACCATCCGGCAGTTTCCCTGAACTGGATATTGACGCTTCAGACTCCTTCGCTGCTGAGCTTGAAGATCTTTAAGATAGCCTCTATTTTTGCATTGAACCATAAAATATGCTCCTAACCGACGCGGGATAAAAAAATGCGGCTAACATCGGAATTGCACGCTTGGATTATTTAGAGAATATTTCAGCTTGCCAATACCGATAGAATATATTATTTTGATAGCATACAGGTACTTTGTTTTCCGTATTTGCTGAAAGAGGAAAGATATGCAAATATTGGATTTTATCCAAAATCTTCCACCAAATTCTCTCTGTCTTTTACCTGCAGAGATTCGCACAACCTCACTTGTAACCTCGCTGTCTTTCAATCCGATCAAGCTGATTGGTCTTGTTGTATGGGTATATATTTGCCTTTATTTTGTTCAACGTGTCCAGTTCAGTCCACTGGTGCCCAAAAAATTCAAATCAACCGCTTATATCATCACTCTTTTAACGGGACCGATACTTCTGCTTATTCTGCTGATAACGGACACGGCAAAAAAGGCCTTTCAAAGCAATGAAACCATTTTCGATGCAATAAAGCAACAGGTACATAATGCTATTGCCAATTTACGGTCTCGAAGTTCCGGTTCTGAAGAGGATGATTCGGCGATAAGATTGCTCGATTCATCGGGCAGAAGTATCGATGAGATATATGGCCACAGCAATGCCAGGCGACCTGACAGCCGTGTTCTTGATTTAACCGAAGAAATTATCGCCGACGCTCTTGAACGCCGGGCCAGTGATATCCTCATCGATCCCACGGATAAATCAACATACACAATCAGACTGCGGATAGATGGTGTACTCAGAACAGTACAAGAGCTCAAAACTGAAATATGCAAATCAGTTGTAAACAGCATTAAGGCTGTTTCGAGTATGGACATCTCCGAAAAAAGAAGACCTCAGGATGGCGCATTTATGGCGAAAAAAGGCCAAGCAACCGCTTCCTTTCGGGTAGCAAGCGCCGGTGTTCTCAGCGGCGAAAAATTATCAATAAGAATACTGAACCAGGACGCAGGTACATTTACACTAGCCGACATGGGGCTAACGCAAAAACAATATTCAACTATTCAAAATGCTATCAACAAACCATCCGGCATGATACTTATGTGCGGCCCTACCGGCAGCGGTAAGACCACAACGATGTATGCGATGCTCAACGAGATCGACCAGTTGACACGGAACGTTATTACAGTAGAAGATCCCATCGAAGCAGTCCTGCCGACAGCCAGTCAGATTGAAATCAATTCGAAGGCTGATATTACTTTCGCAAAAACTTTGCGTAGTGTCCTGAGACAGGACCCCGATGTGATATGTGTGGGTGAAATACGCGACGAGGAAACCGCAGAGATTGCACTTCGAGCATCCCAGACCGGCCATCTTGTACTGGCAACAATACACTGTGACAGCAACGCAACAGCCCTGGTCAGATTGCTGGATTTAGGCGTATCGCCTCTTTTATTATCGTCGGGATTGAGTCTTCTGTTTTCACAGAGACTGACTCGCAAGCTTTGCAAATACTGCAAAAGGCCGGCCCAGCTAAGTCAGGACCTAATTCAGAAGTTCGAAAAAAAAGATATAGACTATACAAATATATTCGAGCCTAAAGGCTGCAGGCGCTGTGAGGGGACCGGTTATTTTAGCAGGACGGCAATCTGCGACCTTATGGTCATAACGGATCAATTAAAGGCTGATATTGCCAATAACAAAGCATTGACCGCTGAGCTGAGAACCGGAAGCAAAAAAAAGGACTGGTTTAAATTAAAGAAAGATGGTTTAAGAAAAGTAGCAGCCGGAATAACAAGCCTCGAAGAACTAAAAAGGGTGATAGGATAAAATTTATGATATTTTGGGCAGGAATATTAGCTGGTGGACTTTTTATTTGGTTTGCCTTAAAAATAGGCTTCTACGAGACATTGGCTTTGCTGTTCAACGTCGTAATTTCTGTCTATGTAGCAATCTCCCTGACACCGGGAATCAAAGATATTGTCCCCGAAGCCGGTGAAATACCATGCTGTGAAGCACTGGCTCTTGTGGTTATCTCGGGAGGAACTTTTTTGATTCTCTACGGAATAACCTACATATTTCTTACAGGCCAATTCAACATTTCATTTCCAAAAGTATTCGATATTCTCTTTGCAGGCCTGCTGGGTTTTTTCACCGGCTTCCTTGTTTTGAGTTTTGTAGCTTTGATAATTACTGTTACGCCAATTTCTCAAAACAAATTTGTAAGTGGAATAGGTCTAAACAGGCAGTCTCAGCAAACCAACATATCAAACATTTGCTGGTGGTGCGATCTGGTTCATTCGATAGTATCTTCGCCGGATAATCAGACAACGTGCCAAATAAACATCAACCAATTGCTGGACAGCGGAAAACCAAAAGAACAGGAGAAAATGAACGAAAAAACCGAGCCAAATGAGCCTAATGATCTAAAAACAAATGTTAATAATCAAAACCACCTCGCCCCACCGTCTGATGTTGAGCCTGACGATACTTGAGCAGTTCCGCAATTCTAACTATTTCGCCTCCAAATAGCGTTTCCAGGAAGCTACGAAAGTGGACACGTACCACCCGGACAGGCGCTCGGCGAGCATGGCCCGCCCGGACAAGATTCACAGATTTGATTCGCTGATTTGCTCTGGCCAACAGCAAAACCTGAAAGTAGTTTTTGCAAGTCGGAGCTATTGCACTTTTCACAGCTATGTTTTTGAACAGTTCCGGTCTTTTCCAAAAACTCCATCACATGTCCGTATTTATTACACTTATATTCAAATATCGGCACTGCTCAATCTCCTTCACAGCCTAACGAGCCAGACATATTTTAGCAGCCGAATTTGTCCCTCTGCAATAGCTTATCACTATAGTCACCGACACGCGCACCAATGGACAATTAAGGAACTCTCAGATTTATACAGACTTAAGAAACCTCAAGACGACAATAAAAAGAGATAAAGGTTTTTACTTTACTACTTTAGCTTTTCGACTGGTCGAGTATGAGGTTCTTTACTTTCTGGCTGGGCAGGTTTAGTGCACCGTAAGCGGCGGCAGCTGCGCTGCGCAGCTCGGGATCCGTTTCGTCCGAGCTAATAAGCGTATAAATGCTGTCAATCATCGAATTATCCAGCATATTGGCGTTCAATTTTGCAGAAGTCGCGAGTGAATCAAACGCAGTTATCCGCACATCGAGGTAGTTGTCGACATTAAGTGCCATCGAAGCTATTGCCCGCTGGGCACCGGGGCTATCAAGATAGGCTAAAGTTTGGCCGGCTAAAACCTGTATTTCGGAACGCCTGTCATTTACCGCACTTTCGAGAGCATTTTGTGCGGCGGACAAATCAATAACAGCATTCCTGGCCTGAGCCAGCTTGAGCATAACTTCGGCTGAGCGAAGTGCGTAGCTATCGGCTATCTCCTGGTTCCAATCCTCCGAACTATTCATGCTCAACTGCTGATTCTGTCCGAGGGCTTCAGCCAAATTAGCAACAACCAACGTACTTTCGGCAAATCTCTCCTTGGGCCCCGCCGCAGCAATTGCTATGGCGGCACTGTATCGTACCATCTTGTTATCGAATCCCAGTGACTGAGTTAACGGCTGAACTGTGCCAATTCGATAAAGTAACGATTCTTCTCCCGCGGTAGTAGCCAGGGCCTCGATAACACCAAGTGCAACGTAAGCATTCCTGTCTTTGACAGCCCGGGCAAGCGCCTGATGGAGATATTCAACACCGGCAGTAGTTGCATAAACAAGCGCATCAGCGTGACGTTCGTCAAAATAAGCCGGCATTTCAATCCCACTGGACTCAGCTTTAAAAAAGGCAGCAATCCAAAGACCAATAGCAGGACCAAATCCGGCATCGGCCTTTAATGCCCATTCACACGCTCGCATCGACATAAGTTCGTGAAAGTATTTTTTATCAACTTCGTTCGGATCCAATCGCTGCTGCTCGGAATCCCAGAACCAAATATTGGCAAAATCCGCATCCTCAGCCGGGGCTAACGACTGCAAATAGTAATAATACTGATCAGCAAGCTGATAGAATAACTGGGCGGCAGGAATTCTCAGTACATCAGGATTGATTTCCATAATGCTTTCCCTGGCCAAACCTCGAAGTTCCTGTGAATTGTCATTTTCGAGGATATACTTCAGGTAAGCCTGTGATTGAGGATATCCAATCTTACCCAGTGCTCTTATTATCTCTGCCTTGAGCGCTACGTTATCGGTTTGTAATGCAGCTACAAGTGGTCTTATCGCATCTCTGCCGATATGCGGAAGTGCTCGTACAATTTGCGGGAATTCTCGTTCACGGGAATTATCGCTCAATGCATCGAGCATAAACGGAATTGCGTATTCGCCGGCGTTGCGGAGTCTCTTGACGGCCGTGAACCAGCCACGGTCGGTAGTGCTCAACCTCCGCACTTCTTCTGCGATAACAGCCGGTGCCGACCGGCGGGCGAACCTGCCACGCTCGATAATGGTAAGGATTCTGCTGCTCAATTCTACCAGTTCAGCATCAGGTGCGAATTCGTTGACTCTTGTTAAAATCTGGTAACCTTGCGGATTTTCCCGGCTTAGTTCAAGCAGCCTGACAGGATCAGGATCACTTTCCAGAACTGCCTGCGCATATCCCTTGGCTAAATCGAACCTTCCGATTTTCGTATAATGCAGGAAATCATTCCAGTTCTCCTCCAAGGTCTGGGCAAAACAGGTGCCAACCGCTAAAAACGCTATTGCCAAAACCGCTACGGTTATCTTTCCTCTGAACATCAAAATATCTCCAAAAAGTACTTTCACTTTACAAAAAAACCAGATTTAGCAGCCAAAAAAGATAGAAGCTATCCCAGGCGGCCCTTACCTCCAAAATACCCCTATTGGAGCGTTTATTTACTAACTAATTGCGGATAAAACCATAGTTCGTAATAATTTATCGTCCGTAGAACTATATAGTATAAGTAAATACCTTTTTTGTCAACAAAAAACCACTTCAGATACCCATAATGAAGAACTTCAAGCTGTTTTAAAATTGTTTTCTAAGCCGTTTTCTATTACAATATAGGACATAGAGCTGGATCGGAGCAAAGCCGTCAGACGGTAAAGAGGTAAAATCATTGACGAGAAACATCAAGCGAGTTTTTTACTGCTTAAAATTAGGTTTCTTGTCAAAAAATAACATACGCCTTTAATCCTCCCCGGCTATATATAAAACTGAACTTCCGTGAATATATAAAAGAATGTCTCATATTATTTACATATTCGTTAAAAAAAGCGTAACGAATGGAGCAGGACATGGACTTCTTATATTGAGAATTATGAATTTTAAGTTCCACTCTTTTTCGTAAACATAATATTGAGTGATTTTAAGCCTATTACAAAATACTAAAGCTAAGAGGAAAAAATCATGAAAAAAACTATTCTACTCTTTAGTTGCCTAACATTCGTAATTGTGAGTCATACAAAAATAGCTCTCGCTTACGATGAGGACTCAGCGTTAAAACCTGTTTGGCAATCGCTCGGCGGCAATTTCCAGCGAACCGGTTTGAGTGAAAATAACGGACCGGAGTTTGGCTGTATTAAATGGAAATTCGAGACCGATGGAGCAGTATCGACAAGCGTCACTATCGGTTTCGATGACAGGGTGCATATAGCCTGCGAAGATGGAAAATTATATACACTCGACAGCGAAGGCGAATTGATGTGGAGTTACGATGCAAATTCGCCCCTCCTTTGCACGCCAACTATCGGGGCTGACGGCACTGTATATGTCGGAAGCCAAAACGGTAAACTTTTCGCAATTGATATCGATGGCAATCTGCAATGGACACATAACACCGGTGGTCTGATATTTTCATCTCCAGCGGTTGCTGAAAACGGCAACGTGTATGTTGGCTCGCAGGATGGCACGCTTTACGCGCTTGGTTCCGATGGCAGTGAACTCTGGAGTTTTAAAACAAAGGGCCCCGGCGTACTACCGGAAGGCTCCATCCTCGCATCGCCGGCAATAGGTATCGACGGTACCATCTATATCGGGGGATTATATGATCCGAACCTATATGCCCTTGATCCTAATGATGGAAGCATCAAATGGACGTGCAACTTCGAGTCTCAAGGCTGGCCGTTCACATCGCCGGTCGTTGCGACTGACGGAACGATATATCA
>CAZQXE010000125.1:0-9194 GCA_964597115.1 uncultured Pirellulales bacterium | reverse complement strand
ATGTGCAGTGCTTCTTTCGCTCAAACCGAGCGAACCGGCTGGGAACGAAAAGAAGTAGATTGGCGCATGACCGGTGGTGATCGTATAAAAGCCGTTAGGTATCCGGAACAGAAAAAACCTTCACTTTTCAACGAAAAACCAAGGAGCCAAATAAAAGTTTTACGCAAGGAGGTCGTGCCGGAAAGGGCACTTTCAAGTAAATCGACTCTTGGTTTGCTTTCTCAAACAACAGTATTAGCGAACATTATAAATTCACCTCCTATCGATGGTTTTATACCTCGAATCGTCGTTACAGCTACGGATAAGAGTTCCACTGATGATGACTGGGTAGCTCAAGCACATACTTCTGTTGTTGGCAGATATCTGACGGGTAGTCCTGAGACGAACTTCGCAATAGGTCTATTCGATACAGGTGCAAGTGTTCATGTAATGGGCTACAATGCTGCAAATCGTTTAGGTATCTATGCGACTGACTTACTAACACCCAGTTTCGTTGAGATTACTGGCGCAACAAACTCGGTCTTCGCTCGAGTAAGCTATCCATTAGCCCTCTTCATAGATGGACTGGCAGCAATTGATCCGAACGGAACAACTTTTAACGACGCGAATATGGTCGGCCAAAGCAATATTTCTATTGCGGTCGGTGAAGAACCAGCATTTTATAAACCGGATTTACCAACCGCAATAGGTTCGCCAATGAGTGTGAATTTCGTAACGGCTATCAATAATGACCGTCCTGTCACAGTAATGTATGATGGTAATGAATATACAGCACCGGATATACGATTTTACGAACACTATGATTCACAGATACCTCAATATAACAACCGTGTGCCACTTAATCTCATACCATCCGGTGCATTCTACATAACATACCTCATAGATTACGAGGCGATTCTCGATTTTGTTTATCGACCCGGCAATCCTTCTGTCATTGTAGGAACGGGGTCTCAAAGCCTGTTGTTTATGGATAGTGTAGACATTCATAATGGGACCTACAGCGCAATCGATAAGGATCGTTTTATGTTAGACACAGGTGCCCAGATTACTGTGGTTGGTTCCAGCGTCGGTTCACGTCTTGGCCTGAATCCGGCGAATGCAGACTTTGAAGTAGAAATCGAGGATGTGACGGGCGAGATTACAATCAGTCCGGGTTTCTATATCGATTCGCTTGAGATACCGGCACTCGGCGACTGGCTTCGTTTCACAAATGTTCCTGTTGTGCTCCTCGATGTTGCTTCGCCCGAAGGAGGCACACTCGATGGAATTATCGGCATGAATCTTTTTGTGTACTATAACCTTGTTTTAAAAGGCGGAGGTCTGTTTGGACAGGAACCTCCTTCTTTGGAATTCGAATTAATCCCATCGCTTCTTACTGCTGACATCGTACCCGATGCTGGTGATGGAATCGTTGACTTTCAGGACCTTGCTGCTTTCTCTCAGGCCTGGCTTGCTACTACTGAATCATCTAACTGGAATCCTAAAGCCGACTTGGCGCCACAGACGCCGGATGGTATGGTTGATTTTCTCGATCTGGCCGTGTTGGCAAGACAGTGGCATGATTCGATTACCCCATAAGGATACACTCACTCTAAAATCACACACATATTGATAATCTACCTGGTCGAATCAATCAATAATTGCGTACTCGGGCAATTGTTTGACATAATCCTGTTTTACAAATATCATCTACTTACTGTTAATGTCGTTTTTTTGTTCTCAGGATAGCCAGATGAGAATACTTTTAGATTTTGTATATTTGCTGGCCGGTGCGGCTTATAGCCCCAAGATTATATACCGAGCTATCAGACATAAACGCTACCGAACCGGCTGGGCACAACGATTTGGCAAAATCAGCCGCAGAAATCCTCAGAAAAAATGTATATGGCTCCATGCTGTCAGCGTAGGCGAGGTTAACGCTGCTAAAACCATCATAGCAGAACTCGCAGAAAGATTCGCTGATTTCGAGATAGTAATCAGTACAACTACTGATACGGGTTTTGCCCGCGCGATCAACATCTTCAGTGAGAACTATCAGATTTTTTATTTTCCTTTTGATTTTTCCTGGTCAATACGCCGTGCCTTTAACAATATCCGACCGGCAATCTGTTTGTTGATGGAGTTGGAAGTATGGCCTAATTTTGTTGATGTTGCACAAAGGCTAAGTATCCCTGTTATTGTGGTCAACGGTAGAATAAGTGACAAGAGCTTTTCCGGATATAAGAGAATAAAGCAATTTGCAAAGAAAATCTTCGGCAAAATCAGTCTCGTTCTTGCTCAAACAGATGAATACGCTCAGCGTTTCAGACAACTCGGTGCCTCAGATGATAAAGTTATCGTTACGGGCTCACTAAAATACGACACCGCTCAAATCGGCGATAAAGTTGATGGTTCGGATATTCTTGCAGCACAACTCAATATTGGCAACGAACATTTGTGGGTTGCAGGTGCTACTGGTAATGATGAAGAAAAGAAATTGCTTGATGTCTACGTAGATCTAAAACGACAGGACCAGTTCAAAGATTTGCGTTTAGTAATCGTACCTCGCAAACCTGAACGTTTCGATGAAGTTGCCCGACTTATAGAAGATAGAAAATTGCCGTTAATCCGCTTCAGCCAGGTTAAAGACAGCGCCGCCCATATATCGGCGGACAATCAGGCTATAATTCTTGGTGATACAATGGGTGATTTGAGAAAATTCTATAGTCTTGCAACGATAATTTTCGTCGGACGGTCGCTCGTACCTATGGGTGGTTCCGATATGATGGAGGCGGCAGCTCTTGGCAAATGTACTATATTTGGACCACATGCATTCAATTTTAAACATACTGTTGATGCGCTATTGGCAAGTGACGGCGCAATTATGGTAAAAGACGAAACGGATTTGCTAAAAACGTTACAGAAATGCCTCCTCGAACAAGATTTTGCTCGTAAAATCGCCCGAAATGGGCAGGGGGTAATAAAGAAAAATCAGGGTGCCACCGATAAAAGTATCGAACAAATCGCTAAATTCCTGAAATCCATGTGAAATCTTTACTGAGGTTTTTCAATCCACTTTCCATTAACGACTTTATATACATGTTTAAAGCCTCGGTCTGGCCTGCGCTTAAACAGAATTTCGTTAATGATTGCCGGTTTTATGGACTTTAAGTCGAGTGTGATACTATCTGATTCTTCCGTGTCACTCTGAGCATTCGTTGTGATTTCTATCGATGATGGGATTAAACAATCTTCGGATACTTTCCTATATTTTGCCAGTTCGACACGAGCTATAACTTGACCATTCGGATCAAAATATTCTACCTTACGAACACTATAGTCGCAACTATAGACGTATATTTTTTTCGTTATCAATTCCTGGTCTTGTTTAGTGAGAATATCATATGGGCCTTTATTTGACAAAGACCAGTTTTCTTCTTCGTCCACTTCAAAAATTCCGAGAGCTTCAAGCAAAATCTTTGGATTTATCAACATCCCATTGGAATTATCCTGCTCGGACCATTTGCCCCACCAGTAAGCACTTATTTCTTTTGGTCTTATTGAAAGCCAAAACTCATCCTCATTCGAACCGAGTACAACAGCTTTGTTGACAAGAGGCGCATCGCCCTGCAAATAAATGTCAACCGGAGGATTTACTCTGAGTTTAACCGAAAAGTTTTCACTTTGCGGTTTCGATTTGTCTTCGACATAGTACTGTAAACGACACCTTCCGTTAGCCTTAAATGATACGATATTTTGTGAGTTTAGTTTTAAGGCAGACAGCGAATCAGTGACAGATATTTTGCCCGGGCAAATCCATAGCACTTCCTTTGATTCGAAAGCACAACCGGCAAGGAAAAACGTTGCTATGCCAATGAATGCAGCATATTTCCTCAACATTTATATACAAGCTCCGAAATAACTTATAAGCTAAATATTTATTACATCATCTACAAAAGCAACAGTAAAGAATGAACTTATAATTCCGTCTGAAGAATTTCGCTTATCTGGCTGGATAATTGCTCGATTTTCTCTTCGTCAAGATGCGGATTTACAACTTCGACAGTCTGCTTGTCACCTACTATTCGCAATCGCCAGATTTCTTTATCGCCTTTGATTCTGGTCCCATCATATTTTAGAAGCCTCTTTCTCATCAGAATTAATGCTAAAACGAAACGAAAATCAATTTTTTCCTGTTCTGTTTCTTTTTCCAGCCGTTCAAAAAAGGCCATCAGCATCTGGTCATCTACGAATAATTGCTTTTTCTGACTGAACTGTGGCAGCCTTGTTCTCCAGTAGCAAAACACAGCCGGCTTTTCTTTGTCCCAGTAATCAGCGCAAAAATCCTGCCGCTGCAGTCCCTGCTCAGTCTCCAACAAAGCGCCGAAATACTCCTCTCCATATTCAATTTTCCTGCCTGTTCCGAAGCATTGACCAAACGGTTTATTGATTTCCCACTCGTTCATATTTCTTTGAATATCCGCTATAAGCGGTATTTTACATCCTATTCAAACGTCAACCATTCACTTATATTTTGCACTGTTTTGGGGCCTATGCCTTTGACCTTTTGTAGATCATTGATATCCTGAAAAGCTCGATTTTTACCATCCGCTTCGTAGAATTTTTGACGATACGCTACTATCGCCCCAGCCCGCAGCATACCTATATCTGACAGTCTCACCAAACTTGCTGCTGATGCGTTGTTTGGATTTATTCGGCTTTCTAACTCAATTTCGTTATTACCGGCAGCAGATTCGAGCTTAGTATGATTTAAAACAAAAGTCCATGAAAGGCAGATAGCCATACATACACTGATGACAAATGCGAATGATTGAATCCTGTTTTGTCTGATATCTCTCATGCCGTTCTGCCGCTTAGAAAGCACAATTCAAGAGTAACGATATATCTATCGACTGAAAATGCTGTCATGCAGCTTTTTCAGAGTTCGAAACGATTCTTTGGGTTCGAGCTTATTTGTCATCATGCCGCTATGAGCTATTTTACTCTCTTCTGTGTCGATGAGATTTGCATAGCTCACTGAATTAACAAATGGTTTACTAAGTGCTATTTTATGAAACTGCTCGATCCATTGACCTTGTCGCTGTTGGTTCCATCCCTCATGCCAGATACCGGCAACTTTCCCATCGTATAAACCACTACTGTTCTGACTTGGGACTTCTAAATTTGTTATATACAAAGGCTTGGCCACAAGCGCAAAGGAATCCAGGATTGCGGATATTTGCATCATATCTCTAATGTGCATACCAGATTGATTTTTACCGAATCGCACCTTCAGTCCGAATGCATCGAAATTGATCCCACTCTGTACGACCATATCCATATATACCAGGGGGGGGATACTATTGGGTGTTGTCGAGTAATATTCGCCCCACGGATTGCTGACTTCTATTATCTTCAAAGCTCTTTCACTTGCCTGTTTAACGGCCATATTAGCGGCACGTGTCATTTCCAGAATCTGTTCAAATTTAAATCCAAAATGATTAAATACATTCAAACCGCTTATGGCACACCACGCGCGAATGACACCCGAATAGCGTGCTACTACTTCTGTTATAAACCGGTATGCCATTTCCCGAATCTTCTCGAAACCCACTCCGCTGCGAAGCAACCACTTGGGAAGATATTCTTTTGAGAAACAAAGCAATGGTCCTGCACTGAGCGTTAATTTCTTCCTGCCAAGCGCATCAATACAGGCGTCCATTGTAGAGAAATCGAAGCTGCCCTTGCGAGACTCTATCTGAGCCCAGCTTATCGGTATCGTTGCGGAGCCGAACAATTCCAATAGTTTCTCAACATACACAGGATTATCAATCTCCATAGGATCAATTCTGCAGCCGAAGCAGCCTCGACCAAAACCGTGGCTCTTGCTCCTTGCCTGGAAAAGCGATTCTGCCTGTTTTATTGCAAGTTTTTCAGAAAGAACTATAGCTTCCCTTAGTGATTCATCAGCCAATTTTGATGCCTCGGAAGGCATGGAGATGTTTTGAATCGCCTGAATAAACAAATCCTGGGCTTTTCCGGAAATATCCGCCATGCCCTCTACACTGTTAAAAAATAACCAGTCCTCACGTTTGTTTACTATTTGCATTAGTTTTGCGCGAGCTATTTCCACGTTCAGATTATACGGTCGCTCTCTTTCAGGCAGGCAGGTTGTAGGTAAAAGTACCTTGCCGAAACCTTCGATAGGCCACAACAAGGACAATCCTGCCGTCTCAAGATTTGGCTTCTTGCACTCAATAATACCGTTTTTGAATGTAATCTGGGCTCGACGAATACCAATCCCGTCGCCACCGAAAAGACAGGTACCACATAACAAAAATTTATCAACAATTTTACCGTTTTTAAATACCTGAAATTTCATTATTTTCTCTACTTACATCTGTCCGTAGTATGCGTATTCATAGTCTAATGCTTTAGCTCAAAATTCGCTCTAATGCATCGAATATACAATAAGAATTATAGCAATTGCGTCCTCAAAAACAACTCAAACTTTCACTGATTATGATTTTTGTTCGATCACATTGTCGGAAAACGCATCGGATTTTGGCTGTGAGTTTGTAAAAATCGATAGACGATAAGACTATATATACACAGGTGGGAGGAACTCCGTGCAGAAACACTATTTATTATACGCTATGAAAACGGTCAATTATAAGCTATCTCGTTCTGGCCGCATACGCGATAGTGCCTCATTTGCACTTCATAGAGGAGATTGTTCTTCTCGATCAGCTTGGCTATTAAACTGAATTGGTTGAGCAATATTTCAATCAAGTCGATATTTATCAAGGTCGATTCAGGACTATGTTGTGGCAGTGCAATAATCACATATCCACAGTTGTTTTGCTCGGTCGCTAATTGTACCGCAATAATACTGCAATCATTTAAGCTGGTTATGACCGGCTCAACACCGTCATCTATCTTGGCACATAGTTCTTTTAAAAATGACTCGCTGATGTCAAGCTTGGCAAATTCTTCTGAGTCGCTGGGCCAGATATTACCATTCCTGTCGATAATTGTAATTATGGGTCCATGCTCGGGTAAAACTTCAAAAATCTGTCGTGCAACCTGCTCATTTATCACAAAGCCCGGAGAGAATAGCGACTCATACATATCCATTCGATTAACTCCTTATTCTGCTTTTGGAATAATGTTGTCAGCAGAAACTTCGGAATAATCGGACGGCGACTTTCTTAGCAGTCACAATTTATTTCAATTACTCCAAAAAAGCACAGTTCTCGAGCCTGAAAATGGTTTTATAGGACGCAATAAGCACATTGCCTGAATATAAATATTGATGTGATTTTAGAAATTAAGCATCGATTTGAGTTTTGTAATCGGGAAATTATTCCCCGGGCAGTCGGTTATACGTGCTCCAGGAGTGGTTTTGTGACCGTAAATACGACTCTTCGGAATACCGTATCGTTTTTGTAGAAAACGAACCAACTGAAGAAGCGACTGCATTTGTTTTGCCGTAGGTGTTGTGCGATTGAAATTGCCAACAAGGCAAATTCCTATACCGTCTTTATTGGCCCAATTTCCGGGAGTTCCTCCGCAATGAGCACCGGGAATTTGTTCACGCCAGCGAAATGTTACCTCAATCTGGCCATCACCACTATCTGTGCCGTTACCTATGACAAAATCGTAACCAATTCCTTCCCAATGATTGCCTTCCCTGTGCCACCTGTCAAATATGGCAGAATTTCCCGTTTTCGTTGCTGAATGATGTATGACTATGGCTGTCCATTTCTTCTCTACGCCGGCTGATGGCAGCCAGTATCTGGAACCTTCGTAATTATTATTATTGTCGGTTCGTTCGGATTTTCTGACACTTGGTAGAACAATTTGGGACTCAGATTGAGGATTATGTACAATTTGTGGCATCGGCTCGTCATCGTATATACAACCACTTAAAAGAAATAGAAAACTGCAAAAAACGAAAAATCTGTTAAACATAAAAAAAATCCTTTTATCGGGCGTGAAATCTTTCCTTGATTTTACCTGCAATAGCAGGTTTCCGATTATTTTTATATTTGTTCCTTCCTTTTCGTTAGATGTGGTCTTTCCTTATATCTTACCATAAATACAGTATTACCCTGTTCATTAAACTTAACCACATCCATATACGAATTCATCAGGAGCAGTCCTCTGCCTCCCGGCTTCAAAAGACCTTCACCCCATCGTGGATCCGCGACGAATTCCGGTTTAAATCCGTCGCCTTCGTCTGTGATAGAAATTTCAAACATATCCGAATTAACGGTATAGTCAATTGCAACCTTCTTATTAGGATTCATCTTATTGCCATGCTTGACAGCATTATTAAAAGCCTCCTCCAGGGTTAGATGAATAGCGAAAATGTCGTCTTTGTCGAAACTATTGTCCTCAAGCCTGGAAAGAATCTGCTCGCATACATTGGCAACAGCAGAAGGTTTGCTTTCGACGACCATTGAGCAATTGGTTGGCGCATTTGATGTCATGAGCAAAGCAAAATGATTCTTACCTAATTCGGATGAGATATATCTTCGGCTGCGCTTTGAACGTCTTTATTAATATCGAAAGTTTTAGTCAGCCGCGTTATCTTGAATATTTCGTAAATCTTTGGATTTATATTACAGAGTCTTAACTGACCATCTCGTTCGTAAATCCTTTTACTCATTCTTATTAACAGCCCCAATACGGCAGAGGATAAGAACCTAACATTGCCAAAATCTAAAATAAGGTTTATTCGTTCCGCCTGTTCGACTATAGACATAATCGACTCTTGAAGCGCCTTAATATCCCTTTCTTCGAGGATCTTTTCATCCGTAAAACTGACTATAGTGGCATTCCCGGTGTACTCAACGCTAATTCTTGGCTTAATCGCAGCCATGACAATTTCCCTTATAAAACTATAAAATTGTATGAGAATCCTATGTTAGAATACTTTAGATGTCAAGTATTTTGCTTGTTGAGCAATTTGCATTGTAAGAATTTATCGTCGAATTCAAAGACCGAATCCAATTTGGGATTTTGAAATTGGCTTTGTTTGGCTTTGTTTTCCCGGAGTATGGGATGGGATTTATTTTCACAATTCACTCCTATAATAGAACTTACGTTCATTTGTGTCGGCACATATTGGCTTTGTTTTTTAAAATCATTCTCCTTCTCTGCCGGTGTGCCGGGATTCTCTGCTGTCTGAGTGTCAGCCTCATCCCTTA
>CAZQXE010000124.1:3423-9264 GCA_964597115.1 uncultured Pirellulales bacterium | reverse complement strand
TCCTTATTTCTCCGAAGATTAGCATGGATGCACTTTACACATCTGAACGACGTTAACTATGGATCCGGATTTGAATTTTCTATTTCGTTTATGATGTTCAGATATACGAATTGGCCGAATAATTCCACGACTTTGTACAGTTATAGGCCTTCGCGACATTGATCCGGTGGAGTCGTAATGAATTTTTAACCATTCTTTACAACGATACAGAATGAAATGTGAAATCAATCTGGGTTAAGCTAACATGAAGCGAATCGTTGTATCCTCGCATTGACAGGAACGTCACGGAAAACCAACTTGGTCGTGGTACCTCATTTTCTATGAGACTACCGGTTGGAAATATACTTTGGGTGTCTCAACTGTTTCTGATTTGAACCAAAATCTCCTGTCCCCCATCGGCTAATAGCTGCCGTGCGAGGTTCTTTGCACTGGTTTTAGCCTGGTCGATGGATGACGATGTCGAGAGCTTTACGTATTTTTTGCCGTCGAGATCACAGATGATTGCATCAGTAGTTATTGTATCCTCGTGGGTTTCTGAATAAACGCCCAGTGGTATACTGCAACCACCGTGTACAGCTTCGAGTACGCATCGCTCGGTCTCTGTGGTTATTCGAGAATTTGTATCATCTATTTGTGCGACGAGTTCTGCAAGCTCGCTATCTTCAGCGCGGATTTGTACGGCCAATGCTCCCTGTGCCGGGGCTGGGATAAAATCTTTCGGTGGCAGAACGACGGAGATTTTTTCGGTTAGGCCAAGCCTGTTTAAGCCTGCACAGGCTACGACTATCGCATCAACCTGGCCATCCATAACTTTACGAACTCTGGTTTCGACATTTCCCCGCAAAGGGACACATTTAATATCGTCTCTGAGAAGATGCAGTTGCGCTATGCGTCTTAGGCTGGATGTTCCAATAGTAGAGCCAGCCGGCAAATCCTTAATAGAGGCTACCTTTTCTGATGCGACAAGAGCATCTGCGGGGGATTCCCTTTTGGGTACAGCAGCGACAACAAGTCCCAGCGTCAAAAGTGTAGGCAAGTCCTTGAAACTGTGCACTGCCAGATCCGCTTTTCCGTCGAGAAGAGCGTTCTCCACTTCAGAGGTAAAGAATCCTTTTGATTCGGCCTTATAAAGGAAGTCCGATTTATCGCTGTCGCCTTTTGTGGATACTTCAACAATGGAACTTTCCACATCCGGACAAACATTTTCGAGCAATTTGAGGACCTGGTTTGTTTGTATCAAGGCAAGTTTGCTTGCTCTGCTTGCGATCCTAAACGACCTCATTTTTTCCTTTCGAAAGTAAACTATCTGTCTTTTTGTAGTTTTACACCAAAATGGGGGTACATTCAATAACTACTAATCACGAGAAGTTCTCTTGCAATAGTTCGTGAAACATGCTAAATAAATTAATCATCTTTTATGGGATTATTCCTGTATGTAGGAATCAGTGCCGATGGTATTTAGCACGTATGATTCACTGTGTATGATTTATTGGTAAAATCGGATGGGATTTTGGATATCTGATACCGAGAGAAGGATATTAGCTGTTCTTCAGGATGGTTTTCCAGGAAGCCAAACTCCCTACAAGGACATGGCCGAACAGGCGGGAATTGCAACAGAGCAGTTTTTAGCTGTTCTGGAGAATTGGAAGCGACAGGGTAAACTGCGACGGATAGGCTCAATAGTCGACCATTTCAAAGTGGGTTTATCCGGGGGTGCAATGGTTGCCTGGCAGGTCGAGCTTGAGCGCGTTGAGCAGGTGGGAACGATATTATCAGGATTTAAGGAGGTCAGCCATGCTTATGAGAGGAACACGGGTGAGAACTGGCCGTATAACTTATACATTATGGTACATGGAGCAGATATTCAGGAAGTTGAGCAAACTGTTCAGCGTATGAGCCGGACTTGTGGGGTGTCTGCTTACCGCATACTGGCTACTAAAAAGGAACTTAAGAAGGTTCCGCCAACATATATATAGTGATTTTTTACAAGACATGAAAATCGTAGTATTGGGACTCAATCACAAAACTGCTCCGATAGAGATTCGTGAGAAGCTGGCTTTTAACACAGCGCAAACGAATGAGGCGCTTTGTGAGCTTAAAAAGCTATTCGCCCAGGCCGAGTTTGTACTTATATCAACGTGCAACCGTGTAGAGCTGTATTGTGCCGGCAAATACCATGAGGGGGCCGATACGGACAGGCTTGCCGAGTTCCTCTCAGAGTTTCATAACGTTGAGCTGGAAAAGTTCCGCCGTTTCTTGTACGCATACGAAAACGAAGATGCGGTCCGGCACCTGCTGACAGTTGCATCAAGCCTGGACAGTCTTGTGGTGGGCGAAGCGCAGATAATCGGGCAAGTCAAAGAAAGCTACAAGCTTGCCTGCGCAGCAGAAACTACAGGCAAGGTCTTAAATCGGCTATTTCACTCTGCCTTTGCAACCAGCAAAAAGGTATATACGACTACATCTATCTCCAGCGGCCGGGTGGGTGTGCCCGGCGTTGCCGTTGAATTGGCCAAGCAGTTCTTTGCCGATATTTCATCAGCTAAGGTGGTTGTCATTGGCGCCGGTGATGTAGGCCAGTTGATTGTTCAGAGCCTTCTTCAGGTTGGAGCACAGAATATAACGGTCGTTAACCGCTCTTACGACCGTGGTTTGATGGTGGCCGAACAGTACGGTATTATAGCTCGGAAATGGGAGCAGCTCTGCGAGCAGTTGATTGGGGCAGATATTGCTATAGCCTCCGCTACAGTACAGGATTACCTGTTCACAAAGGAGTCGTTCAGGAAGATAACAGACCGCCGCAAGGAAGGGACATTGCTGATAATCGATATCGCCGTGCCGCGAAATTTTGAACCGTCTGTGAATGAAATAGAAGACGTACACCTTTATAGTGTTGATGACCTTTCTGAGGTGGTTGAGCAGAATCGCAAGGCCCGTGAACGTGATATTGCATGGGGTATGGAAATCGTCCTTGAAAATGTCACGGACTTTATGGAGTGGTCCGGGGCTAAGGATATAGGGCCTCTGATAGGCCGGATGAAGGAGCAGTTCGAGCAGATCGCTAAAAACGAGATGGAACGTTTCTTTGTAGGTGTAAGAGAGGAAGCTACTTGTCGAGTAGTTCTGGAGGCTATGGTCAATCGTGTTGTTAATAAGATGCTGCATTGCGTGATAAAGAACGTCAATACCGTGGCCAGAGAAAATGGGGCGGCTGAAGCGGCAAGGCTGGTTGACAGCATTGTCAAACAGGCGGAGGAAATAACGGCCGATTTGGGTGATAAGGAGGATGCACGCTCGTGAAGGGTGCTTTGAGGTCAGAGCAGATTCTGAGGCTTTTGTTTTGGGAGAGCACGATAAGATGCAATCTGACCTGTGCTCATTGCCGGCGTATTGAATCTAATGAAGCAGCGTATAGAGACCTTTCGACAGAGCAGGCGAGGGGGCTTCTTAAGCAGTTAGCTGATTTGGGAACAGAACAGCCCATGATGCCGGTGTTGGTGTTTTCTGGGGGTGAGCCGCTTTGTCGTGAGGATTTGTTTGAGTTGATTAGTCATGCCGGATCGTTGGGACTTATTCCTGCCCTTGCGACAAATGGGACGTTGATAGAAGCAACTATAGCTGAGCAGATACGTGATAGCGGAATTGTGAGGGTTTCGGTGAGTCTGGATGGAGCAACCGCTGAGGTTCATGACAAACAACGGCAGTTGGCCGGAGCATTCGAAAAGGCGATTGAAGGTATAGGTCACCTTCGTGAAAAAAAAGTGCCTTTTCAGATTAATATCACTTTGACAAAACATAACGCCAATCAGTTAGAAAAAATTTACGAACTTGCCAAATTGCTCGGTGCGGTGGCGGTGCATATTTTTATGCTCGTTCCTGTCGGTTGCGGGCAGGCTTTGGCAGAGAATGATATGCTTTCGCCCGAGCAGTATGAGCAGAAAATGCTTGAGATAAGTGGTTTGGATGGCCGGGGCGAACTGCAAATGAAGGTCACGTGCGGCCCTCATTATCAGCGCATCATCAGGCAACAGGGTCTGCACAAGTCGCGCACCGAAGCAGGCCATGATAATGATGCTGTCCCCGGCAAGAGCGGACACGGGGGAGCATCGAAAGGTTGCCTTGCAGGTCTTGGAGTATTGTTTGTGGGGCATCAGGGGGATGTATTTCCGTGCGGCTATCTGCCGGTTAAATGCGGCAACGTCCTTGAGGATAAACTCTCGGATATATGGTACAACAATAAGGACCTTGCACGAATGCGTGACAGTGACCAGCTTGAGGGCAAGTGTGGTGTCTGCGGCTACAGGCAAATATGCGGCGGATGCCGGGGCAGAGCGTATGCTGCGACGGGCAATTACATGGCGGAAGAGCCATTTTGCGCATACGTACCGCCTGAAGCGGTTCGTTGATAACTTTGTGGATTTTTCGCTTTTTAAGGTTTGTCTGTGATAAATATCAGCAAATTGTATTGTGATCAGGTTACGCCGGGGGATTGGCTTCGCTATGGCAAAGAAAAATCGGGCGAGCCCAAAGGTAAGATTGTACCCAGGAGAGCATCTGAAAGGCGGCCGATTGTGGTCTGGAATATTACGCGTGCATGTAATCTCAAATGCGTGCATTGTTATAACGACAGTGGTGCAAGCAAAGCCGATGATGAACTGTCTACTGGGCAAGCGAAAGCTGTGCTGGATGATTTGTCGCAGTTTAATGTTCCATCGATTCTGTTTTCGGGCGGTGAGCCATTGATGCGGCCGGATTTGTTTGAGTTGATTGGATATGCCGTCGAACAAGGCCTGCGAGCCGTTATCTCGACGAATGGGACACTCATCACAGCCGATGTGGCGAAGCGGATAAAGCAGCATGGGGTTTCGTACGTCGGAATCAGCCTCGATGGCATAGGTGATATCAACGACAAATTTCGGGGCGTGGCTGGAGCGTTTAACAGAGCTGTGGAAGGCATAAAGAATTGTCAGGATGCCGGCATCCGAATCGGTCTTAGATTGACCTTGACTAAAAGAAATGTTCAGGACATGGAGAGTCTGTTTGATTTTTTCGAGGCAGAAAATATTGAGCGGGCGTGCTTCTACCATTTTGTTCCAAGCGGCAGAGGAGAAAATATCGCGGAAGAAGACCTTACCCATGCGCAAACAAGGGACACAGTTGAGACGATATTGGCCAAGACCAGAATGTTCAAACAAGCTGGCAGAGTTACTGATATATTGACTGTCGATAATCATGTTGATGGCGTATATTTGTACCTGAAATTAAAGGAGCAGGATTCCGCACGTGCGGGCGAGGTCTGGAAATTGCTGACCTGGAACGGCGGAGGGATGTACAGCAGCGGCGTCGGAATCGGTTGTATAGATTTTCACGGGAAGGTGCATCCGGACCAGTTTTGGTGGCATTACGACCTTGGTGACGTGCGTGAGAAACCTTTTAGCCGGATTTGGACCGATACAAGTGACCCGCTTCTCCGAGGTTTGAAGGAACGCCGCAGGCATATCAAGGGAAGGTGCCGGCTTTGTAAGTTTTTCGATGGTTGCGGCGGGAGTTTGAGAGTTCGTGCGGATTTGCATTATAGCGATCCCTGGGCACCGGACCCTGCGTGTTATTTGACAGATGCCGAGATAGGTTTGGATAAGGAAAAACAGGCGGAACTGAAACGCAGCGGTGAGATTTTCCAAATGCCCGATTAGCTTTTTACATATTTGCTTTTCGGAGAGATTTATTAACAGCGCGGGTCGTCTTATCGATATCGTTTTGTTTGTGTTCGGTAGAGACAAAGCATGCCTCGAATTGGGATGGCGGCAGATAAATGCCCTCACTCAACATTGCGTTATGAAA
>CAZQXE010000124.1:0-3323 GCA_964597115.1 uncultured Pirellulales bacterium | reverse complement strand
CAGACCGGATTGCCTGAAAGTGTGCCGGCCTGATAGACTTGGCCGGTTGGGGACAATTTTTCCATCAATTGAGCTTTTCCTCCGCATGCGCCTATTGGAAAACCACCGCCAATTATTTTACCCAGGCATGTCAAGTCTGCTCGTACGCCGAAGATATCCTGAACGCTTCCGTATTTAACTCTGAAACCGGTTATCACTTCGTCGAAGATTAAAATGCTGCCGTTTTTAGTGCATAACTTTCTGATAGTTTTCAGGAAGCTATTTGCCGGCGGCACTACTCCCATGTTTCCCGCTATCGGCTCAACTATTACCGCAGCAATTTGGTCTTTATATTTCTTGAAGGCTTTTTCCAGCATCTCGATGTTGTTGTAGGGCAGCAGGACGGTGTGTTTTGTGAAATCTTTCGGAACGCCTGGGCTGCTTGGTGTGCCGAGAGTTGTTGCTCCGGAGCCTGCCTGCACGAGCATGTGGTCGACGTGGCCGTGGTAACAGCCGATGAACTTTATGATTTTGTCCCGCCCTGTGCATCCGCGGGCGAGGCGAATCGCGGTCATCACAGCTTCGGTGCCGGAGCTGACCAGCCGGACCTTTTCGACCGACGGAATTGCCCGCACAATCATCGAAGCAAGCTGCGTCTCAAGCTCTGTGGGGATGCCGAAGCTGGTCCCTTTGGCCATAACTTTTTTGACTTGGTCGAGGACCTGCTTGTGTGCGTGGCCGAGTATCATCGGCCCCCATGAAAGACAGTAGTCGATATACCTGTTGCCGTCGACATCGTATAAATATGGCCCTTTTGCCTTTTCTATAAATATTGGTTTTGAACCAACAGCTTTGAAGGCGCGGACTGGACTATTGACTCCGCCGGGAATTACCTTTGTCGCATCCTGAAACAACTTCTTACTTTTTCGAAATGTTGTCATATGAGCTTTATCTTTACTTTTCTTCAATTTTCAATTACTTTTTATATAGTCTTTTTGATATTCCGAGGTCAAGTGAAAATATACGGGTTTCGGGAACAAACCTTATGGATAAAACTGACAGCCGAATACTCCAGGAACTTCAGGACGATTTTCCTCTTTGCGAAAGACCTTATGAGGTTATAGCTGACAGGTTACAGATTTCGGTAGAGGAGCTTTGGGACAGGACCCAAAGGATGCTCGATGAAGGAGTGATTCGCCGGATGGGGGCCAGTTTCGATTCCAGCAAATTCGGCTTTCGCAGCACCCTGGCTGCCGTGAGCGTCAAGCCCGAAGATGTTGACCGAGCCGCCGAAATAATCGGGCGATTTTCCGAAGTGACCCACAGCTACCTTCGCAAAGATGATTTCAACATTTGGTTTACGATAATCGCAGCCGATGATAAGAGGATAGCGGACATTCTTGAACAAATCCGCGATTCTCTGTCTCTTGAAAGCTCGCAGGTCCTGAATCTGCCGGCAAAACGCATCTTCAAGCTTGACGCTCGTTTTAGCGTTTCCCCACAGCCGTGATCGTTTTGCAACGAGCGCAAAAACCGTGATATTCATATCATCAGAATAGCATTTCTTCGCTCTAATGCACTGTGTTTTCACGACAGTCTCTTTGCATCATAGAAATTCTCTCTATTGAGAATAAAATGCTCTCCCTATCGATTGTTAGGAGGCTCGAAGTTCGATAGTTGGTTGAAACAATATACATAGTTACATTATCATAAGTGGAGTTGTAGTGGCGAATAATATCCATGCAGCCGCCTAAATGTGTCTTGATATCATGGGATTACTATTGATTATTGTTGATATGGTACATCCTAAATTCGAGGAACGTGTTCAGCAAGCTTCTGACGAATGCCCCCCCCAATCAATTTTCGTCGAATAATTACATATGTTATATTCTGGAGGGCAGCGTTATAATCTTGGAGAAGGTGATGACCGAATTCGATCTCAATATGGAAGCGTCTTGATGCTCGGACGTGTAGATGCACAAAAATTTATATGAAATATCAAATATATGCTGCTTGAGACCTTTTTAACACATTATTCAACACACTTAACACGACGTTATTTAACGTTTGAAAAATATTCGTATTGTTCCCCACCACAACCTAATAAAAACAACCGATACCTTCTTTACATTCACATCCCTTTTTGCGAAGAACTCTGCCCCTATTGTGCATTTATGAGGGTTAAGTTTGAGCCTTCTCTTGCATCAACTTATTTTGATGTCTTACAGAAAGAAATAGAAATATATTATAACCTTGGGTATATTTTCGACTCTGTTTATGTTGGAGGTGGTACTCCTACAATAATGCCAGATAAGTTGGCTGGTATTATCTCATTTGTCAAGACTATTTGGCCGATCACTCAGATTTCTATTGAAACGAATCCCAACCATCTGGTCCCGAAAACCCTTCAGATCCTCAAGGACCTGGATACTAATCGTTTATCTGTCGGCGTACAATCTTTTAACAATGGAATTCTTAGAAGTATTCAACGTTTTGAAAAGTATGGTTCCGGTGAAGAAATCAAAGAAAAGCTCTCTTCTGTTATTGGTGTGTTTGATACTATAAACGTTGATATGATCTTCAACTTTCCGAATCAGACTAAAGAGACTATCTCGCAGGATATTGAGATTGTCAAAGAAATTAAGCCTGACCAGGTTACCTTTTATCCCTTAATGGTCTCAAATTCCCAAAAAGATAATCTCGCCAAAGGATATGGAAAGATGAACTATTCACAGGAGAAGCGACTATACAAACTTATTGTGGAACAGTTAGCTGATATGTATAACCAGGAATCAGTCTGGTGTTTCTCCAGCAAGAAAGGCGTGATCGATGAATACATAGTGGACCATGATGAATATGCAGGAGTTGGAACAGGCTCTTGGGGGTATATAAATGGGACAATGTATTCCAACACATTTTCCATACAACGATACATAAGCATGGTGCAAAAAAACAAACATCCTATAATTGCAATGAGAGAATTTTCTTATATCGAGAGAATGCGTTATGATTTCCTGTTACAGTTACTTGGCGGCAGTTTGAATCTTGCACATATGAAGAAGAAATATGGTAGAAGCTTTTGGCTTTATCTTTCCAAAGAGTTATTATTTCTTCTGTCAACTCGAATAGTAACCTTTCGGGGTAATAATATTGCGTTAACATCTAACGGGCGTTATTGCTGGGTGGTACTAATGCGCACCCTGTTTTCAGTTGTGGGCGACTACCGGAATATGCGTATTTCGCTAGACCAAACACAAGCGTGATTTTTCATATTCCTTTTCTCAATACGCATCACGCAGCACTCAATACGAAATAAATTGGCTTTGTTTGGCTTTGTTTTCCCG
>CAZQXE010000123.1:0-9274 GCA_964597115.1 uncultured Pirellulales bacterium | reverse complement strand
TCACTTTCCAGGATAGTTTTTACTACAGCAGTAAAATCAGGATCATCATCCGCAATTAAAATCTTTGAATTTTCCATAATTCACCTCACAAAATTTCAAAAGGTTTTTTGATTGACGTAATCAGCAAGGTAACTAAGGCTTTTTCTATAATCTGAACTCGGAAGTTCATCGAGTTTGTGTTTGGCTAGGTCAATATGAAATAAAGCGATTTTTCTGGTTGAATCTGCAGCATCTGAATTAGCAAACATTGTTCTTATTTTCCTCAGATTATCTTTGTTCAATCTTAATTGGAGTATTTTTTTCAACTCTTCTCTTTTGTTTTGGCTGATAATATCCATAAGATCATCTGTAATTTGAAAAGCTATACCGACCAAACTCTTTCAACGCGGCTTGAACGCCCTGATTGTGATTGCCTACAATAGTGCCTGCGTGGCAACAAGCGGCAAATAAAGAGGCTGTTTTCTTTTTGACAATAACCATATAGCTATCTTGGGACAAATCCAAATTATCTCTCTGGCAAACCTGGGTCAATTCTCCCTCACTCATTACATACGTTGCCTGAGTTATGCATGCGAAAACATCAGTATTTTTACACTTTCCTATTAATTCAAATGCCTTGGAGTAGATATAATCCCCGAGCATGATCGAAACATCATTTCCCCCATTTGGCATTAACGCTTGGCCTGCTGCGACGCATCATTGCTTCATCGAGCACATCGTCGTGAATTAAAGATGCCATGTGTATTAATTCCACAGCAGTCGCGATCCTAATAAGTTCGTCACGTTCACAACTCCTGTTCTTATCCGCTGACGCAGCTTTTTCAGAAAGAATTACAAGCGCAGGTCTTATTTTTTTACCTGATGATTCTAATAAGTAATCGCTCATTGCCAGTATTGACCGGTTGTCTGATTCCCTAATAGAGAACGATAGACAATCCTCCACTGACTTTAGATCGTCAGCAATCGGCTGATAAATCTCATTAAGATTTATTAAATCTAACCTTTCGTAAAGAAGCTGATCCTGCTAAAGACAAACTTGCTTTCTGATGCCAGCGGTTCATAATATGAGAAGTTTTCTTTACTTTTCTTTTTCAATCAGCTTCCTCGATTTTTAATGCCTCAACCGGACAAAGATAAGCGCAAGCGCCACATCCGATGCACTTTTCAGATATTTTATCAAAAGGCGTTTCTACCTTTCTTTTTGCTCCTCTGCCCGAAAAACTTCGTGCATGCCTTTCGCTAATTTCAGCACAGACTCGGACACATAGGCCACAGAGGATACAGTTTTCCTTCTTTTTAAGTTTAATCCGTGTCTCAGTTACACCATACTCACTGGCTAACTTTTTGATCTTTTCAGCATCAGGGCACCTGGCCAATAGAAGTTCAAAAATAATTTTTCTCGTTCTTTTAACCCTCTCGGTATCAGTTTTAACCTCTAGACCATCGGTGACTTTATAAACACATGACGCTTCAAGCCCTGGTCTGCCGCCGGCTACTATTTCAACCAGACACAGCCTGCACGCTCCATAAGGCGTTAATTCCTTGTGGTAGCATAATGTTGGTATCTTTATTCCTTGTTCAAGCGCTACTTCAAGAACGGTTCTACCTTCTTCGACCTGCAATTGTCTATCATTTATCGTAAAGTTAATCATATCTTCAATCTTCTATCATATCACATTAACAGCATCGAACTTGCATACGTCGTGACAAACACCACATTTAACACATTTGTCTTGCTCGATTTTATGAGGTTCTTTTCTCTTTCCGGAAATTGCGCATGCGGGGCAATTTTTCGCGCATAAAGTACAGCCGGTACATTTCTCCTCGTCAATGCTGAATGTTATTAAAGCTTTGCATACCTTTGCAGGACAGCGTTTTTCGTTTATATGTGCTTGATATTCATCTTTGAAAAAGCGTAAAGTAGTAAGAACAGGATTGGGCAGGGTTTGTCCCAATCCGCACATTGAGGCATCTTTAACTGCTTCACTAATTTCCACGAGAAGCTCCAGGTCATCTTGCCGGCCATTACCGTTGCATATCCTTTCGAGAATTTCGTAAAGGGCCTCTGAACCATCTCTACAGGATGAGCATTTACCGCAGGATTCGTCGCTTGTAAATTCAAGGAAATATTTGGCCACATCCACAATACAGGTGTCCTCATCCATCACGATCATTCCGCCAGAACCCATAATCGAACCTGCCTCGTACAAGGACTCATAATCAATTGGAAGATCGAGTAAACTCGCGGGGATGCATCCTCCAGACGGTCCTCCTGTTTGTATCGCTTTAAATTCCTTTCCACCGGGGATTCCGCCGCCGATATCAAAGATGATTTTTCTTAAAGTGGTGCCCATTTCGATCTCGATCAAGCCGGTATTCGTTATCTTACCAACGAGAGAAAAAACTTTTGTTCCTTTGCTTTTTTCCGTGCCTATGGCGGCAAACCAGTCTGCACCTTGATTGATAATAACAGGAACAGTTGCCCATGTTTCGACATTATTTATGTTTGTGGGTTTTCCCAAAAGTCCCGATTGAGCGGGGAACGGCGGCCTTTGTCTCGGTTCCGGGGCAGCTCCTTCTATCGAAGCAATGAGTGAAGTTTCTTCGCCGCAGACGAAAGCCCCTGCGCCTTGTTTGATATGAATATCAAAACTAAAATCACTGCCCAAGATATTTTCACCAATAAGACCGTAGTCTTTTGCCTGTTTGATCGCAATTCTCAACTTTTCCTGAGCAAGAGGGTATTCGGCTCTGATATAAATGTAACCTTCAGCTGCGCCAATTGCTCTGGCACCTATAAGCATTCCTTCCAATAAGGTATGAGGGTCTGTTTCGATAATGCTTCTGTCCATATACGCGCCGGGGTCACCCTCATCGGCGTTGCATATTATGTATTTAGTATCGCCGTTAGCCTTTTTACAGAATTCCCACTTTAAGCCGGTGGGAAAGCCGCCCCCACCCCTTCCTCTTAACCCGGATTTCTTTATCTCTTCTATAATATCCTCCGGCGTCATAGTGGTAACAGCTTTTGCCAAGGCTCTGTAGCCGTCTCTGGCGATATATTCATCGATCTTTTCAGGGTCGATAACTCCTCTGTTTCTAAGCGCTATCAGATTCTGGCAGGCAAAGAATCCTTTGTCAGTTGCATCATCAACAGTGTATTCTTTGACCATGGTTTGACCAATAACGTGTTTTTCTAATATTTCCAAGATTTTTTCAGCAGTCAGGTCCACATATTTAACCGGAGCTTGTCCTTGTAGTTTTACAGTAGCCATTGGCTCTCTACTGCATAGTCCGGCACATCCGGAGCTTGTTAAAATAACATCCTTAATATTTTGGCTTTCGAGTTCCTCCGTTAGGGCACGGAATACTTTGTCGGCACCCGCGGCGATTCCGCAGGTACCAAGATGAATGGTAACTTTAGCTCGGTATGCACCTTGACCTAAAAGATTTTTTTCTTTTACCTTTTGGCTAATTTTATTCAAATCTTCGGGAGAAAGTTTTTCCATAGACTCAGGAATTCCCATACATTTCTATTAACTTCGGCACTTTCTTTACCGTCATCAGGCCGTGCACATCTTCTCCCACCTTCAATACAGGAGCAAGACCGCAGCAACCGATACACCTGACGCCTTCAATTGTAAACATCATATCTTCAGTTGTCTGTCCAATCTTTATTCCAAGGCGGTTTTCGAGCGCAGAGAGAATATCGCCTGCTCCTTTTACGTGGCAGGCCGTTCCGAGGCAAACAGTTATTAGATGCTTTCCTCGCGGTTCCAAACTAAAGGCATTATAAAAGGTCGCTATCCTGTAGATATGGCTCACAGGCTCGTCTAACGCTTTAGCAGTGTATCTCAAGACAGGCTCAGGTAAATAATTAAAAGTGTCGCCGATTCTTTGCAGAACTGGAACTATCGCTCCAGGAACATCTCTATACTCTTCAATTATTCCGTGTACTTTTACTTTGTCATGATGAGCAAGTTTTGTTTTTGCTTTTTCAGGTAGCTTATCCTCTCGGCCGTCTTTTATAAATTGCCACCTGAGTTTAGGGTCATAAGTTTTGTTTTTTACTATAGTTTTAACCGTAGTTAAGAAATCAGGGATATAAACCTCAAGGTCATCTTTTACCTTTACCTGGCAGGCAAGCCTCATTCCGGAAAGTTTTTCTTCCCGGCTCATAAAGATTTCTTCGGTGGGCAGTATTGAGCCTCCGCCGCTTAACAGTCTTATTTTGCAGTATCCACAGCTCGCTTTGCCGGCGCATGAAGCTGTGATTTTTATCTTGTTTTCTATCAGATTAGTAAGAAGATAACTTCCGCCCTGAACTATAAATTCCTTTTCTTCATCTTCCTGATGTACCGTAATTTTACACTCACCGTAAGTAACAAGCAATTGGTCGGCAATAGCGATTAATATCGTTATTATCAGAAGGATCACATTTATTATTATTACAGGTATAAAGCTCATGTAATATCACCATTGAATCTTATTTTATATCTACCATTCCGCCAAAGCCCAAAAAGGCAAGGGCAATGATACCGGAGATTATCATGATTATCCCTGGCCCCTTAAGTCCTTTTGGGATATCTCCGATTAACTCAAGCTTCTCATTAATAGCTGCGACTATCATTATCGCGAGCATCCATCCGACCGCCGAGCCGACGGCGAAAACAAGAGTTGTAACATATGAATACTCTCTCAATACCATAAAAAGAGACACCGCGAGAACCGTACAGTTAACAGTTATCAACGGAAGGAATATACCAAAAGCAGCCTGAAGCGGCGGAAAAAACCGCTCCATTATCATTTCCACAAGCTGCACAGAGGCGGCGATAACGACGATGAAAACGATGTAGGTAATAATCTCGCTGCCTGTGGGAACCAGAATTATGTGGTAAATAGGCCAGTTAATCGCCGCCGTAAGAGTAACGACAAAGATTAACGCGAAACTCATACCGCAGGCCGTCTTAGTGCTGCGGGACAGTGAAACAAACGGACACATACCCAAAAGATATGTCAGCGCGATGTTATGCGTAAGTATTGATGCGATGAATATAGTTATCAAATGTTCCATTCGTTATTCTCCTTCTTCGGAACCAGCCTCTTGCATCGCTCGTGATATCCATATAGCCAGACCCAGCAGGAAGAAAGCTCCAGGAGCCATTGTCATTACGACCCAGTTCTCCCATCCGCCCGGCATAACACGTATGCCAAGCAGCGTGCCGAATCCGAGAAGTTCGCGGACTATTGCGATAAAGATTAGCGCATATGAATATGCGATACCGTTCGCAACCGCATCCAGTATGGATTGGCGGACATTATTCTGTATGAAGAAGGCCTCGGCCCTTCCCATAATAATACAGTTAGTAATGATCAGGCCTACATAAGGGCCGACCGCCTCGCTGATGACCGGAAAAAAGGCCTGGAGAAACTTGTCTACTATAATAACAAAAGAAGCGATTATTATCATATAGGTTATTATCCTCACCCGCTGAGGAATTAAACTTCTTAAAGTCGAAACAAATATGGCTGTTGCAACAAGAACAAATATAACACCAACCCCCATAGCGATTGCGTTTGCCACTGTATTGCTTATCGCAAGAGCCGAACATATTCCAAGACACGCCGAAAATACAGGGTGTTCCTTCCATATCCCTTTCTTTACGACTTGATATCCTTTTGCGCCTAAAAACTTTTTAAGAAGCATTATTCGCTTTCCTTTATAATGGATACATATTTTTTTATCTCTGCATTCAATATTTCCTCGAACGCCTTACAACTAAGAGTCGCGCCGGTTATTCCGTCCACTTCATTATCGGCTGTCGCCTTGCCGGGCGGCTGAACGATAAGCCCGGCGGCAACTTTTTTACTTTCAAAGCGATTTAAAAAAACGGCCTCGGCAATACGTCCACCAAGACCGGGCGTCTCTACCTGATGAACAATACTAATACCCCGGATCTGTTCGAGGTCCGGCGATAACGCGACCGTGCCGTCAATCGAACCCCAAAGGCCCATACCATGAAATTCAAACGCTAAATCACCGCTTTTTTTGGCCTTATAAAATATCGTTTCGCCCCGTTCCTGCGTCTCGACATTTTCGGAGAACGACTTGTCGATATTGTCCTTGGTGTATAAGATTCGTAACGAAGACATAATACTCTTTCGAAGCTTCTTCGCTTTATTCCTGGCGATAGGCTCTCTTGTACAGTAATCAACGCTCACAAGGGCCGACGTTAAAACGGAGCCCAGAATCAAAACGAACAAAATCATTGATAATTTTGACTTCATACTTTCACCGGCCGATACTTGAATGCTAAAACAATATGGTCAATAAGCGGAGTAAATGCATTCATGATGACGATGCTGAACATTACCCCCTCCACATATCCGGAAAAACTGCGTATCAAAACTGTAAGGATTCCACACATAATCCCGAAGGTATATTTACCCGCACACGTAAAGGGTGATGTGACCGGATCAGTAGCCATAAAGAACGCACCAAACAGAAGTCCACCCGTTAAGAGCTGAAATATCGGCGGGGCAATCCTTCCGGGAAGAAAGTGGTTTCCGATCAACGCGAATATAAAAACCGAACCAAAGTAGCTGACAGGAATGCGCCAGTTACCTGCTTTGGTGAATATTAAAAGCAGTCCACCGATGATTATAGCGATCCTGCATGTTTCCCCCATACTGCCGGCTGTATGGCCGATAAGAAGATCAAAAGTCGTGGACTTAGCCCCTGTGGTCTTGTATACTGCCAAAGGTGTCGCGGAAGTTATCGAGTCTGTAATAGTCGTATTTGCAAAAGGCGTCAGCCACTTGTCTGTAAAAGTCGCATCTGTAATAGGCATCAGCCAACTGGTCGTCATTATCGCCGGAAAAGCGATTGTGATGAACAATCTTCCAACAAGAGCCGGATTAAATATATTTCTTCCCGTGCCTCCGAACATTTCTTTTCCAAATAACACACCGAACATAACACCAACAGCAACTACCCACAGGGGTGTGGTTGGCGGCAGTACCAAGGGGAAAATAAGGCCGGTAACGAAAAAACCCTCGTATATTTTGTGCTTACGAACCACGGCGAACATAAACTCAACGGAAATTCCCGCAATATACGATACGGCAATAATCAATATGGCGCGCAAACCGAAGAAATATATTGAAGCCAATGCCGCCGGAGCCAAGCCGGCCAGGGCACACGTCATGAATCTTTTGCTGTCAATACCGTCAATAATGTGTGGACCGCCTAGGGTTGTTTTATCAGTTCCGAATAAAGCAGCGTCCACTGCCTCAATCAGCGGTTCGGCTTTGTTCAATACCGGAATTTTATATAATTTGTCGAGTAGTAATCTGACAAGTTTCATTTATATAAGCTCCTCTATATTACCGCTAATATTAGTCACTTTACACTCTCGTGTTTTTCGATCCCTTTTAGTGCCGCATCAGGCGCTGGAATCTCGAATCCTTCTTCGAGCAGCTTTGCTTTCCCTTCTTTGATAAACTTTGCTACAGGGATTTTCGATGGGCATACATAACTGCACAGGTTACACTCGATACAATTAAATATTTTGTACCGCAGGAGGGCTTCGTTAATGATATCCCTTTCGACATAATGGAAAAGAAGATGTGGAATTATCCCCACCGGACAGACCTCATCGCAGAACGTACAAAATAGACAGGGCCTTAGCTCACCATGAACGTTTGTCCCGCATCTCCTTCGAAATAACTTGCTGTTTTTCTTGAATAACATCGAGAAACAACTACGCGAATACGAATCTCTTTGAAAGCCGAGTCTGGCAAAAGCAAGAAATTCACTTTCATTTTCTTCCGGCATGGCTATTATAGTTGTAAATGTCCTATCAACAGGTAGTGACAAGTCAGAAAGTGTTTCTCCCGTAAGACAACTATTATGTATAAAGCGCAGGTCTTTGTCTTTCTTGATGTTGCCCTTAATAACATGTTCCAACTTGGTGCCGATACGAACATTAATATGGTAATTTTCTCTAAAACCCGGCCCACATAAGGCCACGGTTCTTTCTATTAAAGGTTTTCCTTCTACTACTGCCTCATAAACCTGTAAGACCGCCTGGATGTCCAACACGATAACTCCGATATTTGCCGCAGTATGTCCGTAGGGGAACTCCCGTCCCAATAAAGTGGGGACTAAAACTTCTTCAAAATGTAGGGGGTACTTGGGTTGTAATTTGTAAATATTAAATAAGTTGCTTCCTGCCAGCGACCTGTAGATTCCCTTGATTATATTCTTGTATGATTTATCTAAAGCAAGGTGGAATCTTGCATTGGCCATTAACTTTTTTAATATCTTTATTCCCTCTATGAAATGCGATAACTGCTCATCTTTTAAAAGAACAGCTAATAAAGGATTATATACCTCTGATTCCACACCGTGTATAATTACGTTCTCGACTTCTTTTGGTGAAATTATGGAACTCTTAAAACTGGTTGGTATGCCCATCCTGTCGAGGGAACTTGCGCCGGAAAGGTAGATTAAGCTATCTATTGTTTCTATTTTTAAATTTTGCCAATGCGGCGAATACCCCTCCAACTTTTGCCATTTGCCGGTCCCGTCAGATTCAATTGTAATCGCAGTCGTCTGATTGCCAAGATAATCTATCTTTTCTATTCGGATTACTTCTCCATTTACTGAGGAATGAACGGGACTGGATACTGCTTCGTCGTCTCTTCCAATTATCTGACCAGCTACAACATTTTGGCCAAGTTTTACAACCGGAGCAACCTCATTGTCGAATCCTTGTCTCAAAGGAACCACAACTTTATCCGGAATCTCGATTTGAATTAGTTTATCCTGCGGCTGTCCATCGAAGTTCCTGAACTCGTAACCGTGAGAAAAAGTTTTACGTTTTGCTATCATTATTAACAACTACCTTACGAAGATATTCTAACGCCATCTACAAAGCATCTTGCTTTATCAGGGAGATAGATAATGTGGTGGGGATCACACAGCGAATCAAAGTGTTTTTTTACCTCCGCTCCTCTGAAAGAGTGCTTTATCAATAATCATATTATATTCCCGTATCATAATATTTACAATCCTTTAGCCCTCATTAGCCATGCTGGACCATAAGGGAATAGCTCAATTCTCACCTTATTGCCCGTTGCCTGAAACAGTCTCTTGGGGCAATTCATACTTCACTTATAATATTAGAAAATGCTGCGTTTTTCAACCAAATGCTCCTCAAACTTAGGGGTTTTCCCTTAAGCTTTTCCGCAGCAAATCCTTGTGCAGCCA
>CAZQXE010000122.1:0-9322 GCA_964597115.1 uncultured Pirellulales bacterium | reverse complement strand
TAAGCGACAGCGGCAAAGACCCGATCATCGGTATGGTGTCACTGAATATTCCGATTTGGGCGAACAATTACAATGCAGCTCGGCGGCAGGCACAGGAACAACTGCATCAGAAAACTTATGAAAAGATGCAGGCGGAAAATACGCTCGCCGCCAAAGCTCAGCAGCTCCTGTACGAATTCGAAGACAGCGGCAGAAAAATCCGGCTCTACAAAAACGTGATAATTCCCAAAGCAAAGGAAATGCTCACGGCATCGCAGACCGCGTATAAGGCCGGGACAGTCGATTTTCTGAGCTTGATTGATGCACAACGTATGCTGTTGAAATACGAATTATTTTACGAACGTTTGATTTCCGAGAACGCCCAGAAGTTGGCTTCTCTGGAGATGCTGGCCGGGACGGAACTAACGGAAAAATAGTACACTTTTGAGATAAACAATAATTACAATACTTGGACGATAAAGGTAACATACTTGTCGAACATAATTCCTACGAAATTAGTATAGAATAAATACGAAAGCTAATAATATGAAAACAGCTCGAACCAATTCGTTCAAGGCCGCCCGAACAGTGCTGACCGTAGCGTTAGTTGCCATAGCGTTCTCGGCCGGTTTTCTGTTGCGGTCGGTTACAAGACCTTCACCTGCGGTCGGGGAAGAACAAAGCGTTGGAGCAGGTTCCACTGAGCAACAAGAATGGTGGACCTGCTCTATGCACCCGAACATTCGCCAGCCCAAGGGGGGCAAATGCCCCATTTGTTATATGGATTTAATACCCGCAGAAAGCAGCACAGGTGAGGTTGGTGCAAGGGAAATATCGTTCTCTCCAGAAGCCCTGAAACTTATGGAGGTTCAAACAACAGAAGTGGAGCGTAAATTCGTAGAGGCTGAAATCCGCATGGCCGGCAAGGTGGATTACGATGAGACCCGCGTGAAGAATATCACCGCCTGGGTGCCGGGCAGGATCGACCGGCTTTTCGTAGACTTTACCGGCATCACGGTCAGCAAAGGCGACCACATGGTCGATCTTTACAGTCCCGAACTAATCAGCGCACAGGCCGAATTACTTCAGACTCTGAAATCCGCCAGTGACATCAGAGTCGAATCCTCTGAACTCGTGAAAAGAACCATCATGGCTACGCTTGAGGCAGCCAGAGAAAAACTTCGTCTGCTCGGCCTTGCCGATGAGCAAATTAAAAAAATCGAAACCTCCGGCCAAACAGTCACTCACGTAACGATTTATTCACCTATGGGTGGGATAGTCGTTCATAAGAACGCTAAGGAAGGTATGTACGTTGACACCGGCACGCCCATTTACACCATCGCGGACCTTTCGCGGTTGTGGGTGAAGTTAGATGCATACGAATCCGATTTACAATGGATTCGATACGGCCAGAAAGTTGAGTTTACAACCGAAGCTTATCCGGGAGAAATCTTCAAAGGCACGATAAGTTTCATTGACCCTGTTCTCGACGCCAGGACAAGGACCGTAAAGCTACGAGTCAACGTTGATAATCCAGAAGGCAAGCTCAAACCCGAAATGTTCACAAGAGCTATCGTTCGCTCCAGCGTAGCCGAAGGCGGCAGAATTATGGCTCCTGAAATGGCAGGCAAGTGGATTTGTCCGATGCATCCGGCGGTTGTCAAAGCACAAGCCGGAAGCTGCGATATATGCGGAATGGACCTGGTGACAACAGAATCGCTCGGCTATGTTGTCGATACCCCTAAAGAAGCGCCTTTGGTCATCCCGGCATCGGCTCCCTTGATTACCGGAAAGCGGGCGGTTGTTTATGTCCGGGTCCCGGATGCTGAAAAGCCAACTTTCGAGGGCAGAGAAATAATCCTCGGACCGCGAGCCGGTGATTATTACACAGTTAAATCCGGTCTGGAAGAAGGTGACATCGTCGTAACCAAAGGCAATTTTAAGATCGATTCGGCCCTTCAAATTCAGGCCGGACCGAGTATGATGAATCCACAAGAAAGCGGCCATGTTCCTGTTAATAAGTGACAAACAATTATTTAAGGAGAATGAAAATGAACAGCAAAAAGAAACATCTTACAAGAGTGACATTGGTCGTAGCCCTGTTGGTTGGCGGACTGATTATGGTGAACGGCTGTAAGAAATCAGAGCCTGAACCTACAACGCCGGCTGCACCAACGATGGAAAATGTTGCTGAAACGGCTGCTAAAACTGCTGATGAAACAACAAAAGCTGCAAAAGAAACTATGGACAAGGCAGTAGCAACCGCCGAGCAAACAGTTTGCCCGATAATGGGTGCAGCCATTAATAAGGAATTGTTCACCGAGTACAAAGGCAAAAAAGTTTATTTCTGCTGCGCCGGCTGCAAGGAAAAATTCGAGCAGGCCCCCGAACAGTATCTTGCCAAGCTGCCACAGTTTAAACAATAACAAGAGATACAGGTATCAATGGACGAGCGACTAACAAACAGCGACGACCGATCCACAGGTCCACTTAATAAGCTCATACGGTTTTGCCTTGAGAACAGGCTGTTAGTAGCACTGTTTGTTGTGCTCGTCTTCGGCTGGGGCATTTACGTCGCACCGTTCGACTGGAACCTTTGGAACATACCGCGCGATCCCGTCCCGGTCGACGCTATACCGGATATCGGCGAAAACCAGCAGATAGTTTTTACCGAATGGATGGGGCGCTCCCCCCAGGACGTAGAGGACCAGATAACATATCCTCTGACCGTCTCACTGCTCGGAGTCCCCGGAGTAAAAACCGTCCGCAGCTACTCATTTTTCGGCTTCTCAAGCATCTACATAATATTTGAGCAGGAGATAGATTTCTACTGGTCCCGAAGCAGAGTTCTCGAGAAGCTCAATTCCCTGCCGGCAGGTACATTACCTGATGGTGTTAAACCAACGCTGGGTCCTGACGCTACCGTGTTAGGCCAGATTTTTTGGTACACACTTGAAGGACGAGACTGCAACGGCAATCCGGCAGGAGGCTGGGACCTGGATGAGCTGCGGACCGTCCAGGACTGGTATGTACGCTACCATCTGCAAAGTGCCAAAGGTGTCAGTGAGGTCGCCTCAGTCGGAGGATTTGTCAGGGAATACCAGATCGATGTGGACCCGGATGCGATGCGGGCCTACAACGTCACTATAGGGGACATATTCAAAGCAGTGAAAGGCTCCAACATCGACGTCGGTGCGCGAACAATTGAAATTAATAACGTCGAATACGTAATTCGCGGCCTGGGTTTTTTCAAGGCAACTTCTGATATAGAAATAACAGTTGTCAAGGTTAATGAAAATGTCCCCATTTACATTAAAGATTTAGCAAAGGTCTCATACGGGCCCGCGCTTCGGCGAGGTGCACTGGACAAAGGCGGAGCTGAAGCCGTCGGTGGAGTGGTAGTTGTCCGCTACGGACATAATCCCCTCGATGCAATAAAGAATGTACAAAAGAAAATCGAAGAGATTTCGCCGGGACTTCCAAAAAAGACTTTACCCGACGGCACGGTTTCACAGGTAACAATCGTACCGTTCTATGACCGTACGGGTCTAATTCACGAGACTTTAGGCACATTAAGTACGGCTCTTACCGAGGAAATATTAGTCACGATTATCGTCGTCATAGTTCTGGTCCTCCATCTTCGAAGCTCCGTACTTATCAGCGCCCTGCTTCCTTTGGCGATACTGATGTGCTTTATCGCCATGAAGGTCGGCGGGATAGATGCCAATATTGTGGCCCTCTCGGGCATTGCCATCGCTATCGGCACTATGGTGGATATGGGTATAGTCATTTGTGAGAACATCCTGAAGAACCTCGACGAAGCAGGCCCCGACGATAATAAGCTCCAGGTCGTTTACAGGGCAACTAACGAAGTAGGCGGAGCGGTTCTAACAGCAGTTGCGACTACGGTCGTCAGCTTTTTGCCGGTCTTTACAATGACAGGGCCTGAGGGAAAGCTTTTTAAGCCTCTGGCTTTTACCAAAACGTTCGCACTTGTGGCTTCGATAATAGTAGCTTTGACCGTAATTCCGCCAGCGGCTTACATCCTTTTCACAAAAAGAATTACTCTTAAAAAAGTAAAAAGATATACATTGGGAACAATATTAATTGCCGCTGCTGTAGTTGCAGTTTTTCGGTTGAATTGGTGGATAGGTGTCATTATCGGCGCGATCGGGCTCTATAATATTTTCAGACAGCAAGTTACAAAGAAGTTGAACAGTTGGCTGCCTCTGATTGCCAACATTCTGGCAGTAATTTTGGTCGGCATAATACTTACCAGTCACTGGCTGCCTTTGGGGCCTGCCAAAGGAATGGTACGAAATATCATTTTCGTAGTTCTGCTTATCGGCGGGCTGCTATTATTCTTCAAAATTTTCCAGAAGTTCTACGAACAGATTTTAGCCTGGTGTCTGGCTCATAAAATATTATTTCTCTCTGTCCCCATATTGCTCGTTATCCTCGGTGGAACAATTTGGCTGGGTTTCGGAAAAGTCTTTTTCTTTGTGCCACAACAGTTGCGTGCGAATGCTTTTTGGTCAAAAGCAGCGCATACTTTTCCGGGCCTCGGCAAAGAATTTATGCCTCCTCTGGACGAAGGCTCATTTTTGTATATGCCCACGACTATGCCTCATGCTTCAATCGGTGAATGCCTGGATGTGCTGCAAAAGCAGGACGCTGCACTTGGTTCCATTCCTGAGATCGAGTCGGCGGTTGGAAAAATTGGCCGTGTCGAATCTCCTCTTGATCCGGCACCAATATCGATGATTGAAACTGTCATCAATTATAAAACGGAGTTTATTACCGACGAAAACGGACATCGTATTCGCTTCCGGTACGATAGAAAGTCTCAGGAATTCGTTCGTGATGAGAATGGCCGACTCATACCGGATCGCAACGGCCGGCCGTTCAGACAATGGCGAGACCATATTAGAAGCCCGGAAGACATCTGGGACGAGATCGTAAAAGCCGGCCGGATTCCCGGCACAACTTCCGCACCAAAACTGCAACCTATCGCAGCGCGAATAGTCATGCTGCAAAGCGGTATGCGCGCCCCGATGGGCGTCAAGATCAAAGGACCGGACCTGGATACGATTGATCGCGTTGGTCTGGAAATAGAACGTTTTCTTAAGGAAGTCCCCAGCGTTGAGCCTTTGACGGTTATTGCCGACCGCATCGTTGGCAAGCCTTACCTTGAGATCGATATCGATCGCGAGGCTATCGCACGATATGGTATGAATATCAGTGATGTGCAGAATGTCATTGAAGTAGCCATCGGCGGCAGACGCATCTCCACCACCATCGAGGGACGTGAGCGTTACCCGGTCAGGATCAGGTATATGCGGGAGCTAAGAGACCAGATTGAAACGCTGGGCAGGATTTTAGTCCCATCAGCCGATGGAGCACAGATTCCGCTTATTCAATTAGCTCAGATTCGCTATGTTCGAGGCCCTCAGGCAATCAAAAGCGAAGACACATTTCTCATAGGGTATGTAGTATTCGATAAAAAACCAGAATACGCTGAGGTAGATGTCGTTGAACAGTGCCGGCAGTATTTGGAAGACAAGATTGCTGCCGGAGAGTTTACCGTACCCGAGGGAGTAAACTACACTTTCGCCGGCACGTACGAGAATCAGATTCGCGCTCAAAAAACACTTGGGATAGTCATACCTCTGGCGCTTTTTATTATATTCATAATTCTGTACTTACAGTTTCGTTCAACAACAATAAGCATGTTGGTTTTTTCCGGAATAATCGTTGCCTGGGCCGGCGGGTTTTTAATGATATGGTTTTACGCACAGCCATGGTTCCTCGACTTTACCGTGTTCGGCGTAAATATGCGGGACCTTTTCCAGGTGCATCCCATCAATCTGAGCGTGGCAATATGGGTTGGATTTCTGGCACTGTTCGGGATTGCTTCGGATGACGGTGTCGTTATGTGTACATATTTGAAGCAATCGTTCCAGGGCAAAACGCCCGCGAGTATCGAAGAAACCCGTCAGCTCGTGATTAAGGCGGGGATGCGAAGGATTCGACCCTGTCTTATGACGACCGCGACAACCATATTGGCGCTTATTCCGGTGCTAACTTCCACGGGGCGTGGTGCGGATATTATGGTGCCGATGGCCATACCTTCCTTCGGTGGAATGACGATTGAAATCCTCACAATGCTTGTCGTTCCCGTTCTGTATTGCTGGATAAAGGAAATCCAAATCCGCAAGCAACCAAGTCCTTAGAAAAGGCGCTTGAAGAACATTTCACACAATATTCAATACCACAGGCGTTAAAATCATTTAACTTTGGGCAAGGCTCGTCGTGTCATACCATAGATGTCACCGAGGGTCGTGTCGTATGGCATTAGCCGGAAGCGATAACGGTAGAGCCTGGCCGGTAAAGTATACTCAGGATGCGTTCGGGCACCCCAACTATCGTCGCCGCCAACACCCATTTGCTTATAGTCAAGATTGACGGTTATCGACTCTCGTTGCGGCAATTCGTTAATATGGCTCGCTTCTTCAAGGTCCTGCATCGTGAAAGGCCAGGCGCTTATGTCAATCACAGGCATACCCGCAGCGATGAGGCCAATGCCCTCGCTGTCGGTCAGGGACATCCATCGGACATCTGACTTGTTGCCGTTCTCCTGAGGCCGGACATAATTATGTATGTGCTCTTTAACGTTGCCGAAATAGAGGCCGAAAGCAGCGCCGGTTTTCCTGTCCCAGTAAGTTTCATGCGGTCCCCGCCCGAACCAGGTGAGCGTGTTGTACCGGGCGGGCACGGCCATCTGCATCCCGAATCGCGGCAGCAGGGGCAGGTTGTCACCGCCCATAGTGACGGCTGCATCGACGACAATATCGCCGCTTCCGTAAACGGTATAACTCGCTGTGAATTTGGAGTTCTCTCCGACAGGAATAGCCGCCTCGGTATCGATTCGAACAATCTGAGGCTTGATTTGCTTAGCTTCGACTTTATTAACGGTTCGTTTCGGCCCGGCATTACGCCAAACACCAAGACGCTTGGGCGTATTGTTACCGTTGTCGTTATCAATGGGCACGCGCCAGAAGTTAGGGACCAATGGCGAAGTAATAATTTGTTTGCCATTAAAGACGAAAGACTCAAGCGCGCCGGATTTCTTTCCGAACGTTACTTCGAAGCCTTCACCCGTAACGACGATCTTCTGCCCGTTTTGTTTAAGCACAAGCGAAGGCATCGCATCCGCATCGACAACCGGTACAGGAGGGACATTAAAGGGAACCTGGAACTGGTCCCAAGCAAGAACGTGTCCTCGCTCAGCCCAGGAAGTATCATCAGCAAGAGAGAAAATTATTTTAATCCAGTACTCAGTACCGGGTTGAAGGTCTGGTGTTTTAAATGATATTTCCATGTCCCCGTCGGAATCCGGCGCGATGGACAAATTGCGTAACGCACCCTTTTGTATCACGCCGCCGTCGGCGGACAGTTCCCAACTGATATCGGCAAAATTAAGGTTCATAAAATCGTATTCATTGTGGATGCGGAACTTCCCGGCCAGGATATCTACAGGGAGAACATGAATCCGCTGATAGACTTTCTTGACCTCGTACAGGGAGGGATTGGGTTTTCGGTCCGGCTGGACAAGGCCGTTGCAGCAGAAGTTTCCGTCGTTGGGATTGTCGCCGAAGTCACCACCATAGGCCCAGAACTCTTTTCCATCGGGGCTCATTTTGCGAAGGCCCTGGTCGGCCCAGTCCCAGATGAATCCGCCGATGAGCCGCTCGTGCGAGCGAATAGCGTCCCAGTATTCCTTCAGGTTGCCGACGGAGTTACCCATGGCGTGGGAGTATTCACAAAGGACCATTGGCCGAGTGTCGTCGGGATCGGTGGCCAGGCGAATGATTTGTGGAATCCGATCATACATGCGGCTTTTCATATCAACGTAGTAAGGGTCATGTGGTCTGGCCGCCGCACCTTCGTAATGGACCGGGCGGGTCGGGTCGTAGTAATGCATCCAGGCGGCCATCGCCGAATGGTGCGGTCCGCAGCCGCTCTCATTACCCAGCGACCAGAAAATCACGGACGGATGATTCTTGTCACGCTCGACCATCCGTATCGCACGCTGCATGAAGGCGGTATTCCAGGAAGGAAAGTTCGAAAAGAAGCCGCCCACACCGTGCGTTTCGAGATTTGTTTCGTCAATCAGATAGATTCCGTACTCATCGCAGAGATCGTACCAGGTGGGGTCGTCGGGGTAATGTGACGTTCGCACGGCATTGAGGTTGTGGGTCTTGAGCACTTTTATATCCTGAATCATTCTGCTGACGGGGACGGCCCTGCCGTGGTCGGGATCGTGCTCGTGCCGGTTCACGCCGAAGAGCTTAACGGATTTACCGTTGACAAAGAGCTGGCCGTCTTTGATTTCAACCTCGCGGAAACCGATGCGGCAGCTTTCCATTTCGACGACCTTGCCCACCGAGTCCCTGAGCGTAAGCACGAGCGTATAAAGGTTCGGCGTCTCATCTGACCACTTGAGCGGATTCTTGACTTCCGTTCTAAGCAGAGCGAACCTTACGTTAGCCCTTTGCGGGTATCTCTCGCGCAGGATGGAAGAAACGGACCTGGTTAGAGGCTTGGGTAGAACGGATTTTTTTGCAGCGTCATAAAGCTGAGCCTCGACTTTCCATCCCTCGACATTCTCGTTGCAGTCGTTGGAGATTTTGGGACGAATCATCAAGGTGGCATCGGTATAACTGTCGTCGAGGTCGGTCCGGACGAAGAAATCACGAATATGGACTTTGGGCGTGGCGAAGAGATAGACATTTCGATAGATGCCGCTAAGCCGCCACATGTCCTGGTCTTCCAAATAGCTGCCATCGGACCAGCGATAGACTTCGACGGCAATAGTATTTTCGCCGGACTTGAGGTACTCGGTGACATTAAATTCGGCAGGTGTCATACTGTCCTGGCTGTATCCGACTTTCATGCCGTTGACCCAAACGTAGAAGGCACTTTTAACGCCGTCGAAGTGGAGGAAAATCTGCCCGCCGCCCCGACTCGCGTCGGGAGACGCGGGGGCGAGCCGGTCCTCCCACCCGCTGGGAATCATAAAACTCCTTCGGTAGGAACCGACCGGATTGTAGTCGTGGGGAATGTGCGGCGGATTCACCGGGAACGGGTACCGCATATTGAGATAGATCGGCCGGCCATAGCCGTGCATCTGCCAGTTGGACGGCACGGGTATTTCCGCCCAATCACTATCGTCGAATTTGGGCTCGTAAAAATCCACGGGCCTGTCGGCAGGCTTATCAACCCAGTTGAACTTCCAGTTGCCGTTCAGCGGTTGATAAAACTGCGACATCTTCCGGTCGGC
>CAZQXE010000121.1:3650-9359 GCA_964597115.1 uncultured Pirellulales bacterium | reverse complement strand
GGGGCGAAAAAGCAGGATACATCCGGCTACAAGGACTTTTCAGGCACTGAGAATTGCAGTTAATAATGAGCTGGAAAATCTGAAAGAACTGCTTGGTTCGGCACCGGAGCTGTTGAATGAAAATGGCTATGTGGCAGTTATTAGCTACCACAGCCTCGAAGACAGATTGGTCAAAAACGATTTTAAGAAAAACGAAAAAGAAGGTATTTACAAAAATATAACGAAGAAACCAATTGTGCCGAGCCGGGAAGAAGTGGCTGAGAATCGACGGGCCAGAAGCGCGAAATTAAGGATAGCACAGAAACAACCTGGTGGATAAGCAGCAAGAATAGATAAGGACTAACCACATAATAAATGGAGTTTTATTATGACTTCGGACGCCAAGGTCGGATTGTTATTAGGTTTGATATTCATCTTTATCATTGCATTTGTTCTTAACGGCCTGCCGCGTTTTCGCAATGCCGCGAACAATAGTGAGTTGACCACGAATATGGTCAATTCGCATAACGATACCCTGGGTATTGGAACCAGGGAACGTAAAGCTCAGGAATTTGTCGACTTCCAGAAGCAACTCGGCGAACAAACCTTTGAAGAGGTACCAACTCCCACCGAGAACACCGAGGATGTTCGCTTCACAATGGAGTTGCCGAAGAACATGTTCGCAGAGGAAGATAAATCGAACGAGGAAGTTGCCGAGAGGGACGAGCCGATTTCGTTTAATCCATTTGAGCCGATTGTATCGGCTTCGGTTATAGATGAGCAGCCTGAAACCACGAAGCCGGAGCCTGTGAGGCCGGCTGCGCCAAAAATATATGTTGTCAGTGAAGGTGATAGTCTAAGTGACATAGCAAAGAAATATTATGGTGATCTGGAAGGCAACAGAATAATAAACGTCACTCGGATATTCCAGGCCAATAGAAAAATATTGAAGTCACCTCATGATATTGTTGTTGGGCAGAAACTTGTGATACCGTCACTGGGGATTTTGGCGACGGATTCGGATAAGCCTGGCAGTTCCTTTTCCGGTTCACTGTTTGAGAGTGTAAAATCGATTGGTAAAAGGCATCTTTCTATAGATTCGCCAGGGATAAGCAAAGCCATAGAGGGCGAGCATTACGTCGTGAAGGATGGCGACAGCTTGTGGCGAATTGCCGCCGAGAAGCTTGGAAATGGCAGCCGATATACGGAGATAAGTAAACTGAACGCTGACGTTTTGGAAGATGAGGACGATCTTTTCGTCGGGATGCGTTTGAGGTTGCCGGCTCGATAGGACGATTGACAACAAGTCGGTAAAAAAAAGGATTAAATCAATATACTGCACTCAATACGATATATTTTATAATGTCCCGATTTCGTTTCGTTTTCGTTATTTTTTACCTTACAGCAGTTCTGATTTTTACTGTCTATCTGCGTGGTGTCAACAATCGCATTTTCTATGAGCTTTGTCTGTGTAAAGCCGAGCAAAGTCGATTAAGACAGGAGCTTGGCACTAAACAACTGCAGTTGGAAATACTAATTAATCCTGCTGCAGTTTCACTACGTTTCGACGAGTCAAATGCTATAAATTAAAAGTTGAAAAACGTTCGAATTACCATTTTTTTCTCACTGCTTTTGATTGCTTCATTTGTGGCTCTCGGGGGACGGTGTTTTCATTTGCAATTTCTCAGGGGCGACCATTATATTGATGCCTGCCTCAATCAACAGCGTTCTTATAAAAGTCAGCAGCCTCAGCGCGGCGTGATTCTTGATTGTCAGGGCAGAGTGCTTGCCGCGAGCAATAAAATCCAGACGATTTTTGTCGAGCCGCGGACAGTAAAAGACTCGGAGACCGTATCAGCCAGACTCGCTCCGATAGTCAATATGGAGGCGAATGAAATATGCAGACTTATTATGGAGAGCAAAAATCCGGGCTTTGCGAGAATCATGAACGCTGCCGATGCCATTCAATGCAATGACGCGCGCCGGATTCCCGGTGTCGGTATTAAAACCGAATGGCAAAGACATTATCCGACCAAAAACCTTATGTCGAACGTTATTGGCTTTACAAGTCTGGACAATCGCGGCCTGGAAGGCATTGAGCTAAAGTATGACAAGGATCTGAGCGGTTCGCCGGCCCGGAATGTATTCTTCGCAGATGTACGTCGTCGTCCCATCGGTCTGTTGGAGCAGAGCGGCGTCCTGACCGATGGCGTCGGAATTATTCTTACCATCGATGCGACGATTCAGCAGTTTGTAAGGGAGGAGCTTATAAAGCAATATGAAGAATTTGAAGCTGAGTCAGCTATGGCGGTAGTAATTGTTCCGAAAACCGGTGAGATTTTAGCGATGGTTTCAATTCCTGATTTCGATCCCAACGACCCTCAATCAGCCGATCCGAATAGCCGCCGCAACAGGGTAATGACGGATCAATTTGAGCCCGGCAGTATGATAAAACCGATTATCGTCGCAATCGCAGTCGATAACGGCACAATAAGTATGGATGATACGATATTCTGCGAAAATGCTAATTATAGCGGCAGGGGCTTCGGGCGAATCAATGAATACAGAAACCACAGATTCGGCGATTTAAGTATCAGGGAGATCTTGATTAAGTCCAGCAATATAGGGATGGCCAAGATTGGGCAAAAGATGGGAAAGCAGAAGCTTTATGACGGGCTTAAACTTTTCGGCTTCGGCAGGAAAGCCGGGATTGAGTTGCCCGGAGAGGTCGATGGTCTGGTGCGTTCTGTTGATATGTGGACCGGATACAGCGTAACCCGAATACCTTACGGATATGAAATCAATGTCACCGCGATGCAGATGCTTCGGGCTTTTTGTATACTCGCCAATGACGGACGCTTGGTTCGCCCGTATTTGGTTAAGGCAATTGTGGGCCATGATGGAGACATTACCGAGCTGAAGCGGCCTCTGCCGCCGGTCGGTTATATCGTCAAGCCGGAAGTTGCCAAATGGATTGTGAACGATTGCCTGGTTGGCGTGGTTAATGAAAGAGATAATGGCGGCACTGGCTGGAGAGCGAAGCTTGAAAAATGGCAGGTCTTTGGAAAGACCGGAACCTCCAATATCGCAAGGATTGGCGAGAAGGGCTATGAAGATAATTCAAACCTTGCTTCCTTCGTAGCAGGTGCACCGGTAGAGGACCCTGCAATAATAGTTTTTGTCTCGGTTCGCAGGCCCAACGGCAAACTCGGCAAAGGTGACAGCGGCGGGTCGGTGGCTTCTCCGGTGGCAGGTAGAATAATCGAAAAGACGCTCAATTATCTCGGCGTCAAACCGACAATTGATAATAAGCTCGGATATGTTAAAAAATGGCCAGAATAATATACGGCGTTGCGGGGGAGGGATTCGGGCACAGCAGCAGGTCACACCTGACAGGGCAAAGACTCATTGATGCCGGCAACGATGTGATGTTCGTAGGCTCGGCCAAGTCGCTTCTGTATCTGAAGCAATATTTCGGCGAGCGTGTAAAAGAAATCTTCGGGCTTTCGTTTGCTTTTGAAGGAGGGCGCGTAGATAAATCTGAGACTCTTAAAAAAAATCTCCTAAAGCTACCCGAGGCTAACAAGCAGAACGACGAGCTTTTCAAAAAACACTTTGAGCCGTTCGAGCCGGAGCTGGTGATTTCGGATTTCGAGCCTTTCAGCGCATGGTGGGCCTGGCGGAAAAAGGTGCCGTTTATCAGCATCGACCACGAGCACATGCTCACGCTTTGTGAGTTGGAGCATCCAGCTAAAAGTTGGCTTTCACGTTTGACCGCTAAGGTTGTTACCGAGTGTCATTATGTCGGGGCAGTAGCTTATATTATTTTGAATTTTTTCGATGCGCCGTTGAGAATTGATTCGGCTGTTTTAGCTCCGCCAATAGTAAGACCCGTCGTACAGGAGCTTCGAACTGAGCAGGGTGGGCATATTCTAATGTATTCCACCACCGGGACAGAGCAGGAACAATTACAGAAAGTCCTGAGCAAATTCAGCGACCAGAAATTTTATATCTACGGCTTCAAAGAGAGCAAAGAATTTGGAAACTGCGTTTTCAAGGAACGTTCGACCGAAGGATTCCTCGCCGACTTGGCTTCTGCCCGCGGCGTGATAGCATCAGCAGGCTTTTCGCTGATAAGCGAGTGCATGTACTTAAAGAAGAAGATGTTGCTGTTGCCTTTGGCCGGCCAATACGAGCAGATGGTCAACGCACATTACATCCAAAAGCTCGGTTTGGGAATCTCTGCGGATAAGCTTAATGAAGAAGTTCTCGCCGATTTTCTTGAGCAGCTTGATAAACCCATGCCGGACGATGAAAGAATCCTCTGGCCGGACAACGATAAGTTCTTCCGCTTGCTGCAGGAAACCTTAAACAAGCTACACAAGCCAATTGCCATTTAGTGAAGGGTGAATGGTTCTTGATTTTCTATGTTATTCCCGCACAAGCGGGAATCCACACTACTGTTATGTTCATGGATTCCTGTTTTCACAGGAATGACAAAGTGAAGTATGAATTTTTTAATTATTCGTCTTCTTTAGTTTTTTTCATGCTTCTTTTTGAGAATTTACCTGCTGGGCCTCCGGCCGTGAATAGAATCGAAAGACGAGTTACTATGGCACCGAGCAGAAAATAGCCGCAGAAGACTTGGAGCATCAATAACACTTGCCCACAACTGCTTTGCGGATTGGCAGCAATATCACCGAAGCCTAATGTCGTCATAGTAACAACAGAAAAATATAGAGCATGCAAAAAGTTTTCAAGGCCACCGACTTGGCCATTGACAATAACACAATCGGGCTTTATCCAGTACGCAAGAGCAAAAACAATCGCTAAAGCAAGAAACACTATTAATATGCGTATGGTACTTCGCCCATAGTCACTCAGGCACCAGAAAGGTTTAACGAACCATGTCAGTTTTGGATGCTGCTTATACCAATCTTCCCAATTGAGCCGGCGCTTATTATATTCGAGTAGGTATTTTGTCCCTTCGTATATCCGACAGCTATCCAGCCCAACTCCCCGAAAATCCGTCTTCCGGTCAACACTGCATTCCCAGAATAACGTTAAACTATCAACACTAAACGCGGTAAAATTTGCTCCTGACAGATAGGCACCCTGCAGGTCTGCTCCTTCCAGATGGGTATAGCTGAGGTTCCCTCTTTCCAGATGGGCACGCAAAAAACTCGCTCCTTTCAGATTGGCGCTTATGAGGTTAGCTCTTTCAAAATGAGCACCACTGAGATCAGCTCCTTCCAGATGAGCATACTTGAGGTCCGCTCTTTCAAGACGCGCCTCCTCCAACTCCGATCCCTCCAGATGAGCATAGCCGAGGTTCACTCTTTCCAGATGGGTATTCCAGAGCTTCGCTCGTTCCAGACGGGCACAAAGGAGGTTCGCTCCTTTCAGATCCGCATATACTAGGTCCGCTCCTTCCAGCCAAATACCTGCGACGGGCTTCTCTTTACGCCACTTTTTCCACTCAGTTATGTCCTTTTTTTCAGAACATTTTTTGAGTAGGGCGAGTTGCTTTGGATCGCATCTGGGCTCTTTTTGTACTTCACCTTGTTTTTCCTCTGCTTTATCCATAGGGATTAATTATAGGTTATTGAGGATATTTTTGCAATGGTTTGTTTGGAATGACAGTTGCTCGCAATGACGGGGTCTTAAAAGAGGAGTTGGCCGATGTATCCGTCTTCGATGAAGAGCCAGATGATGTCACGTGCGAGTGGG
>CAZQXE010000121.1:0-3550 GCA_964597115.1 uncultured Pirellulales bacterium | reverse complement strand
TTGGCCGATGTATCCGTCTTCGATGAAGAGCCAGATGATGTCACGTGCGAGTGGGGCGGCGTCACTTGAGCCGTGCTGGCCGCCTTCGACGACGACGGCGATTGCGAGCTTGCGTCCCGTGCTGTCTTCGGCGAAGCCCCCGAACCACGCATGGTCCGGCCTTTCTGTCGAGCCGGTCTTGCCGTAAATCTTTACGTCCTGTTGGGCGAAGCTGTCGAGAACCGGTGCGAATTCCTTATTAGCTGTTCCGCCCGACTCATTGACCACAGCACTCATTCCATCATAGACGACATCTAAGGTCTCCGGCAGAATATCGAGATTAGTGCTCGAACTTGAAGAGTCGGGAAAGAGTCGAGGCATTTTGAATACTCCACCTCGTGCGATGGCAGCTATGGCGTTCGCCACCTGCAGGGGCGTCGCTCGCATATTTCCCTGGCCTATGCCGAAATATCTTTTTTCCGAATCGCGGATTGGCGGCATTTCTTCAGGGTTCGCCACTTTATCTGTTAGAGTGACGCTTGAGATAATTCCGGGTGTTTGCAGAAAATCTCTGTTGTGGTTTGTTCTGTATGGAGTGGCGAAAGCGGCCGGTGGAAATATCATGTCACGGCCATAGCCGAAAGCGAAAAGCCATTGCTGCAGGGCGGAAGATTCGATTTTGTCCGCAAGGCGCGAAAAATAAATATTGCAGCTTCCCTTGATGGCGTTGCGGGCTTTATTTCCGCCGGAATTTTCCCACTTCCAATCGTGACAGCTGTGAAAGCGCGTAAATTGCAGACAGGTCGGTCCTGGAACGTCTTGGGCGGGGCAGCTTATAATCTCTTCGGGGGTGATTTTGCCTGATTCAAGCCCTGCGATAAGTATCAGCGGCTTTACTACCGAGCCGGGCGGGTAATGTTCGTTTATAGCTCGATTAATCATCGGCCTGTTAGAATCGGCAACCAGCGTGTCATAGTCCTCCCGGACACGATTTAAATCGAAAACCGGCACCGATGCCAGAGCGAGAATGTCGGAAGTGCCGACGTCAATAACGACCGCTGCTATACCGTACCCGCGATTCGGCTCGTGCGGATAATCGGCCAGATAGTCCTCGATTTTTTGCTGCAGCTCGATGTCCAGTGTCAGCGTGACGTCTTTGCCGAACTGCGTTTCGGTCTGGCTTACAAGCTGGCTGTCTATATCGTAAACGGTTTCACCCCTTCTGCCGCGAAGGATGGTTTCGCAAACGTATTCTACTCCCGGCCTCTTACCGCACACCTCGTCGTCCAGATAGCTTGACAATCTGTCATTTGCGAAAAGCTCCATGTCTTGTTGTTGTGTTGCCGGTCCGACCCAGCCTATTGTCTGTGCAGCAGCCGTGCCGTAAGGATAGAACCTCTGTGCTTCGGGCTGAATATCAACTCCGTCGACGTCCAGGAATTCCACCTGAGCGGTAAAAATGTCGTCATCGGTTTTCAATTCCAGCAGAGGATATGTCTTTTGCATTTCAGCGATATCATCAACTTTGCCGATAAGCGTTAGTCGGTCGTTTTGATCCGGAAAGTTCTTTTCAAGATCAGCGGTTGCCTCTGATAATCTAACGCTGCCGATTCTGCCGCCGTATTTTTCGATTATATTCGGGTCCGGATTATTTCGCCGCCAGGCAAGAAATGTACGCAGGTTCCACAGTCTGTTGTTAATTCTCTCGATTTTAGCTTCGATTTCACTGCGCTGAAGGCCGAAGCCCGAGCACTTTTGGATTATCAGCTCCAAATCGTCAAGTTTGTCTTCGAGTTCTTCTCGCATATCGATCAGGGGCTTATCGCTTTCGGTTCGCCTGGATGCTTTGTCAGCTTTCAGGAGCATTACCTGTCGGACTCGATCATCCAAATAGCAGCTTAGATTGTAATTTATACACAAATGGAAGCGGGGTCTGTCGAGGGCCAGGACTCTGCCTTTTCTGTCGATTATTTTGCCTCTGATTGTTTTTAGCTGCTGAGTTTGAGCCCTTTGTCGTTTTAGCTCTGCGATTTCGTGCTGGACGGACGAGGCGGTCAGCAATTGCATTTGTCCCAGGCGTAGCAAACAGACGAAAAGAAGCGCTGCTATTATAATTATAAAAATTTTGATTCGCTTATCGTACATTACACTTTATTTTTTATGATTCGTGTCTTGTCCCAAGATTGGCTGTTAGTGAATTCAACGTCGGCCGAGGCGGTTTTTGCCCATGCGCATCCACCAGGCCGATGGCAAAAATAAAAAAGGTCCCACAAGAGCCGAGCATACGGCTATTCCGAAAATGACAGTGTATTTGTTCAGTGCGATTGGCTCCCTTTTGAGCAGGCTCAAAAGATTAGCCAAAACGCCGGTTAAAAGTCCAGTTACGAATATCGCAAGTCCCTGATAGGGCATTTTTCTGATTGAAATAACACGACGAAGGTATGTCAGTGATGTACCGAAAAGACCAAAGCTGATTATCTTCGGTCCCATCGTATAACCCACAATATCGGCGGCAAAACCGATTGCGAACGAACTTATGATTGCCTCGGTAGGATCGCAAAAAATGGCAAAAAAAACCAAATATATCAGCAGTAAATCAGGTTTGATATCTATATTTGAAAGAAAACCCGCTTGCAGCACGTAAGCCAAAAGAACCAAAGCTGCAAACCGGAACCATCTCATTCATATATCCTCAGTGTTACTGGATACAAACATTATTAAACAAGAGCGCACACTTACTTCTGCGGATTCATTATAACTATATATACTTCACTTATCTGCTTTATATCACAAACCGGTTTAACTGTTATATCCCAGAGTAAAGGTTCTTTTTTATCTTGTTTACACTCGGTTACTTTTCCAATTATTATTGGAGCATCAATCCACCCCGGCATTCTACATGCGAATACTTTATCGCCTTTTTTTACCTTGTATGTCGCCGGATATAACATAACTTTTGCTGTGTTGTCACCATTCCCCTGCATAACCCTTTGAACATCCAGGTCACCGATCTGAACCTCAATTTTGGATGATGGGTCTGTGAATAACTGCACCAGTGCCGTATGAGACGAAACATCGGATATTTTCCCGATTATACAGTTATCTGCCAGAACATAGTGACCCTTTACAAGGCCGGTTTTATTGCGGCAGTCAATGGCAAGTCTGTTTAGAGGCCCACTATTATTCGGAGCTATAACATCCGCCAATGCAAATTCCGCTCCTTTCCACACGGATCCATTATATTGCCCGAGTATTTTGTTAAATTTTTCACGTTCCTGTTTTAACGTTTTTTTATAATTGTCTATAGCCTTCTGATACTGGTCTTCCCTCCTGTTCGGAGTATCCTCAAGCGTCTGTTGCGCCGGGGCTGAAAGGGCGAAATTCCTGCTTATACTTAGCGGCCAGCGAAAAATGCGCGTAAATGCAAACGGAAATTTATTCGTTACGGAACCGGGAGAAAAAAGTAGAATAAACCCGGCTAACGTGAGCCAGGTAAATAACATTCGTCTGGAGACTCTGATTTGCTTCCGTGCCATTACAGTATTGTATATAGCGTTGCGTGTGGTATATT
>CAZQXE010000120.1:3910-9400 GCA_964597115.1 uncultured Pirellulales bacterium | reverse complement strand
CAATTTTTGGTATTTTTCTGTGGATTCTGGATAGTGGTAATAATAAAACTCTCCCATTTACCTTCAAGATCTTTTACATCCAGCTTTTTTGAAGAAACCAATATATCAATCAGCTTGTTTTTACCCAGTGTACCAACGATTATTTCAAAATCGGCTGATTCGCCATTTGTAATAAAAGATGGTCTTTTGCCTGTCACACTGTCAATATCGTTCTGTAAATCATTTATAGCACGAAGTACACCAGGATAATCGGATTTATCGTAGCTGATTACCGATGCGGAACCGTTAATAGAAACTATAGGAAAGTCCTCTTCACCTATAGGTTTCTCTATAACGATATCCGAAGGAAGCTGGTAAATTGTTTGTGCATTGGAAATATCAGAAAAAGAGAATAATAGCAGAATAATTTTACTTAATTCCCATAAACTACTCCACAATTTATTCCTGTTCATTGCTGTTTTTAATGTCTTAATCATTGTAAAACCTCCTGTATCTGTTATTGTACGACTATTGCATCAATGGCCACAAAGTCATTGCCTACAGGTGCATTCAAACGACCATCTTCGTTGTCACCCCAACTGACAATCGAACCGTCGGCCCTCAGGGCAATACTATGATAAGCTCCCGTATCAACGTCAACAAAGTCATTGCCGCCCGGTGCATTTGTCCGACCGAACGCATTGTTACCCCAGCAGACAATCGAGCCGTCTGACCTTACTGCCGTACTAAAATCAGCGCCGGCGCCTATAGCTACAAAGTCATTGCCGTCCGGAGGTATCGCCTGATAATATTCGTTGTCACCCCAGCCGACGATAGTTCCATCGGATTTTAAGGCAAGACTATGGCGCTCCCCGGTAGCTATAGATACACAACTTCCTTCCGGGGCTGTTGCCTGACCAAAGTAGTTTTCACCCCAGCCGATAACCGAACCGGGACCGCTGACTCTTGCTGCAGCAGAGCAAGACAGGACCGCCAGCAGCAAAACGATGATAATTTTTCTATCTCTCATTTTTACGCCTCCGAATAGAATAGATTTGCCCCTTAAAAACGCACGAAACGTATAATTTAAGACCTTGAAGCAAGGAAAACGTTACAGTCTTTTTTAAAAATCATCAAAAAGAGATTTTTATTTACTATCCGCCGGCAAGTGAATTAATTACGTTCTACACTATCCACATACGCCATATAACAGTTTTCCCGTGAAATCCACCAAAAACTCCGCTAAAATAGCGCTACTGAAATGGGAAAATTTAAGTTAAACAATCAGTTTCACCCCGCTGGGGACCAGCCGGAAGCGATTGAGCGGCTTGCCGAAGGGCTGCGCAGCGGAAAGCAATTCCAGACGCTTATGGGTGTTACCGGCAGCGGCAAAACATTCACAATGGCCAACGTCATAGCTCAGTTTAATCTGCCCACCCTTGTTATTTCACACAACAAGACGTTAGCCGCTCAGCTTTACGAGGAATTCAAGGAGCTTTTCCCCGAAAACGCCGTCGAATATTTCGTCAGCTATTACGATTACTACCAGCCGGAAGCGTACATCCCGCAGCGGGATATATATATCGAAAAAGACGCCTCGAAGAACAACGACCTCGACCGGCTCCGCCTTTCGACCACTATGAGCCTTTCAACAAGAAACGACTGCATTATCGTCGCATCTGTGTCCTGCATTTTCGGGCTCGGCTCGCCGGAAGATTACAAAGCGTCCGTTGTAGGTATTCGCACCGGCGACCATTGCGATAGAAACGAGCTGCTCGGCAGATTGGCCGACATCCAGTACAGCAGAAACGATATCGATTTCCAGAGAGGGACTTTCCGGGTCCGCGGTGATGTGGTCGAGCTGCATCCTTCTTACGAATCATACGCGGTTCGCATCGAATTCTTCGGCGATGAAATAGAGCAAATCAGCTACATCAATCCGATATCCGCGGAGATTCTCGCCGTCGAACAGCAGGTCTTTATCTACCCGGCTCAGCACTATATCATGCCATCCGAAAGAATCGGCTCAGCTATCGAAAATATCAAAGCCGAGCTCAATGAACACCTGGCTGAACTTCGCGGTGAGGGCAAGCTGCTGGAAGCTCAGCGTCTGCAGGCCCGAACTATGTATGATATTGAAATGATGCAGGAAGTTGGTTACTGCAGCGGGATTGAAAATTACGCCAGACACCTGGCCGGCCTGGAACCCGGGGCCAGGCCTTACACGCTGATTGATTATTTCCCGAAAGATTTCCTTCTGTTCGTCGATGAATCTCACGTCACTATCCCACAGGTGCGGGCAATGTGGGCCGGTGACAGACACAGAAAAGAAACTCTGATAGAGCACGGCTTCAGACTGCCGAGCGCATTAGACAACCGGCCGCTGCGCTTCGAGGAATTTCAGGAAAACTGGGCTAAAATCATTTTTGTCTCTGCCACGCCTGCGCCGTTTGAGTTGGAAAAATGCGGCAACGAGGTCGTCGAGCAAATCATCAGGCCGACCGGCCTTCTGGATCCGGATATATTCATATATCCGGCCAGCAATCAGGTCCCGCATCTCCTGGGGGAAATTGGAAAACGCGTTGATAAAAAAGAGCGGGTTCTCGTTACAACACTAACAAAAAGAATGGCCGAAGACCTTTCAAGTTACATAACAAAAAAAGGCTTCAAATGTCGCTACCTTCACAGCGAGATCAATACTCTCGAAAGAATCGAGATACTGCGGGATTTACGTTACGGCAACTTCGATGTACTCGTGGGCGTAAACCTGCTGCGGGAAGGGCTGGATTTGCCGGAAGTTTCAGCCGTAGCAATTCTTGACGCGGATAAGGAAGGATTCCTGCGAAGCCAGACTTCACTGATACAAACAATCGGCAGGACAGCGCGAAATGTCAATGCCACTGTCTTTCTATATGCCGATAAAGTTACGGCATCGATGCAAAAAGCTATTGACGAAACAGAAAGACGCCGTATAATTCAGTTAAAATACAATAAAGAGCATAATATTACCCCCGAGACGATAAGAAAAGAAATCCGAAGGAGTTTAACCGAGCAGATAAAAGCAAGGCAGACCGCGCAGCAGGCGGTGCGTTTTGGAACCGGCGAATATGAAAAGGTCGAACTGGCCTCCCAGATTGAGAATGAAATGCTCGAAGCAGCCCAGAGCCTGGATTTTGAGCGGGCGGCTTTCCTTCGTGACCAGTTACGGGAATTAAAAGAACTGCCCGAACTGATTATCGTCGACTCAAAAAGAAAGAAAAGTGACTTCCTAGCCATAAAAAAACTCAAAAGGAAAAAGAAAAATACGCCTTCGTCGGGAATTTGAAAAAGAAAGAACTGAAAGAAAATGAAAAAACTTAATATTGCAAAAGCACAGCCTCTTATCCGAATGGCAATTGAAGAAGACCTCGGACATGGTGACATGACAAGCCAGCTTCTATTCGAAGAGAACGCCGCTGCAAAAGCAACCATCATTTCGCGCGAGGAAATAGTTGTATGCGGAATGGACATTGCCAAAGAGATTTTCAAGTGTTACGATGAAAAGCTCAAGCTAAAAGTGCGCGTAGACGACGGTGAATCTGCCCACGTGGGCAATAAGCTCGCAACAATCGAAGGCCCTTTGCGCTCTATGCTCAGCGCCGAACGGGTTATGCTCAATTTCCTGCAGCGCCTTAGCGGCATAGCCACGACAACCAGACAATACGTACGGGCTATTCAGGGCACAAAAGCAAAAATCTACGATACTCGCAAAACAATGCCCGGCTGGCGAATCCTCGAAAAGTATGCCGTCCGCTGCGGCGGCGGGTACAATCATCGAATCGGATTGTATGACGGCATTCTGATTAAAGATAATCATCTGGCACAATTGGGTAGAGACTTTCAGCCGAAACTGCGACAAATAATCTTTAAGGCCAGAAAGATAAAAGGTGTCAAATTCGTTGCCGTGGAAGTCGACCACGTCGACCATCAACTCAACTACGTCCTGAAGATTCCGGATATTGACATTGTACTGCTCGACAACATGGGGCAGTGGCAGTTGAAACACGCTGTCGAGATGCGAGACCGGATGTGCGGCAAAGGTAAGAAGCCGTTACTTGAGGCCTCCGGCAATATAACGTTAAGCAGTGTTTCGGGTATCGCCCAGTGCGGCATCGACAGAATCGCCATAGGCGCAATCACTCATTCGGCAAGAGCCGTTGACATTGGACTCGATAGGTAAACCTATGGCCTGCCCGGAAACCGACCTGCTGGATCCCGATAAGATTAGGGCGAATTTAAAGACCAGGCGTATTGGTAGAAAAATCCTCGTTTACGATAGCACATCAAGCACAAACGATGTCGCCGCAGAATACGCAAGAAACAAAGAAAACGATGGCCTGGTAATTTTCACAGAAGAACAAACCGCAGGCAGAGGAAGAGCCGGCAATAAATGGCAAAGCGGGCGTTCAGACAGTGTCCTTTGCTCTATCCTTTTAACCGCTAACACACTAAACGCAGAGCTGCTGTCGCTTAGCTGTGCTGTAGCGGTTGCCGAGGCAATAGGCAAAACCCGACGCGCCGGGGCCGAAGCAAAAATCAAATGGCCAAACGACATAATATTGAACGGCAAAAAAGTGGCCGGCATCCTCGTCGAATCAAAGCCGGATAACGGTGGTTCCGCTTTTATCATTGGTGTCGGAATAAACTGTCACCAACAAAGGGATTCGCTTCCTGTTGACTTGCGAGAAATCGCAACAAGTATCGACATTGAAAGTCACTCGACCGTCGATCGCATCTCACTGGCAAAAAGATTGCTGAGTTCAATAGACCAATGGCTCGAAACGGCAGAAAAAAACGGTCGGAAGGTAACCGACCGTTGGCGTAAACTGAGTATCCAGTTAGGCCACAGAGTAACACTCGCTTTCAACGGCAAAAAATTCACCGGCAAATGTATCGGAATTGATCCCGAAAAGGGCCTCATCCTCCAACTAGACTCCGGCGGCGTAAGAATGTTCGACGCCGCACATACAACCATTATAAAACAATAACACGCTTAATTTTCAGACCTAATCGAATAAACAAACAAATGCTTTGTTTCCAGCATCGTTATGTTATATTATTGCCTTTTTAATAATGTGTATTACGCAATACGAGACACGAAATACGAGGTTAAATTATGCCAGATAAATTCGATGTTGCAGTAATCGGCAGTGGGCCGGGTGGTTATGCTGCTGCTATCAGGTGCGCGCAAAAAGGTATTTCAGTAGCAGTTATCGAAAAGGGCTTTATTGGCGGCACGTGCCTCAATTGCGGATGCATTCCGTCTAAGACATTGCTCGCATCGGCCCACACACTGCTTATGTTCAAGCACGCTGCTCTGATGGGTATTGACGTTTCAGCCCCGACCGCAAACTGGCCGAAAATCCAAGCCAGAAAAGATGCTATCGTGGCCGCCTTTCGCAAAGGCGTAACAGGATTAATCCAGAGCCATAAGGTAAAAATCATCCAGGGCAGGGCTGTTGTCACTGCACC
>CAZQXE010000120.1:0-3810 GCA_964597115.1 uncultured Pirellulales bacterium | reverse complement strand
GGCTGTTGTCACTGCACCAGGCCAAATCAAAATTGAATCAGACACTGGTACAACGAATATTGAAGCAACCAAAATTATTTTTGCAACCGGCTCGCAGCCGATTGAGCTTCCGGCGATTCCTTTTGACGGCCAAAGCGTTATCAGCAGCAAAGAAGCTTTGGCACTGGAACAAATACCGCAATCTTTGGTAATCGTGGGCGGCGGAGTAATCGGTTGCGAGATGGCCTGCGTTTATGCAGCGATGGGAACTAAGGTGACAATCGTCGAAGCACTTTCCCGATTGATTCCGATGGAAGACGATTGGGTCGGCCGACTGATGGAACGGGAATTCAAAAAGCTCAGCATCGATTCCCTGACCGGCCAGAAGGTTGTCTCTGTAGATAAAAGCACTACGCCGGTAAAGGTGAACCTGGAAAGCAGCCAGGCAATTGAGGCAGAAAAAGTGCTTGTCTCAGTTGGACGAAAAGCTGTAGTCGATCAAGAGACTATCGATGCTCTTAGTTTACAGATGGATGGCTCTGCAATTGCGATAAATGGCAAAATGGAAACGAATGTCCCCGGCGTCTATGCCATCGGCGATGCTGTAGGGACAACTTATCTGGCTCACGGTGCGTTCGCCGAGGCTGAAGTAGCAGCAGTTAACGCAACCGGCGGTGATGAAACAATAGCAGACTACTGCCTCATACCGCGAGCGGTCTATACATTCCCCGAAATCGCATCTGTCGGTAAAACCGAAGAGGTCTGCAATGCAGAAGGCATTGACATTTCTGTCGGCAGGTCGTTCTTCAAAGCCAATGGCCGAGCAAACGCCCACAATGAAACTGTCGGCGAGATAAGAGCCGTAAGGGACAATTCCACGAATAAAATCATCGGTGTTACAATGGTTGGCTCAATTGTCACCGAGTTGATAGCGGCCGCCAGAGCGCTAATAGGCACCACGGAAAAAATTACCGATGTAAGCTTCCCGCATCCTACGGTCTCAGAGGTACTCAAAGAAGCCACTGAAGATGCATTCGGCCTGAGCCTGCACAACCCACCCAAAGCATAACAAAATCGCCTCAGGACAAATTTAAGGGGGGTATTCTTTTTATTTTCCAATTTTCCACAATTTTTCTGTAAGTTTTCCTCACATCATCAGTCTAATATATCAGTCATGGCCGAGATAATTGATGACGAACTTCTGGTCGAACAATTCAGCCGGGGCGACGAATCTGCTTTTGACAAGATTGTCGAGCAATACTCGGCCGATATTGCAATGTTTGCCAACCGATTGCTTGGCTGGCCCGGAGATGTTGACGATGTCATGCAGGAAATTTTTATCGCTGCTTTTCTTGGCCTGAAAAAATTTCGTTTCGAATGCAGCTTAAAAACATGGCTCTTTACCATAGCAATAAACAAATGCCGCACCTATCGATATAAGCGAATGCTTCGCCTACAGATGTTTGAGAAAGCAACAGTTGAACATAAAACGCACAATACTCCAAGTGATATTGAGACTTCTGATCGAGTTCGTCGCGTCGTCGCATCTTTACCTGCTAAATATCGGGAGCCGATTGTTCTAAAGTATCTGCAGGAGCTTCCAACAGTGGAAATCAGCCGCATCTTAGGTATATCCAGGAATGCCCTGCATGTTCGGTTAAGTCGTGCCAGAGAACGGTTAAAAGAAAAACTGACCGAACTAAAGGAGTCATAGCCAATGACAGAAGACATGATAAAGAAAATATTGCACGAAGCCGACCGAGCAGCAGGCTCACCCGCTCCGGTAAACATTAATCTTCCAGACATACGCAGGCGTGCAAACCGCAGACGAGTCATACATTCCGCGGCTCCTCTTTCTGCAGCGGCTGTGATTCTGATCGCTTTTAGCATTTGGAATACCGTAATCAATACTACAAATACAACACAGGAACAGGAAAAAATCGCTTCGCTCGAAGTACAAATCCAACAGCTCCAAGCAAGTACTGATACCGCAATCAATCTAATCCATGAAGTCCTTGAAGAAGAGCAAAAACAGAGCCGGCTTGATGCACTCCAGACTCAGCTCGCAAGCATTCCTAATCCGCTCGAAGAAATCCGAAAACAAGTAGATAAAACCGCTTTCATCCTCGTTTACCAGGCCGACCGAATGTACAAAGAGCTTAACCAGACCGATTCGGCTGTCGAAACTTATAAACGGGTAATCAAACTTTTCCCGGAAAACCAATGGGCTAAAGTTGCACGCGAGCGTTTAGCAGAAATCAAAAAAAGCAAATATAAAAGAGATTCAAAAGGAGTTTTATTATGGAAACCACAAAACACATCGTCATCATGCTGATTTTGGTCATCTTAGCAGCAGCCCCAGTTAAATCTGCAGAAAAAATCTCAGGAACCAGAACTGCAAGCTGCATAGTGAAAATGACTGTAAATCCGGGCACATTTCCGCTGAACTATGAGACAATAGAATCCCTCCTGCGTAGCTCCAAAGTAGCTGGAAAAGCCAGCCGGGAAATACTGAATCTTCCTCATGAACAGAGTGCCGATCTCTTTTTTATAGAAATATTACCCCATTATTCTGCCGGCAGCGTGCCCCCAGAACCTGCACGCGGAAGGAGATATGAATCCAAACCTTCGATATTAAACGATACAGGAGATTACGATCTTATGATGATGGATGAAGCAAACCGAGTCAGATCTAGACGAGACAGAACAACAGATAGGGAAGATAGAAGCGGACGAGGCAGGATATTGGGAGGAATGTACAATATGCAAGAAACCGAACGCATGACCAGACGCCCTCGCGAAGACATACAAGCCCTACCGAACCTTGAAGTTGAGCAAATGACTCTTTTCCAATTAGTGGTTGAACTGCCCGAAGAAGTTAAACCGTCAGCCGAAGAGTTTGCAATCGCTCTTATCGACAATATGCGTCACATACTCGTCGAAATATCCGAGAATCATTTAGGCTTATTAAAAAATCAACTCGTAAGAGTCAAAGAAAAACGTAACGAGGCACAATCACGACTTGAAGAAGTCATGGAACAAGCGCGGGCAATAAAGACAGGTCCGGAAATCGATCAGGACCCGGCAACTGAAGCCGTGTATGAACAATTAGAGCAGACTGTTGACCTTTCGGATCTGACCCCGGAAACGTCTTTAGGTGAGATGATAAATAAATTAAAGACTTCCACAGATCCGCCATTACAAATACAGCCTAATTGGAGAGATTTGGAAGAAAACGCCGATATCAAACGGACCACTCCTGCAGGAATGGAACCGCTTGCCGGCATCAAGCTCCGCAAAGCGTTGGAAATACTGCTGGCCGGACTCTCCAACGATTTCGCAGAAATCAGCTATGTCGTAGACGAAGGAGTCATTACGATAGCAACCATAGACACGCTACCGAGTAATATGGTAACTTACGTCTATGAAATCCCGGTACTTGCCTATTCATCTGACAACGCAGAAACCCTGATTCGCACAATCCAGGAAACTATCGAACCGGAAAGCTGGTTCGACATAAGTGACATAGGAGAAGGAACTATCAGTAATATCGGAAACAAACTGGCCATTCTCCAAACTACTGAGATTCATCGGAAAATTCACAAATTCTTACGAGCCGTTACAGCAGATATCCCGATTGGCTTTCGTGAGGACATGCCTGTGGATATGCTTCTTGATGAAAAACGCCAGTTAATCCGAGTAAAACGTATTACTGAAATGGAAATAGCTAAGTTAGAAGCACACAATATCGCGATTGGAGAACAGATCGCCCAAATAAGTACCCAAATGTCTGCCAAAGTGGAAAACGACCCGGTTGCCGAAGAATTAAAG
>CAZQXE010000119.1:0-9407 GCA_964597115.1 uncultured Pirellulales bacterium | reverse complement strand
AAATATTATATTCCTAATCCTCTCTATACAGGCGAATATCATCGAAGAATACGTGACCTGCACCGCTGCCGGAAGTTGGATTGGCTTTAATACCAAAGCCAATGGTCATTGAACCAACGCTGTTAAGGTTCACTCCCTGGCCGGCGAGTTCCTGTAGGGGGATGTCCCATCGGATCCAATCTGTAGCTAACGATGCGTCCGGGTCATCGTTAGTGACTAACACGTCATCAACAACGATATACATCGGCTCGGCGATGTTATTCGGATCGCCCTGATAAAACAGCGTCAGCGTGACAACATCATCTCGAGTCCAGTTGCGCGTAGAAGAATCAAATGTCCTGGTCACCTCAGAGAGTGGTGCGGTGCTGTTGTCATAGAACATAGGCATCGACCAAAGACCGCTTCGAACAATTGTGTCCTCAAGGTAATGCTCGCCGGCGACAAAATCAGGATCGGGGTAACCTGCCGATGAACCGTTAAGTGGATTATCATATCCATCCAACCACGTGTTCCATACTTCATCAGGTGGATAGTCGCTATAGGACTCGAAATCGTCCACAATAAGATAGTCCGCTACCGTAAAGCTCCAAATCCTGCCTTTGCTGATTGTCTGGTCGTTGCTGAGCTCGTCGATTCGCCAGTAGTAAGTCCGTCCCCATTCAAGAGTTTCGGTCGGAGTATAGGTGTTAGGATCCTGTCGGCCTCGATAAATATTTGTTGTATCGGATGCGTCGGCGTTTTCTACGGCATTTGCATCGGTGCCAAAGTATATATCATGCTGAGCGGCATTATCTCCCGGCGACCAACTCATAGGTGATACACCTTCAACATCCGGTATTGAACCATCAACCGGTTTCGGATTCCAGGCAAGCAGCGGATCACCCCTCATCGCCCTAACAATCTCGGCCTGCGAGAGTGCATAATTGTAGATGCGGAAATCATCCATAGAACCCAGATAATACGAATTGTCCTCAACATGGGACCTGCCAAGCCAGTTGTTGGTTGTTTCGCCCAGATCGCTTGGAGTTAGAGTGCTGTTGCTCGCGAGTTCCTCACCGTCATAGTAAAGGGTGGTAGTTTGCCTGTCTGCATTGATAGTTACAGCTACATGGTGCCATCCAGTCTCTATGTCGAAACCGACGGGCTGTACCAGATTCTGGTTGGCTTCACCTTCCGTGGTGATGGCAAAATACATATCATCCATAAACCACCAGCGCGGCCCCAGACACATATAGACATTCGGATCGTCGGTACCGAAATCGAATGCCCTTGCCCATTGGCCGCCAGGCTGTGAGTCAAGCCAGATGGCAAAGGTGGAATTGGTTAGCGAACCGATAACCGAACCAATCGGTAGGTCCACATAATCATCGCGACCGTCGAACTCGAGTGCATCGCCGTCAGATCCGTCCACATACTGTACGTCCCCTACAAATGTGCCATGATGGCCGTTACCGGATGAATCCAGAATGGTAATGCTGTCACTACAGACCTCATCAAGCTTCCACCATCCGACAAGATTTGGGTCATTAACAGGCATAGAAGGCACTGTTCTGAAAGTCCACAGTTCGCCTGGCCATGTTTGTGTGCCTTTTTTCTCATCAATACGCCAATAATATAGAGTATCGGGTACGAGTTCGGGAGGTTCGTACCTTGTAGGAGACCTAAGGCCCTTGAATGGCGGAGGATCCGTCGTGCCGAAGTACACCCAGTGCGTCGTCGCCTGTGCACCCCCAATCCAGCTAAGGACAGTATCGAGGGTAACGCATTCGGCACCATTAGGTGGACTGGGTTCGGTAGCTTCCCATGCCATAATCCTAAAGCTCCAGACGGGGCCTCTCCATGGACTGTCGTCTTCGGCTTCGTTTATTTCATCTATACGCCAGTAATAAGTCTCACCGAGTTCCAGGGGTCCAGGTTCATAACTGGTTTCACTCTGGCGGCCTTTATAAATCCCGGTCGTAGAGATATCGGCACTGTTCACATCCTCAAAACTGGTACCGAAATATATATCGTGAAACTCAGCCTTTGTGCTTGGGTTCCAGGCAAGGTCTTGATTCGGGTCCACATTCAAAGCGGCGTTGCCCGGTACTGGGTTATATGCTTTAAACCTCCTTACAAGAACAATTTTGAAATCATCCCACGCCGCATAGCCGGAATTAACGCTGTAAGTGCACTGGGAGAGCCCAACCATCAGCGGCAGACCATCCAAATCATTCCGTGTCAAGGGTGACGTAGCCATTTCCGTCCAGGTTACGCCGTCCGGGCTGGTTCTGAGATGGAAAACATTACCACTGCGTTCAAGCTGAAGGTATGGATCCAAGTTCCATGCCTTACCGTTGTGACCATGCTCAGTCCGTACGTCATCATTGGCGCTTCTAACAAAGTTGCCACAGTTCCAAATAGGGAAATAATCTATAGAGACCCAGTCTTCACCGGGACCGGCCTCGTCATTGGGATCGGCTTTGGAAGCTCTGGCCATTAGACCACAGTTGTTATGGTAGTTCGGATTTTCATATCCTACTGAACCTACGGTCCCGGCATAATCTGCCACATAAACCGTGGCGATAAAATCTCCCTCAACGTACTTATACAGATACGGACCGAGATTTGCCCACGGATCCCAAGCTCCGTTTGTTGATGCCATATATAGCTGTCCTGGATGATTGGGATCCATGGATGCATTAAGAGCATCAACTGTCTCGCCCGGCAACCGACCGAAATAGTCATCCCAGCCGGTCCCATCGGCACCGTCAGCGACGTAGTCATGGGGCGTCTCGAAATCGTCGCTAAAGAATTCTATCACTGTCTGCGCGCTGACAGCCGGCGCCAGAACAAGAATGATTAAACAGATAAGTTTTCTACTCATGATATTCCACCTTCCCTTACTTGAAATGTTGAGATTATAAAGTAACCGATAAGGTTTTTTTCTTGCCAATATTACCAATATATCTAATCGGAATATTGTTTTAATTCGAATTGACCTCCTTTTTTCAAATATTTTCCACCTTGAAAGGAAAAATAAATCACACTGCAGTTAAAACAACTGCTTTATGAATTTTATGTTTCACCTGTCTTCCTGTGTTCTTTGATATATTATTAACAATAGTGTAGAAATTTCGCTTAATTGAGATGAAAAAAACTGGAAATTTACCCTACTATAAACATATCAATATTACATTATTTATACAAAACCAACCTGTTCTCGTCAAGGAAAATTTCCGGTTAATATTACCTGCCCCGGATTGAAGATTTTGCCGGATTGTTTAATAAAACACCCTTTTATCTGGTAAAATTGAATCCTAAAGGAAAAGATAACAAATTTTCTCGACTTGGTTGTATTTCCTGACAATTAAAGCCTGTCCACAGAATCCGAACAGGACAAATGTTAGTGTCACGAAAGATAAAAAAAAGGCAATAAATCTTGAAGAATTCCGTAAAAAAACTAATTAAAAATTACGTGTTCAGAGCGATTCTGGAAAATTCCAGCAGAATTTTTGAGACAATTACGGTTGACACTATATAATCTCAAAGGTAGGTTAAAGGAACATAATGGGGAAAAAACCAAAAAGAGATTTTTCCGGCAACTTAAAGAATTCAAACAAGGAGTGAATCAATTATGAAATTACCCGTTCCTTTTAACAACATCATCAAAATTAGCGTGTTTGTTATATCATTTTTAGCTGCCGAGTCGCTTATGGCAGTGGGGCCAGGCCAACAAATTCAAGACCGAAACACACCACAGGCATCTTCTCAGAGGAGATCGCGATCAGGACGCAGGGTACAGGGAGTATACAAGGCCTGGATCACGCCGCATTGGTTTGTACTTAAAACACCGGATAGTTCAGAGGATATGTGTTTCTGGTATCGTAATGACCTAAGTGGAAATACGAGGGAGTTCATCCTGGTCGATGCAGAAAAAGGCACCCGCAAGAAAGCTTTCGATCATGTAAAACTTGCTGAAGCTCTCTCGAAGGCAACTAATGAGAAATACACAGCTGACCAACTGCCATTGAACTACATTGAATTTACTGATAACGGCAAGGCTATTCTTTTCATTGCCGCTGAAAAGACATGGAAATGTAATCTAAGTACTTATGATGTTATACTCAGTGAAGACACGCTCAATCTGCCTGAGGAAAACAACGAGCTCCGATTTGGTTGGCGTGGCCAACGAGGTCAGCGTCGCGGTCGTTTCTCTAACAATCAAGACCATCCGATTGCTTCGCCTGATGGCTGGTGGAATGCCTACATCAAGGACAAAAATGTTTATGTGCGTGAGGGTGAGAATGGTGAGGAAATCCAGCTCAGTAGCGACGGCGAAGAAGGCAACTCATATACACGATTGGAATGGGCACCTGATTCTGAATCCATTATTGCGTGGCGTCGTGAGCCGGGTGACCGCAAGGAAGTCTACCTGATCGAGTCCTCGCCGCCGGGAGGTGGTCGGGCTTTGTTGCATTCGCGTCCTTATGCCCTGCCGGGCGATAAATTCGACGCCTATGAACTCAATATTTTCAACATAGCGGATCAAAAGCAAATTAAGCCGGAATTAGAGCGGGTCGATTTAGGTTCACCCCGCCCGCGTTGGCATAAAGATGGTTGCCACTTTACATATGAGAAGGTTGATCGTGGACATCAGCGATTCCGCGTGATCGAGGTAAATACGCATGACGGTTCTTCACGCAACATCATCGATGAAAAAAGCGAAACATTCATTTGGACCGCTCATACAGAAAATTTGGATCTATCGAGGGTTAATTACCTGGATGGAACAGATGAAATTATCTATGTCTCTGAGATGGACGGCTGGCGGCACCTCTATCTGATAGACGCCAGGACAGGGAAGATCAAGAACAAAATTACCGATGGCCTGTGGCTCGTTCGAGGCGTGCAGAATATTGATGCGGAAAACCGACAGATCTGGTTCTCAGCAGGAAGCTTTTATCCGGATCAGGATCCTTACTTCATTCATTATTTCCGTGTCAACTTCGACGGGACCGGTTTGGTATCATTGACCGAAGCTAACGGTAACCATAGCATTCAATATTCACCCGAAAAGAAATATATCATTGATACCTACTCTCGCGTGGACATGGCACCAGTTCATGAGTTACGTCGAACCTTGGATGGCAAGCTGGTGTTTGAATTTGAAAAAGCGGACATAAGCGAGTTAATCGCCGAGGGATGGGAGGCACCTGAAGTGTTTGTAGCTAAAGGACGTGATGGCGAAACTGACATCTGGGGCATCATTAGCCGACCTAATGACCTGAATTCTGACAAAAAGTACCCGATTATTGAAGATATATATGCCGGTCCTCAGAGTTCCTTCACACCCAAGTCATTTAGCGCATACAATCGCTATAAAGCACTCAATGACCTCGGCTTTATCGTCGTTAAAATGGACGGTATGGGAACAGCCCACCGGTCCAAGGCATTCCACGATGTCTGCTGGAAAAATCTTAAAGACGCGGGCTTTCCAGACCGAATCCTCTGGCACCAAGCCGCAGCTAAGAAGTATTCCTATTATGATATTGACCGCGTGGGTATATACGGCAATTCTGCCGGAGGCCAAAACGCTGCAGGTGCCGTGCTGTTTCATCCGGAATTCTACAAAGCTGCTGTTACATCGTGTGGTTGTCACGACAATCGTATGGACAAGGCCTCCTGGAATGAGCAATGGATGGGCTATCCGGTTGGGCCGCAGTATTCCGAGTGTTCTAATGTTGACAATGCCTACCGTTTACAGGGAAAGTTGTTTCTGATCGTCGGCGAGATGGACAACAATGTCCCCCCGGAATCCACGATGCGTCTGGTGGATGCTCTGATAAAAGCGGGAAAGGATTTTGATTTTCTGGTAATTCCCGGCGGTAGTCATGGTATGGGAGGCTCGTACGGTCGGCGGCGGACGGAGGATTTCTTCGTTCGTCATCTCCTCAACGTTGAGCCACCCAACCGCAATACTGAAGTATCGGCTCCTGTAAATCCATAAGATTATACGATTAATACTGCTATTAAGCAAATTCTGGTGATATGCAAAGCATTTAAAAAAATCTTGGCCAGCATTACAGAAAAATTATGATCAACCTCTGATAACCTTAAGTTCAATCATCTTCCATATCCTATAGGTTTATCATATTCCTGCCCGGAATTTACATAAAATATCATGAATAATTTGTTATAATAAAAGAAAATAGTAATAGAAAGTTCTATGGTTAAAACGTGCTTCAAATCTATCATTGCTGTCCAGATATTACTGTGTATTCATTCAGCCAATGCAGAGTTGATAAAAACATTTGAAGATTCATTTAACACCAGCCATGTCTACTGGGATGACTCAAGTGTCAATATGGATGGATCGGGCTGGGATGGTCTGATGCATCCGCCTGTCGGCGGGAGAGTGGAGGTCGCTGATGGTCAGCTGAATATAACAGTCCCGGACGACCTTAATGTCGGGTATTCCGATACGGCGCCGCTGCTATATAAATCCGTAACAGGTAATTTCGAAGCGATATGTAAAGTGCATGAGCCGTGGATTGACAGCACTTTCCACGTCTCCTATTGCTTAGCAGCGCAGCATCCGGATAATAGTGAGAACTGGATTACAGGCTTGGTCCAGCCGGTATGGGATGGAGCAAATCTACGCCGGATGCAGGATGGAAATTTATCCCAGACAACCTGGACCTATCCACCACTGCCCTGGATGAAACTAATACGCCGGGGCAACGCGTTTATATTTTACTGTAAAGAAAATGCTGACGATGCTTGGATCGAATACGGTCGATTTAATGTCACCAATGCGATAAACACTTATAATCTCGGTTTGAGTATTGGTAATTGGAGTAACAATGGATTTGAAGGAGGATTCGACCATTTTGAGCTCTGGCAGGAAACAGAACCGATAATAGAACTTTCACAGGATATATACAGTAAAAATGTCGTATTCAATGACATCCATTCCTTCTCCATTACCATTGAAAACAACGGCCAGACCGCTACAACATTCTCACTGGAGTATACTCCTGTTTCCTGGCTCACGGTGACACCGCCGGCGATTACCTACCTAAATCCAGGTCAGACAGTTGAACTGATGATGGTTATGGATGCAGGCGGATTTTCGTCTCCGCAGTCACTTACGAACGAAATTACGGTCGTAAGTTCCGGTGACTATGATCCGGTGCTTACTGTGGTTATGAACGTAGTTTCTCCTTCCTACGGCTCAATGCGGCAGTTGAATCCATCTTCACGCCGCTCCCCCTTTATTATTTCTGAAATAATGTACCATCAGAGCGATAGAACAGATGGCAAAGACCTTGAATTTATTGAACTGTTCAACACGGAACCGGTCGATTGGGATATCAGCGGATTTCGCCTGGAAGGTGATATCGACCATACATTTCCCGCGGGAACGAGCCTGCATAGACGGTCGTTTGCCGTGGTGGCGGCAGATCCAATATCTTTAGAAAATGAATATGGCCTCACTAATATTTACGGTCCCTATGAAGGTAAACTGAACAATGGCGGTGGTGTACTTCGCCTAATCAATAAACGCGGTGGTGTTCTGATTGATATTGAATACGATGACCGCTATCCTTGGCCTGAATCGGCAGATGGTCTTGGCCATTCTCTGGTACTGACAAAACCCGACTACGGAGAAAATGATCCCCTGGCATGGCAGGCAAGTACGTGGCGCGGTGGTAATCCCGGCACGATAAACTCCGGTAATGCTTCAGATATTTGTATCAATGAAGTTTTGGCAAATCCTGAAAACGGGCAGATACCTTTCATAGAATTGTATAATCATTCAATAGAGCCGATAGATATTTCGGGATATTACCTGAGTGACAATGCCGAGGACCTGAAATTCAGAATTCCTGAATCCACTATAATTTCTCCAGCGGGCTATGTGTCTTTTTTCTCATCTGACTGGGCGGATGTCATGTATCTTAGTCCGATTGGGGAACGGATATATCTGCTTTCAGCGGACGAGCAACGTGTTATAGATGCCGTAACATACCATCCGGCCGAACCAGGGGTATCCCTTGGCCATTTTCCTAATGGGACCTACGGCATTCGTGCTCTTGCTGTTCCCACCCCGGGTAATGCTAATTATGCACTCTACAACAAAGAAGTTATCATCAACGAAATCATGTATCATCCGATCTCTGAAGATAGTGAAGATGAATATGTGGAATTATATAACAAAAGTACACAACCGATAAATATTGGCGGCTGGAAATTGACATCCGGAATCAGCTTTCCGATACCAAACGGTACAACAATTCCATCCAACGGCTACCTCGTGATTGCCGCTGATGCTGAGCGTTTAATCGACCGTTATCCAAACCTCACGCCAACAAATACTGTGGGTGATTTTATAGGAAAGCTCGATAACCGTGGCGAGCGGATACGATTGTCAAAGCCGTTATTAGACACACCTGCGAACAATGAGTTTATCATTGTCGACGAATTAACATACGGCGATGGCAGTGATTGGGGTAAATGGGCCGATGGAGGCGGCAGCAGTCTCGAGTTGAAAGATCCTCACAGCGATAACAGCCGTCCTGATAACTGGGCCGGCAGTGACGAAACCAAAAAGGCAACCTGGACAACCGTCAGCCACACCGGGATTCTTGACCATGGAGATGGGCAGTGTAGGGAATTCGAGCTTATGCTGCTGGACAACGGTGAATGTATAGTCGACGATATTATCATACGCAAGAGCAGCGAATCCGGCAACATGATCAGTAACGGTAATTTTGAGTCTTGGGAAAACGGATGGACCATCGAAGGCAACCATTCTGAATCGGCCGTCGAAAGTAACAATGGCTATGGCGGCTCTAAAGGCATGCATCTGATTGCAAAAGGTGATGGTGATAACTTGCCCAATTGTCTCAGAAAAGACCTTACTTCGAGACTGAGAGAAAACGAAACAGCAACCATAAGTGCCAAAGCACGCTGGCTGTGCGGCAACAGAAATTTATTGATCCGGCTCCACGGCAATTATCTGGAAGCGGTCGGCACACTCAATATTCCTGATAACCTTGGAACTCCCGGTGAACAAAACAGTACGTACACCGACAATTCCGGACCGGTAATCGAAAATACTGTACATTCACCGATTTTACCTAAGCCCGGTCAAGAGATTACAATTACCACCAGAGTACATGATCCGGATGCTGTTGAAAATGTGACCTTATATTATCGTATTGATCCAAGTACGGTATATAACACCAATGCCATGAATGATAGCGGCCTGGATGGTGACGTATTAACAAACGACGGCGTTTACAGTGCCACTATTCCCGGCAAAGCGACAGGGACTATGATAACATTTTATGTGCAGGCCCGGGACAACGCCGTTCCTTCGGCTGTGAACCGGTTTCCTGTCGGTGCTCCTGACAAGGAAG
>CAZQXE010000118.1:0-9477 GCA_964597115.1 uncultured Pirellulales bacterium | reverse complement strand
TGTTGCTTTATCAATTCAAGCAATTCCTTTAGTCTATGGCTTTGATTAATCGGACATACAAGTGTGGCGTCGGGACTATGGGCTACAACCATATTCTCCAGGCCAATCGCAACGATTAGATGCCCCTTGTCTTCAGTTACTACAATGCTGTTTTTGCAGTCAAGAAGCTCGCTTTGGCCTGCGACGACAATGTTTTTGCTGTTGTCGGAACTGATAATATCAGCAAGTGCGGCAAAAGAGCCCATATCGAGCCAGCGACAATCCAGCTTTATAGCATTAACTCTATCAGCCTTTTCCATGACAGCAAAGTCGATGCTGATTTTTGGAAGCTTTACAAACCACTCCCGAAGTGTCTGTTGTTGAGTTGGGCTGTCCCAGGCAGCCTGGATTTTGGCTAATGGTTCAGTTGACTCCGGAAGATACTTCGCTAAATTCTTCAGGATTGTTCTGGTTTTCCAGACGAACATACCGGAATTCCAGAAGTATTGTCCGGTCTGGATATATTCTTTCGCAGTTGCTTCATCCGGCTTTTCTCTGAATGCCTCCACGTTATATATTTCGCTCACACAGTTTTGGCACTTGCGGGCATCGACACATTTTATATAACCGAGCAGAGTGCTGGCGAATGTCGGCTGGATACCGAAAGTTATCATATCGTCCGGATTGTTATTGACGAAGGTCAAAGCGTCCTTAATCGCCTTTTGCAGTACCTCTGCCGGCTCAATTATCTGATCGGCAGTGACCACAGCCATCGTAGCCTCGGGATCGTATTTGGTCAGAATAGTCGAGACTAATCCAATGGCACCGGCGGTATCACGCACAGCCGGCTCAGCAATGACATTATTAAAAGGAAGCTCAGAGAGATTTTCGCGAACCACATCTGCATAGCCGGCATTTGTAAGCACGATTATGTTTCTAATATCGAATATGCCCCGAAGACGCTCAAAACAACGGCGAAGAAGTGTTTGGCCATCGAGGAGCTTTAAGACCTGTTTAGGACGTTTTTGCCGGCTGAGAGGCCATAGCCTCTTTCCGGATCCACCTGCCATTATTACTGCGTAATCCATTTCCGTATCTCAAACCATGTAATTTAAAGTTCAAAGTGCATTAAACCAGAAACTTCTCGTCAACTTCGGCGAGTGGTTGAATTCGCTGCGCTAAATCTTCATAATCGGACTTACCCATCAAAGCAAATGTAGCTTCTTTACCCAATTCAACAGCAGGCTGATCATAAGGATTGATGCCAAACAATGCGCCTGTGAGAGAGGTCGTCACCTCATATAAATAGATAAATTGGCCGACGCTATAAGCATTTACTTTATCGAAAAGAACGGTCAGACAAGGCCGTTCGCTCTCCAACAGGGCATACTCGGTAGCTTTCTTTTCATTGTTAAGTAATAAACTCAGGTCTTTGCCGGCAAGAAAATCAAGCTCGGACACACTATCAGGAGCCGGACCTATTTTTATGTCTTTATCGAAATTCTCGACCTGCAGAAAAGTGAAGAGTTTATCGTTAGGCCCTTCGCGATACAACTGCACCTGGCTGTGCTGGTCTGTAGTCCCAAGTGCCTTTACTGGTGTAGGGCCTATATGATTAACTTCATCGCTGTTCATATCTTTCACTTTACCGAGACTTTCGGCCCATAGTTGTCTGTACCAGTCGGCCAGGTCCTTCAGGGCATAGCTATATGGCATCATCACAGATATTCTTTTACCTTGATTATAGAAGTGGTAATTTATTGCGGCGTTTATCGCGGCAGGATTTTTATAGAAATCTTCACAGCTTACCTGCTTATCAATATCACGAGCACCTTCCAGAAGCAAATCGATATCGATTCCACACATAGCAGCGCTGAACAGGCCGACTGCGCTTAGGACGCTGAATCTTCCACCAACACCATCAGGTACTTCAAGACAACGCAAATTCGAATCATCTGCAATCTCGCGAAGAGTCCCCTGTTTTGCATCGGTAGTTGCCACTACTTGCTCTCGCAGACCGTCAGGGCCGAGCTTTTCAAGGAGTATTTGACGAATAATCATAAACTGGGCTGCGGTTTCTGAGGTTCGGCCGGACTTGCTAATAACGTTGAAGATGGTTTTATCGAGCCTGTCACCGAGCCAGTCCAGAAATGATACTAATTGTGGAGGATCAACATTGTCAAAGACGAACAGACACGGGCCGGATCTTTGGTCCTCGTCAATATTGTACATATAAGGATTCAGAGCTGTTTGCAAAGCAATGTTGCCAAGTGCAGAACCACCAATACCGAAAACGACGAGATTTTCACATCTACCTGCTAATTCCTTAACCAGTTCCCTGACCTGTTGAGAGATTTGTATGTTATACGGAAGCTCCCGGTAAGGAGTCTTACCGTTTTGCCTTTGCTGATTTATCTGCAATATTAATGGCGAGGTTTCTTCAGCAAGGCCCTTTAGCTGGTCGGTTGTGATACCGTGCTCGTCACCTATAACATCCGCCAAAACATTTTTATAGTAGAGTTTAACTTCCGACTTCATCGTTGATTTTATTCTTTCGTAATTTCTTTTTTCATAAACTTCTTATATGAACGATCTGTATTCTGTCAAAGATTTTCAATCGTTGTAAGCCCGGCGTATTTTAACAATAGCGTTTTCGTTTGCCCAGTATTAAATTTTACTGTAACGATACTGTTTTCGCCCATATCGATAAAATCTTTGATTCTGCCAAGGCCGAAAGATTTGTGCCGAACCAACTGGCCCGGATTAAAATGATGCGTAGTTTGATCGATGTCGATGTCGTCGTCTTCATCCTGAGACTCGTTTTCTTCTTCCTGCTCGCTGATGTCCACGCCAAGCTCGAAAAGAAACTGCGATGGTATCGTTCGCAGCAATTGACCTCTCATTGTTCGGTATCGGGAATAACTTACGTTCAATTTTGTTTTGGCACGGGTGATTCCGACAAAAAAGAGCCTGCGTTCTTCTTCCAGCTCATCCTCTTCGCCCGTACTACTCCTTTCGTGTGGCAATATACCCTGTTCGAGACCTACTATGAAGACATTGTCAAATTCGAGTCCCTTCGCAGCGTGCAGAGTCATCAATGCAACACGTTCGCTGGATGCATCATAAGCATCGACATCGCTGAACAGAGATATCTGCTGAAGATAATCGATTAGTGACGGTTGCTCCGCCTGCTGGTCATAATTGGCGGCGGTATTTATCAGTTCGTTCATGTTCTCCAGTGCGTTCTGGCCCTCAGGACCGGCGGTACGAAGAAACTCGGCCAGACCTGATTCAGCTAAAACTCGCTCGGCGAGCGGTGCGACCTTGCCTGATATGTCTTTTTTGAACTGTTCGATCATATTGACAAAAACAGCGAGTTTGGCTTTTGCCGCATTTGAAAGAGATTCAATGTGGCCCGATTTCTTCAGGGCCTCGAAAAAGCTCATGTTATTCTGAACAGCATAAGCGTGAACTCTGTTAGTCGTTGTTTTGCCTATGCCGCGGGCTGGTGTGTTAATGATACGCAACAGCGCAATCTCATCATTAGGATTGACAAGGATTTTCAGGTAGGCGAGCAGGTCGCGAATTTCCTTCCTCCTGTAGAACTCCACGCCGCGAACAATCTCGTATGGTATTTTATTCCGGACAAACGCTTCTTCGAGCACCCTGCTCATGGCGTTAACACGATAGAATACGGCTATGCTGTTGAGAGAGGCACCCTTGTCGGTTAGCTCTTTAACCTGCCCGGCAATCTCTTGTGCTTCTATATTCTCATCTTCAAATTCCGTCACGATGACGTCCTCGCCGGCAGGAAGTGTCGCCACGAGCTTTTTCTCTTTTCGATTTTGATTGAATGCGATCAAACTATCGGCCACCATAAGAATATTCGAGGTGCTTCGAAAATTCTCCTCGAGCTTAATCACTGCTGCATCGGGCCAGTCGTTTTCAAAGGTTAAAATATTACGAATGTCGGCACCCCGCCAGCGATAAATCGATTGGTCCGGGTCGCCGGTCGCGCAAATATTTCTGTGCTGCGAAACGAGGGACTTGGCAATTTCATACTGAGCGCGATTCGTATCCTGATATTCGTCGATTAGCAGGAACTTGAAGCGATTTCCGAGCTCACCGCAAACATCAGAACAGTCTCTCAGTAAAAATGCAACCTTCATCAATAAGTCATCGAAATCGAGACCGTTTCGCTCGCTCAGGATACTCTGATAGCCCAGATATATTTCGGCCAACGTTTTGGAGAAAAAATCATCGGCTTGGTCTTTGAAAAATTCTGCATCTATCAGCCTGTTCTTCAGAGCAGAGATTGCATCAAGCATTCGAGCAGGTGAGAAGTTTGCGGTATCAAGCTGACAATTCTTAATCGCCTGCTTGACACATCTGGTCTGGTCGGAATCGTCGTAGACACTAAAGTTGGGATTTATGCCCGCTTTATCAGCATATCGCCGAAGGATTCTCACACATAGAGAGTGAAACGTGCTGATATGCGCGCCGGCAGAAGCCCCGAGAGTAAATGCTCTTTGGCGCATCTCCTCGGCTGCCTTGTTAGTGAAAGTGATTGCGCAGATATTATATGGCCGGATGCCGGAATCTATTAGCGCTGCGATTCGATACGTGATGACGCGAGTTTTTCCGCTGCCGGGACCGGCAAGGACTAGCAACGGCCCCTCAAAATGAAACACCGCTTGTTTTTGCGAAGCGGTTAGTTGTTGCCAGGCTGTTTCGTGCATAAGAGAAGCTTGTGATGTGTATCAATCCGATTGTTCTGTCTGTTTCTGCATTTCTTCCTCTTCCCCCAACAACTGCTCAAAAAGCTTGGGCCTTTCGACCTTTATACGCGCAAGCAGATTCCCTCGAAGGTTAGGTGGATACTGTTCATCATTAAGAAAGTCTCTAAGCGCAAGGTATCTTAATAATCTTATTTCAGGCAGGTCAATCCTGTTTGTATCTTCGTATTTCGACTGATAATAGTCCCAAACTTCCTCCGCCAGACTTTCTCTGCCAAACGCCTCATCATCGTCGCGGACTGCATACCTGAAATAGCTTTCTCTTAGCATCATCAATATAATTTCTTTTGCGTCAAAGATAACCAGGTCCTTAATCTCTTCAAGCAAACGCATTTTCACATACTCTTCAACAGCAGGAGCTTTGAATTCATCCCGAGGATAAAGTTCTCTCATTTGATTATAGATTTGTTGTGCCTGGCGTCTATGGCCTGCCTGATAGAAAGAAAGGACGGCGTTTTTAAGCATATTCCGATGACCGTTTTGAAGCGATTGATAGGGGCCTCCTTCGACGTCCTTGTATTTTTCGATAATTGCCAGTGCGGATTCGTTATATGTCTCGAACATCCTCAAGTCCGGTCGCAAAAATACGTCCTTTAATATTCGCATTTGAGTTTCCTGCATTGAATCGTCCGCACGCACCTCGACCGGGACATCATAAATATACAATTTTCCGTTTCGGAAAAGATTCTGCAGGCTATGGGCTACGATACGGTCGGAGTTCGTCTCCATCGTATTATATTTTTGGGACAGCTTTTCGGCGTTTACTTTCAATCCCATAACAGCCCAATAAATTGCATGGCACTCGGCCAGACGCCAATCCAACGGCAAATGTGTATTCGGATCAGTAAAGCCAATAGGACCATAAGTTTTATTCAACTCACGCATTAAAACAGGATCAAGTTTCCATGTTTTGCGCAACTCAAAGGCTCTGGCGAAAATATCAAACTTCTCAAGAGCCCGACTGCCTCTAAAATCATCTATTGCTCTGCCGGCAGCCGGCTTAAACCTGCCGGAGTTCTGACGTAACGATAAGTAGTTACTCACAAACTTGTCGTCGTCGGAAAACTCCTCATCAGCTGACTTCAAGGCCTTGACCAGCGAGGCCACGTTCGGATCTTTGGTAATTTCCTGCCAGTCTGTCGGTGCCTCAGCAAGCTCATCGAAGTATTTGTTATCCGCCGGACCAAGCAGCGGCTCCATCGCCGAAGCAAGCTGAAGCTTGTAGTATTTGTGCACATCATCCGATACGCCACCGATCTTATGCTGGAATATTCTTGCAAGTTCGCGATAGAGCGAAATATTCGTGAGTTTGTATTTATCGATGGCCTCGTCGCGAAGAAGTTCATAACCATTTTTAACCCAGCGCCATCGCTGATCGGGCTGGGTTGCGGGTATAGCAACCGATATGTTATATGCCATATTCCACGCTTGAAATTCCCACACCGATGCGAAACGAGGTTGCAGGATTGTTATCCATTCTGCAAGTTGCCTTGCATCGAAGAACTGACCCTGTTCTTTTAGTCTGTCCGCCCGCATCCATAAGACATCAACTACAAGGCCGCGGAAGGCCCCTGTTGCGATGGTTGCAAAAGCCAGCGACGGTGGAATATTCTCAGGTTTGTCGATTATCAGATTCATTTCCTGTCGATGGCGATTTATAGAATCGAGCTGTATACCGGAACATACAATCATACCGATCGCAATAATAACACAAACGAACATGGTTATTTTGTCATTCAAACGCATATTTTTATTACTTTTTACCTCGCACTTTAGACTATGATTTTCGCGATCTCTCGATAGCTGAAAATGACCAGGGCAAGAATCAACAGTAAAAACGCCTTAATACAAACCATAAAAACGGCACATTGGGCCAGTAAAGACCAGCTCAGTAATCTCGCAGGGACCAGAAATTTTGTAGGATTGAATTTATCAAACTGCGGCAGCAGCCGAATTATCCACTTAATAGTATAAGAATAGAACAAACCCAAATTTACACTTAGATAGTCGAAAGATTCGATAACAAAACCACTGAAACTTGCGGTAAAGAAGACTACAAAACAAAGCAATATGGCAACAGGGAACGAAAGAAAACTCGAAGCCAGGATACTTAAACAAGCCAGGAAAATCAGACGAAAGAAGACTAAAATTACAGCCCTTATGAAATTACCGGTGAATGTGTCGGCCTTATAAAGTACCTCAAGACCGTCCGGCGGAAAGATAACAACTGTATTATTAAGAGGGAGGTTCAGGAACGCAATAGCCAGACGACCGTGTTCGGGTACAACATTGGAAGGAAACTCTATTTCGTGAAAAGTCTGAATCGAGTGCTTGTATGCCTGGTCATAAACCGGAGTTTTCGGCTCCATGCCATATTTTATGTATTGATAGTCACCTGCGAACCACCGACCATAAACCTGCGAATCGGGAGGCGTCACCGTAACATCGTACTTGAATCTGATGAACATATTCGGATCAAGAGGTTCAACGTTATCGAACTCCCAGGACAGTACTTTACCGACAGCAGCAGCTCGTTTGGCAAGTTGTTGCTGCTGGGTCAGCCTCCCAATGATTTCCTTGCGCGGCAGATCAGGTAATTCGCCGTTTTTTTCAAGCTGCTCATATCTATCCTCTACTTCCTGGGTAACATCGACTTGTGGAACGGTTAAGGCGGCCCGTGCGGTGAAAAACTCATTGTCAGCCTGAATAAGTTCACTCTCTGTTGCATCGAAAAATTTCGGTGTGTAAATAATAATTACATATATAGCGGCTGAAAACAGACAAAGTAAAACTAAATCCAATAATATAACGCCGAGCAGTTTACCCAGGAGAACCTGAAAACGACGAACAGGTTTGGTAATAACAGTATATATCTGTCTTTGCTCGATGTCACTTGTTACAGCATAAATTGAGACTATTATTGTGAGTAAACAGAGCAAAAAACTCATCAGAGAAAGACCATAACTCACAAAGGTTTGTAATCTGCCTTTAAGTGTTGCATCACCCGTCGTCGAAACGCCCAGAACCGGAAGCAGAACAACCAGCAGGACAATAAAGACCACAGCTACCTTCATCCGCAAAGCCTGCTTTATGGTATTTATGGCGACAGCCCAGATACTACGCATCGCCGGAGTCTCCTGCCTGCGATTTGTCAGATTGTTCTTTATCCTCACCTTGAGAGGTTGAGCCACGTGTTAGCTGGTCTAAAATACTCTTTTTAATCTGTTTCTGCCCAGGCTCCTGATTTGGAGGTTGTGGTTCAACAGATTCTGTCTTAACTTCTTCATCGTTGACGACCGTGCCGGACTGCTGGAACTGCTCAGCCGGCCTAGTCAGTACATCGAGCAACTGCTTATCAGCTTTAGGTACGGAATCAGCGGAAATGACTTTCTCTGTTTTCACAGTCTCCAGAGAACTCTCCCGTGATACTGATGTGGATACAAGTTTATCGAGGATACTTTCCACAGGTTCTTCCTGCGTGAGAAAATCGCCGATTTTAGTCGTGCTCACCGCACCGCTCGTGGGCTGTGCCTGCTTTTGTGCAGCCGTAACGGTTTTAATGAAAAACGTTTCGAGCTTATCCATCGGAGAAGTTACTACACATTCGGAACCTTCGTTCTGGATTAGCCGTTTTATCTTTTCAACAGTAGTATCACTTATGGCATCTGTGTTAATTTGTCTTTTGTTTGTCTGCTGCAGAAGCTCTCGAACCCGGCCTTCGGTCTGTATCCTGCCGCCGTAAAGAATTGCGATTCTATCACAAACATCTTCGACATCCGCAAGCAGGTGGCTGCAAAGCATGATTGTTTTACCCCGCTTTGCAAGCTTCAGAATCAAGTCCTTTATCTGCCTTGTTCCAATAGGATCGAGTCCGGTTGTCGGCTCGTCCAATATGAGTAAGTCCGGGTCATTTATCAGTGCCTGTGCCAATCCGATTCTACGCGCCATACCTTTGGAAAAGGTTCCAACAGGCCTGTTTGCGACAGCCTTTAGTCCAACCATATCAAGAAGAGCTTCGATACGCATTTTTCGTACTTTAGCAGGCAAGCCGAACAATCTGCCGTAGAAATCCAAAGTCTCACGAGCGTTAAGATACCTGTATAGATATGATTCTTCCGGCAAAAAACCGATTTTGGAGTTGACCTGGGGATCTGCTCCGTCACCACCCAGAACTAATGCTTTTCCCTTTGTGGGATAAAGCAAGCCCAGCAGCATCTTCAGGGTTGTTGTTTTACCTGAGCCATTGGGACCTAAAAGACCGAACACCTCATTGTAATGAACCTGTAGATTCAGATCGTCCACAGCGTAGACCTTAGCCCTGCCCCACCAGTCGGAAAAAATCTTGGTCAGAGAATAAGTTTCAATAGCGTATTCCATAGCTTCTTATCTCGTGTATCGCCACGAAATTTGCACTTTATGCTCCTTTTTCATGGTCGAGGTCTTCACCGTAGCGGACAAGTCGAGCACTATTGAAAACGACAAATAATGAACCGACAAAATGAAGAACTGCGGCGTAAACTGCCGGCAACAAGCCCCCCGTCGCTGCGGCAATGCCAAGTATTATGAAAATCATTCCGAAGCCGAGATTTTGATAGATAACTCTTCCGGTCTTCCGGGAAAGCCGGACAAGAAAACCCAACCGTCTCAAGTCGTTACTCATTAGGGCAATAGAGGCAGAGTTTATAGCAACATCACTGCCGGC
>CAZQXE010000117.1:0-9514 GCA_964597115.1 uncultured Pirellulales bacterium | reverse complement strand
TTTAAAAATGCACAAACTCTTGTTTTTCGATGTTCTATACAGAGCAGGAAGCTCTTGATTATTTTTGAGTATTTGGGTAGATTGAGACCGCAGAAAAAGTCAGGCAGCTTAAAAGAGCGTATTCGATGATTAAAATAACGGAAAACATATTTATTAGTGAGGATGAGTTTATTTTCAAGGCCTCACGAAGCGGCGGGCCGGGGGGACAGAATGTCAACAAGGTCAACACCCGGATTATGTTGTTTTTTAATGTGGCGAACTGTGACAGTTTTTCTGATATACAGAAGAAGCGGATACTATCTCGTTTGTCGACGCGGGCGGATAAAGATGGTGTGATAAGAGTGATTTCGCAAAAGTTCCGAACTCAGAAGGCAAATCGCAGGGTTGCTATCGAGCGGTTGCAAAAATTACTTGCTGATGCTTTAAAAACACGACCGGCACGGAAAAAAACGAAGGTCCCGTATGCAGTTAAGCAGCGACGCTTGGAAGACAAAAAGCAGCGAAGTCTGTTAAAAAAACAGAGAGCAAAAAGAAATTTGGCTGAGGATTAGGCAGATTAGAGATACTGGAACGAAGCGGTAAACCCGGCAGAAGGCGGTTTTCTATATTGATTGAAAACAATCTCTGATTGTGGTAAAAATACATAAAAGAATAGCTTCAAATCAGGGATTATTTTTATGGCGGTTCGGTTTATTCTTGGCAGAAGTGGTACGGGTAAGACAAGCTACTGCATAGAATCTATTGTCAATTCACTGCAGGAGCCGGGCGAGCAGCAGTTGATTTTGCTGGTTCCGGAGCAGGCCACGTACCAGGCGGAGCGGTCAATTTTAGGCAACGAAAGAATAGCTGGTTACCACAGGTTGAATGTTCTTTCGTTCGACCGTCTGCAGTTCATGTTATTGGGAAAAAACACCGCCAAGCCTTTCCTTTCAAACATCGGCCGGCAAATGATAATCCACAGGCTCCTTCGTGAAAATAAAAGCAGGTTGAAAATTTTCGGTTCCTCGGCAACCTGGCCCGGATTATCTCGCCAGATGGCGGAAACGATTGCCGAGCTGCACCAATATGCGAAGACCCCTGCTGATATTGAGCAACTACTGAGCGAATTGCAAAAAGACGAGCACAACAGCCTGTCCTTCCTTAAATTTGCTGATATCGGATTGATTTTCGAAGAATACTTAAAGTTCATTGAAGGTAATTTTCTTGATCCCGATTTTCAACTGACTCAGGCAACTCGTGCAGTGGCAACGACGAGTTTCACTAAAGGGGCAAAGTTGTGGGTTGATGGTTTTGCGGGCTTTACGACCGCCGAGATTGCAGTCCTCGCTGAACTGCTCAAGGTGGTTGAGGATGCGCAAATCGCTCTTTGTCTGGATTCGTCGAATATAGATTTGTCAAATCCCGATGCCGAGAAACTCGATCCGGTCAGTTTGTTTAATCCGACAGAAAGAACTTACAGCAGTCTTATCGAAATAATAAAAAAAAGCAATCTCCAGTTGGCTGAGCCGATGATCCTTGGCGAAGCGATTAGATTTTCAAACTGTCCACAGCTTGCTCATATCGAATGCAATGCGTTCGAGCTTCAGGCCTCGAAAATACCGGCGACTGAGAACATTCGTATCATATCGGCACCAGGTGAACGGTCTGAAGTACGGTTCATCACAAGGCAGATACTCGATTTGGTCAGAGAAAAAGGCTGTCGATATCGTGACATAGCGGTTATTGCATCGAATATCGGCCGATACGAACATTATATCAGGGCGTATTTTAAAGATTATGGTGTCCCGTTTTTTATTGATAAGCGAAAACCATTGAACCATCATCCTGTTGTTCAGCTTATTTGTTCGGCTCTGCGGGCGATAACGGGCGGATTCTCCAATAGCGATGTTTTCACGTATCTTAAAACCGACCTTGTGCCGGTTGAGCGCTATGAGATTGACATGATAGAGAATTACTGCTTTGCATTTGGTGTGTCCGGCAACGACTGGCAAAGCGGTAAACTGTGGAATTTTGCAGGAACGGAGAATGAGGATTTTGATGAACAGCGAATAAACCAAATCCGGCTGGAAGTCAGCAGGCCTTTGCTTGGGCTTCGGGACAGACTTTGTCCGACTGATGATCCGACTAAAGCAATCAGTGCCGAGGATTTTACAAGAGCTGTTTTTACTTTTCTTGATGAGCTTAAGGTAAAGCAGACTGTTGGCAGTTGGATCGAACAGGCCGACAGGAATGAAGAGAATACAACCGCTGATGAGCATCAGCAATTCTTTAACAAACTTGTGGAAGTATTTGATGAGCTTGTCGAGGTCTTTACCGGTCGGGTCATGACAGCCGAGGATTATTTTGCGATTATTAATTCCGCGTTTTCGCAGTTGACGCTGGCCTTCATTCCGCCGAGACTGGATCAGGTTCTTGTTGGCTCGATTGAACGCAGCCGGCATCCGGATTTGAAAGCGGTTTTTCTGATTGGTGCTACACAGGGGCAATTTCCGGTACCTATTAGTGCGGACAGTATATTGACCGATGGCGACCGCAATGCTGCAGAGGCAAAGAACTTCCCATTAGCGGCCACAGCAAGCCAGACGCTTTCCGAGCGCCAGTATCTGGCCTATATTGCATTTACCCGGCCCTCACAATTTTTGTGTGTGACGTATCCTTCGGTTGATGATAAAGGCAGCGCCGTGCCTCGTTCGCAATTCGTCACCGAGCTCGAATCTTTATTTGAAGATCTCGATGAAGAATCAATCGCGCAGGAGCAGGTCGATATTGATAAGCTCAACACCGAGATCGAGCTTGCGGATTTACTCTGCAGCCGGCTTGGCAAAGATAGTATCTTACCCGGGGCTGATGATGACAATCAACTTGATCAACTATTAGATGGTATTTGCTCGGACAAGCAGCTTGAAGAATTAGGTTCGAGCATTATTTATGCCGTAAGCTATGATAATTCTGCGAGGCTGGATTCGGATGTTATTAAAAAGCTTTTCGGTCAGCGGATAAAAAGCTCGGCGACAAGGCTTAGTACTTTTGCCGCCTGTCCGTATCAGTATTTCGCAAGATATATACTGGACTTGAAAGAGCGTGAGGAATTCAAATTTGAACCTTTGGATCTGGGTGCCTTTTACCACCGTGTTTTGGATTTTTTGTTAAAGCAGCTTAATGCAGAAGGCAAAGATTTTGCGGCCATCGACGATGAAGAGCTTATAAAGCTTTTAAGAAACCTGATAGATAAGCTCATTGGGAAAGACTCCTTCATATCACACTTTGTTGCACGTCGCGGGTACAACGAATACATTATTCATTCTGCCTGTGAGGTTCTTGAAGATTGCGTTTTGGCGATTGCACAAATGGTACGGGCGGGAGAATTTAAGCCCACACTGTCGGAAGTTGCGTTCGGCCGGGTCAAAGATACACGCGATACGCTCGGCAAGTATGAACTTGCGCTTTCAGATAACCGGGTATTATCTTTGGATGGAAAGATAGACCGACTTGATCAAGGGAATTTTGGCGATGAAAAGACCTTGCTTGTTTTCGATTATAAGCGCAGAGATACATCCTTTAGCTGGTCCGGGTTCTATCACGGCCTGAATATGCAATTGCCGATTTATATGTTGACCGTGCGAAACGCAACCCGCGCCGACGCAAGGAACGTAGTTGGTGCTTTTTACATGCCGGTCGAAGTCAGTCCTGCAGCAACCACAATCGTTCAGCTATCAGAGAAAGCCGATACTTTCAACTATAAAGCGAAGGGTATATTCAACGGTCACTTTGTGCAAATGCTTGACAGAGAAGCTTCCCGGGAGAGCAAATTTTATAATTTTTACATTACTAAAGACGGCCAGCCGTACGGAAGTTATGGAAACAGAGGGGCATTAAAACCTGTCGATTTTGAAAAGGTGCTTGAATTTGCCGAGGGAAAGATAGTCAAACTGGCCGAGGAAATTACCTCAGGGAGGATTGATGTCCAGCCTTATAGAATTAATACGGAGTCGCCATGCAGTTATTGCCGTTACAGATCTGTCTGCCGATTTGACTGGCAGATAAACGACTATAACTTTCTGGAATCGCTGAATAAACTTCAGGTGCTCGAAAAGATGGGAACCGATAATGGCTGAGAAGAAGATAGAATGGACCGAGCAGCAGAAACGGGCGATTAGCGCTCGTGGTAGTGACGTTCTTGTCACGGCCTCAGCCGGCACCGGAAAAACTGCCGTCCTGTCGGGTCGATGTGTCGATATCGTCTCCGACAAATCAATTTGTCCCGATGTCTGGAGCATACTCGTGTTGACCTTTACCGAGGCTGCTGCCGAACAAATGCGGACTCGAATCACCGAGCAGTTGAAAGAGGCATTTGTAAAAAACCGGGACAGCCATCTTCGTCATCAGCTTATGCTGCTCCAGGGTGCCGATATCAGTACGATACATTCGTTTTGCAAACGGCTCATCACAGAGCATTTCTACAAACTCGGCCTGGACCCGACTTTCAGCGTAATTGACAGCGACGAACAACGGCTGCTCAAGGCAGAGGTACTCGAAAAAACCGTCGATTGGGCATGGCAGCAGGACAGCATCCGAGTGGCTCTCGAACAGCTTTTATATCGAAGAGACCTTCGCACCAATGACGGTTTTCTCAGAAAAATAATAGAGCTTAGCGATTTGCTGGATGGCGTAGTATCACGAGAGAGCTGGTATGAAAGGGCGGCTGCGCTTGTAAAAGTCACTGACCCTCTTGTCTGCGAGCTTGGACAAAAACAGAGACAAATTATTGCTGATAAATTGCAGGATATTCTTGGCCAGCTTCGTCACGCTCAGAAGCTCGCCGAAAGCGAAGGTGCTGATGCTGGCTGGACTGAGAAATTCCGAGACAGCCATTTCAAACCTGTCGTGCAGTGTATCGAAATTTTGAAAGCGGGTGATTGGAACGAATGCGCCCGGATTATAAGGGATTTTAACAAACCCACAACGTATCGGCCCAAAGGCTTGACCGAGCCAATAGCAACGCTCATACAGAGTACAGCGAAGAAAGCTATAGATACCTTTGCAGGTCTTTCGCAGCTTGCAATAGTAAATCCTGACTATTTTGACAGACTCGGTGGTTCTGTAGAGTTGCAGACGAGGGTAGTGGTTGACCTTGTTAAGAAATTCGATCAGCTGTACAGTCAGGCCAAGCGGGCAATTAATTGCCTGGATTTTGCCGACCTTGAGCATTATGCCTTAAAGCTGCTGACCGAAGAAAATTCTCCGGACGAAAAGCCGGCACCTTCGAAGGCGGCTTTGGCGCTTCGACAAAAATATAAACATATTTTCGTCGATGAGTATCAGGACATAAATTCGGTCCAGCAGCGGATACTCGAGATGCTTAGCCCCGGCGGAAATATTCTCCAGGTGGGTGATATCAAGCAAAGTATTTATGCCTTTCGAGGTGCCCAGCCGGATATTTTTCTCGAGCAGCTAAAGCTGGCTTCGGCTCAACCCAAAAAAGCACACGGAGGCCTGCGTGTCGACCTAAATGCCAATTTCCGCTCGGCTGAGGGAATTCTTGATTTTGTCAATGCGATATTTTCACGCATAATGACGGCATCTTTTACGAAAATCGAATATGACGAGTCAGCACAGTTAAAGCCGGCACTGACAGACGAATCCAAAACCAAGGCGCCGGTCGACAAAAAGAGTATTGTCGAATTCCACATACTTGACGAAACCGATAAAGGCAGGGATTTGCAGGATGACACGAACGGGCCGTCGAGTAACGCTGAGAATCTGAGGCTCGTTAATTCGCGCCAGCGCCAGGCGGCGATGATTGCCCGTCGCATTAGGCAAATGGTTGGAACGGATACCGGAAAAGCGGAGTTTCAAATATATGATAAACAGCATGAATGTATGCGGGATGTCGAGTATCGTGACATTGTGGTACTGATGCGCTCCCTGGCCAAGAAGGCCAATGAGTATGTAGAGGTGTTTCGGCTGGCAGGCGTGCCAGTTAGTTGCCAGGCGACGGCTGGATATTTCCAGGCAACGGAAATCAGCGACGTATTGGCCCTGCTGAAGGTTCTGGACAATCCACAGCGAGACATCGAATTGGCTGGGGTATTGCGGAGCCCTTTTTTCAAGCTGAGTGACACTGAGCTGGCAAGAATAAAGTTAAACAATACAACGGATAAGCAGCTTAAAAACTACTATGACTGCGTGCTTCAATATTGTAATACTGGTGCGGATAAAAAACTTTCGGCGAAGCTCAAAGGAGTAATAGAGCGAATTGAGCAGTGGCGGACGAAAGCCCGGCATGGCAGCCTGGCAGATTTAATCTGGCATATATATCGTGAAACGAACTTCTTATCATTCGTTTCTGCTTTACCAAACGGCCAGGCACGCAGAGCCAATCTTCTCAAAATGCACGACAGAGCGATTCAGTTCGAGGACTTTGCCAGCACTGCCGGCGTACCTTCGCTGACGCGCTTTGTCGAATTCATTGAAAAGATTCAGGAGACGGGGCAGGATTGGGCGCCGGCCGAGCCACAGACCTCGGCGGGTAACGCAGTTCGCATTTTAAGCGTTCATAAAAGTAAAGGGCTTGAATTTCCCGTGGTCTTCTTAGCTGAGCTGGAGAGCAGGTTCAATAAAAAAGACGTCCAGGCGGATTGCCTTGCTGATACAAATGATGCGCTGGGACTGCAAATAATCGACCGCAAGTCGAACAGCAAACTCAGGTCGCTTGCACATGAGGTCATCGCAGAGCAAAAACTTTCAACGGCATTAGCCGAAGAGATGCGAATCCTTTACGTTGCGACAACACGGGCCAGAGACAGGCTTGTTCTAACCGCTTCGCAGAAGCAAAAAAAATGCCGGGAGATTATCTCGAATGGTCTATTATTCGAGCACGAACCGATTCCTGACTGGCAGCTTCGTGCTTGCCAAAGCCCCCTGGAGTGGATTCTTTACGCACTTTCCGATAAGAAGAAATTACACAGTGCTTACGAAACGACTCTGGCGCAGCAGGCTCGCAGCGACGATTTATTCAGCTTAAGAATTTACGACCTGACAGAACTTAAAAAGCTTTCCGACTTTGTCGTCAGGTTAAAAGCCGATAAATCAAGCCGGACCCATCCGGACAAGAAAAAGCCGGCTCAGAAGCGAGCAGAGTCAAAACTGCTTTCGCAGGTAAAAAAATCATTAGCATGGCAGTATCAGTTCGTAGATGCCTCGCTGCTGCCGGCGAAAAGTTCTGTGACACAATTGACCCATCACAATGATGAGTATATCAAATTCGATTATTCGAGGGCTTTGGACCGTCAGCCGGCTGCTGTTAAGGTAGCTGAGCCGGATTTAAGTGAGCCTCCCGAAGGCCGGCTAATCGGTACGGCCACACACCTTGTTGTTTCCGAGCTTGATTTGAGTGAGCCTTTAACCAAAGAATCGATAGATAAGACGAAAGAGGAACTTGTAACCGATAAAGCTATAACCAAAGCTGTTGCTGAGCAAATCGATACGGAATCTATACTGGCTTTCTTCCAAAGCGAGCTTGGCGGGATGGTGCTTAATCCCGAAAATAACGTTATGCGCGAGTGGCCGTTTACTTTCGCTCTGCCCGCTTGCGAATTTGCTGATTCGGGCGATGGGCAACAAACGATGAGCGGCGAAATCGTCGTTGTTCAGGGCATAATTGATCTGTTAGTTCGTACGACCCAGGATTTGATTATTATAGATTTTAAAACCGACAGGATAACGGCGGGGCAGGTAAAAGAGCGAGCGGAATTGTACCGCAAGCAGTTGGAACTTTACGGCAGGGCGGCTTCGGCCATCCTCAAACACAGGTCTGTTACCAGATGGTTATACTTTTTGACGCCACGTGTTTCTATTGAGGTGTAGAAGATCATGAAAGTATCCAGGTTCGGCCAGAAGATTGCAGCAACATCCGGCATCGGCCAGTTAATGGATGACTTAGGTAGTGCCTTATCCCAAAGCAGAGATATTCTAATGCTCGGTGGTGGCAATCCCGCCCATATTCCGGGTGTCCAGAAGTACTTTCGAGACAGCATGGAAAAACTTCTTCGCAACGGTGCTGAATTTGAACGTGCCGTAGGAAATTATGACCCTCCCTGCGGCAACAGGGAATTTATCGAGGCAGTTTCCGCGTTGCTAAGAAACGAACTTGGCTGGGACGTACAATCTAAAAACATCGCTCTTACAAACGGCAGCCAAACGGCATTTTTCATTCTGTTCAATATTTTTGCCGGTGCCTTCGAAGACGGGGCGGTTAAGAAAATTCTGTTTCCGCTGACTCCGGAATATATCGGCTATTGTGATGTCGGATTGACGGATGATTTATTTGTAGCCAATAAACCTCAGATCGAACATATTGACGAGCATATCTTCAAGTATCATATTGATTTTGATAAGATTAATATCAGCGAACAAATCGGTGCAATTTGTGTATCGAGGCCGACTAATCCGACCGGCAACGTTTTGACAGATGCTGAAATTGAAAAGCTAAGTGAGCTTGCCTGTGCGAATGAAATTCCGTTGATTATCGACAACGCTTATGGAACGCCATTTCCTGACATCGTCTTTACGGAAGCCAAAGCCACTTGGAATCCCGATAAACAACATCGTGATACGATTTTTTGTATGAGCCTTTCCAAGTTTGGCTTACCGGCTGTACGCACGGGGATTGTTGTCGCCAACGAACAAGTTATTGATATGGTCTCGAAAATGAACGCTGTTATGAGCCTTGCTCCCGGTGGCATGGGAGCAGCCATAGCAACCGAGTTGGTCCGGAGCGGCGAGATTATTAATATAAGTCGTGACATCATCAAGCCGTTCTATCAGGAAAAAGCCCAGACGGTTTTAGAACAAGCGTGTATGGAACTGGACGGCATAGATTTTCACATACACAATCCCGAGGGCGCGTTCTTTTTATGGCTGTGGTTTCCGGAACTGCCAATTACAAACGAAGAGCTTTATCAACGGCTCAAGAAAAGAGGCGTGCTGGTTGTCCCCGGCCACTATTTTTTCCCGGGACTCAAAGAGAACTGGCGGCACAAGAACGAATGTATTCGTGTAAATTATTCGCAGGACACGGAAACAGTTACAACCGGCATAAAAATTATCGCTGAAGAAGTCAAACGCGCCTGCAGAACTGCCTAAGGGATTATATAATTGCCAAATGGCCATATTTTTTCCGGTTCTACATTATTCTGTTGAGGTTTAAAAAAAGCTAAAAAGGGGATAAAAAATAAGCTTCGATGGCGCAGTGAGTAGAAATCGAGAGATAAAACTTAAATACATTTTTTTTTGGGACATTTCAGAAAAGAAAAGTTCTTTTCATTTCTGTAACTTTTCGTTATAATGTGTTTATCATTTTTCTGGTAACAGTGAGATTTCTTCCTTGATTGAAAATGGCTGCAGAATCAAAAGATTGATTTACTGTGTGAGCATTTGAGTAACAGGAAAAGTGACGAAGTGCGAGAGATGGGACGTTTAAAATACGTATTTTTTACAGAAGATTACTGTCAAT
>CAZQXE010000116.1:0-9763 GCA_964597115.1 uncultured Pirellulales bacterium | reverse complement strand
AAGCTCGGGAGGTATGAATCTATTGACCTTCTGAATATATTCGCTATCACAGTGCGCCCATGTTACGTTTTCTATTTGTGGAAGGCGTAAAAGTCCGTGACAAAGACCTAGTCCTGAGCCGACAACCAGGATCTTACTCGCATCAGGTCTTTGGCACAGACCGATAGCCGCTATTCGCCCGGCCGTACTTTCATTCGGTAGCGCCTCGGCTACACCGCCTTCGCGAACAGCTACCCATTGACCATTGTAAACTCCATAAAGATACTCCGCCTGAGCTGTGTGGAATGAACCAGATAAAGCTTCTTTGGGCAACAGTTTGGTCCATTTTAAAACTCGCAAGTAATTCATCAACGCTTTGTCTGCACCAATGATAAAGCAAATACAAATAGCAAGGGAGGCCAAAAAAGAAAAAGCAGCAGCTGCTTTCTTCGCCCGGGATTTCCTGTCCATCGTCCATTCCCGCATAAGACTCGAAGTAAACTGGACGGTGAATACCGATCCGGTGAGAATAAAAGCTATGATAAAAAAAGCCCCCGCTAAACTGATACCAAGGCCCAGAAGAACAGTTATTCCCAGTCCCCCGATGAAACTTCCCGCTGCTTCAAGAATATACACATGCGAAATGGGTAATCTTACGTTCCGCTGATTCGAATTCTTTTCGACCCATCGGCATATAACGGGAAATAACATCCCGGTAATGATACTAACCGGCGCATTGACTATTATTGATACAAGAAGGATGTTTCGAACAGACCATAAACCATACGATTCGATACCTGCAAGTTCTCGCGCCTGGATAATTAATATCGCCTGGAATATAAAGGCCGGCACATACGCTAAAAACAGAAACTCGATATTATCGAGCAATCTCTCGGCGAAAGTTTTCGCCCTGTAGACAAGCAGCGCTCCCAGGCCGACCCACAAAAACCATGAGCTGAAAAAAATGCCCACGCTAATGTCATTGCCTTCGAAGGTCGTGATGAACTCGCGAAAAAGCAGGGTCTGGGCCGCGATAGAAAAAAGGCCGTAACTAAATATAAGCAAGCCTCGGGCAAATCTCATCTCTGTTCCTCACCAAAGACAATCGCCTGAAAGACCATAAAGCTCGCGCCTTGTCTCCAGGCATCAGGAGGCAACTGCGCTTTCAGAGACAACTGCGTAAGAGTCCGATCGACATCCCAGCCTTGTTCGGGTGCAACCTGCGGCAAAAACAAAGCGGAATTGCCGTCTTTGCTCAACACAATACCATCTATGCCGATCCGGATTTCATCCGAAGAGGAAATTGGTTCGGGCACCGTTAGAGCGGAGATTTCGATTGTAATATCCTCACATTCTTCCTCTGTTACCTGAGGAAAACGCCGATCATTAAAGCAGGCGTTAATTGTGTTTAGAATAACCGATTTATACAGCGGCCGCTGCGGAAAAACATCGCCGATGCAACCTCTGAGCTGGGAATCCTTCTTAAGCGTAACAAATGCCGCACGGGGACATCGCATCGCATCGCTGATTGTAACACCCAGCTCCGATTCCTGCGGAAACCGATGGTTTTGTAGTGCGTAAACGATTGTTTTGCGGGCCAGGATTAAAAGCTGCTCTTTGTCCTCCTCCGTCAATTCCGGATTGTTTGCCTGCGGCTCGGCTTGCGGTTGATTTGCCCATGCACCGGAAAAGGCAACTGAAAGATAACTGACTGAATTAGTAAAGTCGCCCATCAATTCGCCGGAAGTTGCATACCGTACCAGATCAGCTTTAACATCTTCATCAAACATTGAAAGCAGTATTGTGATTGGAATATAGCCGCATATCAAAGCACCGGTTTTATGCTTATAACTTAAAAATCCTTTGCCGTCCAAATGGGCAATATATTCATAAGCTCCCATATCCAGCTTTTTGATTTGCTCCGGAATGTTTTCACTGAAAGGTACATAGCCGTAAATAGGCCCGTAATGGACGAAATCTGAACTCGCAATTACTAGGGTCTCACTATCAACCAGACTCCTAAGGATAGCACCGGCTTTAGTGACCGTCTCCAACGAGCATCCACCAGCTACGATTGGTACAATTTTGAAATCCTCCCGATTATATTGCAACAACGGCACTTCTATTTGAACACTGTGCTCATACTTGTGCGCCTGCGGCACGTTCTGAAACATCGGGTATTTTAAAAGTTCATTTATGAACTCCACATCCAGAGGCACCTGCCCCAAAGGCGTCTGGTAATGCGTCACTCTCGGCACGCTCAGTATCTCCTCCATGGGAAGACTGTGACTCGGGCCAATGATAACTATTCGTTTATATTTTTTGCCGGTCGTTTTAAGCCCGCAAACCGCAGTTTGGCCGGAGTATTGATATCCCGCATGAGGCAGTATCAAGGCTATGACATTATCTATCGACTCGACCTCAGCTTTTTGGTATAAAGTCTCGATTCGCTTCTTAAGTTCATTCGCATTGGCTGAGTACCATCCTCTTTGAGCAAGTACCGACCGAAAAACAACTCTAACAGGTTCTTCTTTAACGGCTTCGACAGGAGTTTCTTTTGCTTCGGGCGCCTTACCACCCAAAAAAATCACCGCAATAAACAACAAGACAATCAATAAACCTATCAGCAACTCTGTTACGTACCGTATTTTCAGATTCATTTCCATATTAACCGCTCCATTTGCTTTGTTTGGAAATATCCTGCAAAGGCTTTAATAAGCCGGGATATTTCTTAACCGCAGAAGCACGAACGAACTTTCTCGGCAGAGCTTTCTTTGTAAACCACACAGTGCCGGTAATAATCGCTGCTCCTGCTTTTGCCATTTTTTCGAAAAACTTTCTGCGTGTCATTTCCAAACTCCGTATATTTCCTTGCCGCAATTCGGGCAACGTCCCTGTCTCAGACGATTTTGTAAAATAGTATAGCCGCTGCGTTCGATAAGCGGGATTTTACAGCCGGGACAATATGTGTTCTGGCCTTCCTTACTGGCCACATTCCCAATATAAACGTAGTTCATTCCTTCGCTAATCGCAATTTGGCGAGCCAATTCCAGTGCTTTCAATGAAGTCGGCGGCAGGTTCCGCATCTTATAGCGAGGGTAAAATCCCGAAAAATGCAGCGGTGTATCGGCACCCAGATTGCTTTTAATCCAGCGGGCAAGCTCGCGAATCTGCCCAGGCTCGTCATTCAGAGTCGGGATAATGAGATTGGTTACTTCCACCAGTACTCCGCCAGCCCTGGCCAGAATCAAGGCATCCTGAACCGGTCTTAGAGTAGCAGAGCAGACCTGCCGGTAAAAATCGTCGGTAATCCCTTTTAAATCTATGTTCGCCGCATCCACATATTCAAGCAATCTCTTCCACGGCTCCTTGTTTATATAACCGGCTGTTACAAGAACGTTTCGTATGCCGGCATTCCTTGCTAATTTTGCCGTGTCGCAAGTATACTCATAATAAACAATTGGATCGGTATAAGTATACGCCAGGGAAGGGCACTTATAACGTTTCGTTGCTTCGATAAGCCTTTCAGGCGGCCAGTATTCAGCCGGCACGTCTTCCGGATTGGCCTGTGATATTTCCCAGTTCTGACAGTTTTTGCAGTGGAGATTACAGCCAACGGTTGCGATAGAAAGTATTTGACTGCTCGGCAAAAAATGGAAAAGCGGTTTCTTTTCTACCGGATCAACGTGAAGCGAGCACGGATAACCATAAACGACCGTTCGCAGCACGCCGTCGATGTTGATTCTCACCCGGCACTCGCCGCTTTGACCCGGCTCAATCAGGCACATCTTCGGACATAGTTCACATTGAATCTTCAAAACAGATTCCGTTCAATAAAATCCGCCTAATTTTAGTTTTCGAAAACTCGTTGCAATTATAACAAATCTATCACAATTTTTGTAAAACGAAAGTGCTGAGTTTTGAACGAAAGAATTATAGCTTTGATTTTAATGTCATCCGTATATAATCAAGACTATGAAAAACGCCATTTTGAGTGAGCTTTTCGACCAAATGGCCGACGTAATGGAAATTCTCGGCGAGGACCGTTTCCGCATTAACAGCTACCGGAAAGTCGCGCGAGTTATTGGCGAGACACCGACCGACATCGAGGTCCTGCTCGCATCTGGCCACATAGCAAGGATGCCGGGCATCGGAAAATCAAGCCTGGCCAAGATCGAAGAATTTGTAAAGACCGGCGAGATAACTGCACACCAGGAATTGCTCGCCAAAATACCATCGACGCTGCTGGAGCTGCTGACCATACCCGGCGTAGGACCAAAAGGCGTAAAGGCGGTCTACGAACAATTGAAAGTTACAAGCATCGCTGAGCTAAAAGCTGCGATTGAAGCCGGTTCTGTTGCCGAGCTTCCCGGCTTCGGCGATAAGAAGGCAGCGGCAATCGCAAGAGGCATCGCATTTCTGGAAAAATCCACAGGCCGAATCCGCCTCGACCAGGCTTTGGAAGCAGCGGAGCTGGTAAGCGGATTTCTTCGAGGCATTCCCGGCGTTAAAAAAATCCAGACCGCCGGCTCGCTGCGACGCCGGGCCGAAACCATCGGCGATGTCGATATACTCGTCGCCAGTGAAAAAGGCGAATCAATAATAAAGGCATTCACAAATGCGGGATTCGTCAGGGAAGTGCTTGCGGCAGGATCAACAAAAGGCTCGGCCATAATTCAAACCCAGTCCACTCCGGTGCATGTCGATGTACGCGTCGTGCCGGAGAAAAGTTTCGGTGCCGCAGCGCAATATTTTACCGGCTCACAACAGCATAACGTGCGTCTGAGGGAAATCGCCGTTAAGGCAAAGCTCAAGCTGAACGAATACGGTTTGTTCTCCATAAGGAGTCCCAAGGACAAAGCGGACAAAATGATTGCAGGGGCTCTCGAAGAAGAAATCTACAAGAAGCTCGGCCTCGATTATATCCAGCCTGTGCTGCGTGAAGACCGCGGCGAGATCGAAGCTGCGAAAAACCATTCTCTACCGGACTTGATTAACTTCAATGACATTAAAGGCGACTTACACATGCACACGAAAGCATCCGATGGCAACAGCGAAATCTCTGAGCTTGCCGAAGCTGCGAAAGATTTGGGCTACAAGTTCATCTGCATCACAGACCATTCAAAATCATCGGCTATTGCCAACGGTCTGTCCGTCAGGCAACTTGCACAACAAATCAAACAAATTCGCAAACTCAACGAAAAAATAAAAGGCATAACTATCATGTCTGGTTCCGAGGTTGACATCCTCGCCAATGGAGCACTGGATTTCGACAACAAATTGTTAGCTGAGCTGGATTTTGTAATAGCCTCGATACATTCGGGCCTGGCCAGCCCGCGCGAAAAAGTAACTACCCGTACGCTGAAAGCAATGGACAATCCGTATGTCAACTGCATCGCTCACCCGACCGGCAGGCTCATCGGCCAGCGAGAAGCGATGGACATAAACATCGCTGCCGTAATCAAACATGCTGCTCAAACACATACGGCTTTGGAAGTAAACTCAAATCCGTGGCGCCTGGACTTGAAGGACATCCACTGCAAAATGGCAATCGAGGCAGGCGTTAAGCTTCTCATCGGAACCGACGCCCATAGTACCCTCGGCCTCGGCCTGATGGGCTTCGGCGTGGCAACAGCCGCTCGCGGCTGGGCAACAAAAAACGACGTGCTAAATACACTTTCGGTAGCTAAAATTAAGAGTTGGATTAAAAATAAAAGGCCGAAATAAAGCTTAGAATCCAAAAAATAGACGAAAAAAAGTGTTGCAAAATTACAGCATCCGATGTATAATAAGGAAAATTGAGACAGGCAGGTAAAATCTTTTATATTTTTTCCGTGCCATCATAGTTCATACGTTTTATTTCATACTAAACCTGCCTTTCAAACGAGATTTCATGTTTTGTTGTAATGTTATTGCGGCCACGTAAGCCGTGGTGTCATCATATTTATTGCTCTTTTAAAAGGTCGGAAAAATGAGAGGAAAAGCAAATCTTATAACATGGTTGACGTTTGCGGTGTTTCTACTGTTGACAACTCACACGGCTGCGACAGCCCAGGTTATTTACGCCGATGCCGACGCCAACAGTACAGATACATACGAAGCTATAACCGCCATCGCAAATCCGCTTAAGGATTCTTATGCTATAGGCCAGCAGGTCCCACTTGAGATAGTTATTACAAACCATAGCCATGAACCTGTTTACATTCAAGTGTACGAAAATGGTTATCTTTTCAAAAGCGTCAACGTCGAAGATGCAAATGGCATAACCTATCCTTATATGATTCCATTTCCACCTGCTCCACCCCGTAATTGGTGGATAGAAGTGGATGGGAAGAAAATTCTCACAGTTCCGGTAATCAAGATAGAGTCGAATCAGACCATAACAGTGGTCATTCAGGATGCGCTAAAGTATTGCCATGATCAATTGCAAGCCGGAACATATTATTTAAGACCGGGTTTTCTCACAATTATACACGAAGTTGGTTTTATCATTAACAGGGAAGATCTACCGGTTAAGCTGTGGATCAATCCACATTCTATCGTGACTCGATCAAGGCACGAGATTAATAAACTAGAAATCAAGCTAATACAAAAAATAATCTATGTAGACGACGATGCCCCCGTGTCTTCTGTCGAAGACAGGAACGGGGGCGCAAACGACGGTTCAAACTGGGAAAATGCTTACATGTTTCTGCAGGATGCTCTGGCTGATGCGAACGAATCCGAAAAACCAGTTGAGATTCGCGTAGCGCAAGGTTTATATACCCCGACATCGTATCCTGACAGCAACAACATCATCGATCTCATCAGAGCGACTTGGCAGAAATTTCAATTGATCAATGGTGTAACCATACGTGGCGGTTATGCTGGCTTTAGCGAACCTAATGCTAATGCACGTGATATCGAGTTATATGAGACAATCCTGAGTGGTGATTTAGGCGGTGACGACCCAGATATTAACGATCCGTGGGACTCGCCGTATCCCACAGGCTGGAATAGCGAGACTGTGGTGACAGGTAGTAATACAGACGAAACCGCTGTTCTCGATGGTTTTACTATTACCGGTGGATATATTTGGCTTATTACCTTTGGTGGACCTGTTGGTGGTGCCGGAATGTTAATTCACTCAGGAAGCCCGACGTTGGTTAATTGCATGTTCACTGGCAATGTAACAGGCAACACTGGAGGTGGATTACTTATCTATGATAACAGTAATCCCACTCTGCTAAACTGTAGATTTACGAGAAACTACGCTGGTGGAGGCGGTGGAATGTGTAGTCTAAGTAGCAGCCCAGCACTAATTAACTGTGAATTTAGTAACAATTTGACACGATATGAAGGCGGTGGGATGTTAAACCGTGGTGGAAATCCAACATTGACCAACTGCACATTCATACACAACTCGACCTTAGAATTCTTCTTCGGACTTAATACAGAGGGAGGTGGAATGTACAACAGAAACAGCAACTTTGTTCTGAATAACTGCAAATTCATCGAGAACTCGGCGGGCGATGGTGGGGGAATGTATAACAGAGACAGTAATTCCGTGCTTAATACGTGCGAATTTGTAAAGAACACGGCTTTATCTGATGGTGGTGCTATATCGAACAGTGGCAATTTAACTCTTACTCGATGTGTGTTTAATAACAACTCGGCAGAATATGCAGGTGGTGCAATTACTACGCTCGGTGATTCCGTACTTACAGGCAGCACCTTTACGGGAAACTTCTCCAATGCAATAGGCGGAGCAATTTTAGTAAATAATGCAATATTAACAAATTGTCTCTTCGCTGGAAACAGATCCTTAGGATACAATTGGCCCCACTATAGTCAGGGCGGAGCAGTATACATATATAACATCGGCAAAGCAATCACAATATCCAACTGCACTTTCAGTAAGAACTGGGCGTACTCCGGTTGTTCCGTATACAACGATTTTGATCCATCTTGTTTACCAAATATGTATAACTGTATACTCTGGGGCACGGTAGATCAGATCTCCCGTGGAGAGGAAGACCGGCCCGGTCGGCCAAACCTGAATGTCAATTGGTCGATTGTACAAGGTGGCTGGGAAGGTGAGGGTAACATCGATTTTGATCCTCTTTTTGTTGATCCGGGTTATTGGGCAGATGCCAATGATCCAAATCAAATTGCTGAACCAAATGATCCGAACGCAGTTTGGGTTGAAGGTGACTACCATTTGAAATCACAGGCTGGAAGATATGATCCGAATAGCGAAAGTTGGATGGTTGACGATGTGACCAGTCCCTGCATCGATGCCGGTGATCCGAATAGTCCTGTTGGCGATGAACCGGAGCCGAATGGTGGCAGAATCAATATGGGCGCCTACGGCGGCACAGAACAAGCGAGTAAATATTACATAGAGGAATAATTCAATGTTTGAGATGAAAAAAAAATTGTCCTTCATTACGTTGATGTTTGTTTTATCGATGTCAATAGCATCAGGTAAAATAATCTATGTGGACGACGACGCTATGAAAGCAAACGACGGCACAAGCTGGGAAAACGCTTATACCTATCTGCAGGATGCTCTGGCGGATGCAAATGATTCGGAAAAACATGCCCTGAGCTTGTCGAATGGACCGGTCGAAATCAGAGTCGCCCAGGGAATTTATACACCCGATATGGGAATTGGTATCACGCCAGGTGATCGAAATGTCTCATTCCAGCTAATTAATGATGTGGCTATTGAAGGTGGCTATGTCGGAGTCAACTCGCACGATCCGAACGCCCGCGATATCGCATTATACGAATCCATCCTTACTGATAACCTGAACAGCAATGACATTGATACAAGTGGCGTTTCAGATTTGAAGAAAGCATGGATTGTAAAAGGGCGCGGAGGTGATCCGTATCCATATAACGATACGTTTCGTGTAATTAACTGCAGTGGAACAGACGAGTCTGCTATGATGGACGGATTTACCGTTACGTCCGACAATGTTGAGCGTAATTATCGCGATCTTTGTGCCGGGATGTATATTGATGCCGGTAGTCCAACCATAACAAACTGTTCATTCAGTCGTAACTCAGCAAGATGGAATGGCGGCGGAATATTCTGTATAAATAATAGCAGCCCTGTTATAATTAACTGTACGTTTATATCAAATCATGCACGCTGTGGTGGAGGGATGTGCAATTACGATAGTAATCCTACACTCATCAACTGCACATTCACCGATAATTTTACTACCATCGGTGTCACGGATACGTTCTACTTAGGCGGCGGGGGGATATATAATCGCCGCAGCAATCCGATACTAACTAACTGTACCTTTAGTGAGAATTATGCAAGCGATGGCGGTGGGATGTATAATTATGAGAGTGCGCCAGTACTGACCAACTGCACATTTAGTGGAAACACAGGACATTATGGTGCGGGAATAGCTAACGCAGTTAGCAATCCTGTTATAAACAATTGTATATTCAGTGGTAACTTTGTGAATTATGGTTCCGGTGGTGCAATCGCTGGTGGAAATCCAATTCTTACTAACTGCACCATAACCGGAAACCAGTCAGATCGTAACGGAGGAGCAATCTCCGGCGGCAATCCTATATTGATAAACTGCATTGTTTGGGGAAACACATCTCCTCAAATATCAGCCGATGCATCGATTACATTCGGTAATATCCAAGGCGGCTGGGAAGGACAAGGTAATATAGATGCTGACCCGCTCTTTGCCAGTCCCGGCCATTGGGCAAATGCGAATGATCCAAATCAAATTGCTGAACCAAATGATCCGAACGCGGTTTGGATTAATGG
>CAZQXE010000115.1:0-9947 GCA_964597115.1 uncultured Pirellulales bacterium | reverse complement strand
AGGTGCGATTCACCTGAAATAAAGCAGTTTTGCGAGCACACAGAATTCTTTCCGAATCTTACTGGTCCTATGACAATGCTGCCAATCCCCACACTCGAGCCCTGCTCAAGGATCACATCCCCGTGGCACATATTGATCACACTCCATTTCTTAATACAAGCGCTTTTCCCGAGAGACAGTTTGTGTCTTTCCTCTCCAGAACCCCGAGGAATCACATCAAGCTTGGCATGGAAGCTAATCGACGATGGATATTCTCTGTCGACATAGAATAGACGTGTGCATATTTTAAGGACAAACAGATATAATTCCTTTGTCAGATCACGCAAGAACCCAAGTAACACCCAAATATCACGTCTCATAGCTGTTCTCGATATACTCACAAGTGCAGACGATAAAACTTCAGCGAAGCATTCCTTTCCTTATTAATTCGGTCATTTGCTGTACCTTACTGTCCCAGGTTTCAAACCTCACACTTTCTCTTCGCCTTTGAATATTCTGCAGGTCCTTGTCTTCGACCGCCTGCCGCAACTTGACGATGAAATCATCGTAGTCACCTGCTATATATGTAACATGAGCAAAAGGCTCCACTGCTGGAATGTCCACTGACACCATTGGCATGCCCAGTGCCAGATACTCCTTTATCTTGACAGGATATGAATGTATGACCCATCTGTTCTTCAACCACGGCATTATCGATACATCGAACACCTTACCGTAGTGCGGGATATCTTCGTAGGCTTTTTGACCAAGTATGTAGACATTCTTGAATTCTCTCAGGCTACTCACATCTGAGGACAAAGGTCCTATCAGGACAAACGACATCCCGGGAAGGCTTGCGGCTAGGTACCTCATAAGGTCGAAATCAAAGGTCTTGTCACAAATGTCTCCGAAATAGCCGATAATCGGCTTGGGCACATTCGCAATGTCCGCAGGCACATGGTTCGATTCATCTGCACTCGTAAAAAAGGCAAAATCGACGCCATGACCAATCAGAACAGAATTAGGATTGAGCTTGATGCCCTCATCGTACATAGCGGCATCTACATAAAGGACCAGATCGGAGGACCGTACCAAGTCATTGTCCAGAGAAGCGATATATGGTTTGTCAACACCAGGCATTTCTTCAAAAAGATCCGTGCGTTCGTAGACAAGATAACGTCTGCGGATTCTCTTGAAGACTTCCCACGCGGGAGGACAGCCAATGTAGTAGATGGGGCTTCTGATGCGCAGAATAAACATTACGAGCTTGACCTGGATCATAATAGAGTACGTGTTGAACAGACACCCCAGCTTACTGCTCCACAAAGGTAACGATATAGGACTCATCACATACATACCGCTTTCCTTGTCTTTTCGCAAAAAACGGGCAAAGCTGCGGATTTTACGGACTATCTTGTGAAGGGCAAGCCGGTCTTGTTTTAAACTCGGCACCCGCAACCCCAGAGAATTTATAAACAACACCTTTGTATGCTTTGCCAACCTGGTCATCACCTGTGTGACAAATAGACCTCTATTGTGGTACCACCAGTCACAGCCGGCAAAACAGACAATCTGCAATTTGTCATTTTTCATACTAAATCCTCAAGTTGATTGTTTTTCTTCTGTGGTCAACGATGTCATAGTAGTCTAATAGCTCGTTCTTGTTCAAAGATCTAATACTCTTTGCTAAAGCTTGTGGCTAACGACATCTTTGTTCATCAAGAGCCGTCTCCAATCGCTTAGGCAATAGAAACTCCCGATGAAATAGGTAACTGCAGTTTCAAACGATATGCTCCGTTTGCTCTTACATGACAATGCGATACCAAACCAATAGGGGACTCTCAAGAGGAAGAATAAGGCTGTCAACAGGCAAGCAAAAGGAAGTGACCACCTGCTTCTATGAAGTTTCATGAAGATTAGTTTGCTCCCCTCCAACTGCCACCGAAACTCCCTCCGCATATGCTTCGCATTCTGGCCGCCGAGGTGAATTATCCGGGCATCCGAGGTGAACATAATTTTCCACCCGCTGTTCTTAAAGCGAAAACACCAGTCCGGGTCATCCCCATACATAAAATAGCGTTCGTCCATGAGGCCGACCTGGCTTATGGCTTCACTTCGCACCAAAGAGAAGCACCCACATATGGTTTCCACTTCTCTAGCATCATCATAGTCCCACCAAGTCATTTCCTCTCTTCCAAAAAATCTGCTTTGGGGAAAGATTTTGTAAAGGTATGTTGCGGCCAGGAACATATTCAGAATAGATGGGTACATGAAACAGCTCCTTTGCAAAGTCATGTCAGGATTCAGCACTCTGCAACCCACCACGGCAGCATCCGCGTGCGCATCGGCAAATTTAACTGTTTTTTCTATTGCATTGTCCAGAATAACGGTATCTGAGTTTAAAAGCAGAACATACTTCCCCCTGGCCACTTTAATCGCCTGGTTGTTTGCTCGTATGAATCCTTCGTTCTTTTCGTTTTCGATTATCCTGACATGTGGAAACAGCTTCTTAACCATCTCAATGCTTCCATCCTTTGATCCGTTGTCAACATATATGACCTCAAAACCGATTCCGTTGGTCTGCTCATAAACAGATTTCATACAGTCATACAAAAGCTCCTTCACATTCCATGCAACAATGACTATAGATACATCAATTGCATCCGAACACAATTCATGTTCATTGCTTTTTTTCATGTTCGATTAACTTTCTCTATCGTACTTGCTTTTCCAATTCCAGGCTTTTAGTCTTTTGAGCTATAGTTAACAATGATAGTGAATTTAATGCGTACTCAGTTTCTTGAAAACCTTGATATTATAAAACTGATCGTTATTATAATCTTCAAAGCTGGCTTTATGTGCGTACAAATTTTCGATTGTATCCTTTATTGTATATTGCGGCTGGAATCCTAAGTGAGTTTTCGCTTTATCTATGGAGACTTTGTAATTTCGAAAATCCTCAATATGTTTTATTGTGATTCCGATTCTTTCCTTCGTGAGTCTTTCTACTTCGTACTTCACCATGTCACCAACCTGGCCGACTGTATAGTTGTCAGATGCTACATTGTAAACCCCGCTAATGGAGTAATCTGCCTGGATAGCCCTTAAATATGCAGTGGCTGCATCTCTGATATCAAGAATGGGGCGCCAAATAGAAGGATTATTTACCGTGACTTGCTTCTCGTCCATCGCAAATTTGAACATTGTATTTACAATCAAATCCAGCCTCATTCGCGGGCTGTAACCACAAACAGTGCCTTTTCTCAGTGCTATAACTGAAAAACTATCATCGTGAAGCTGTATTACTCCTCTTTCACCTTGTAGCTTTGATATTCCATACGGATAATTGCATGTAGCCGGACTGTCCTCATTGTAGAGTTCATTAACAGTGTATCCATAGACTGAGCAGGATGAGGCATAAATAAAACGCTTTACACCGGCTTTTTTTGCAGTAAAAGCCAGATAAGAAGGCAAAGCTGCGTTATATATAAAATTCTTGGATGGATCAAATTCAGCCATTGGATCATTTGAAAGACCGGCCAAAAAGATAATTTGATCATATATTTCCAAATCTTTTTCTGTGCACCCAAAAAGATCTCTTTTAGCAACCTTAACACTCTCAGGTAAGACGTTGCCAAACCACATCAAATCAACAACGTCAACATCATACCCTCGCTCCAACAGAATCGGTATTAAATACGATCCGATATATCCTGCACCGCCTGCAATTAGAATCCTCATCTTCTTTGCCCTTAATTTATTACTCTGCACCTATTAATTCGTTGTAATTATCACAATTCAGTGATGTATCGACCGGAACGTCGAAATTTACATCATTTATTGAAAGCTCTCCTATGTCTCTCGTTTCATCCAATCTTTTCGCATACTCAAATACTGTCTTCCTTTCGCCGGCGACATGTAGAACCCCTGTGATATTTTTATCTATTAGCTGACTAATCTTCTTTGCAATAACCGAAACGCTCTCTCTACTTGTCCATTGATCGACGAAAGCCTTCTCATAAGGAAAGATATCAGGTCCAAAAGTCGTTCTTATTATCAGCGATTTATCATACATTCTCACGGCACACTCTCCGCCCAGCTTTGACCATGCATATTTATTCACCGGAAACACAGGGTCATCCTCTTTATAGTTGCCCTTGTCACCCTTAAATACATAGTCTGTACAAATATAGATCAACCTGGCATCAAATTCTGCACACAGTTTTACAACATTCGCCGTGCCGACAATATTTATCTCCAAAGCCATCAAGGGATCCTTGTCGATTAGCGGAGGAGAGGTGAATGCCGCAGCGTGAATAAGTTGCTCAAAATCGTGTGCTTGCACATATTCCTTCATCTGGTCGTATTTTGTAATATCAAACTCTTCCAGAGACGGATAGTTTATATCAGGCACTATCTTCTTAAATGTCGAGCCTAATAGTCCACTTTCCCCTGTAAAAATGACCTTTGAATGATTCACTTTTTAGTGCTCCTAAATAATGATTGTCTCAAAGTTTTCCATATACAAAGTTCTCGGAATGTTCGCTACTCTTCCAAGCATCAATAGAAAAACCATTCTTATCCTTATCAGTAATCAGATTTGTTGAAGGTGCAATGCTGTCAAATAAATCTTTTAATTTGGGATCACATAGTGACCAATCGATGTCCTTTGCTAAAGGCGATATACCAGCCTCACAACCAGAACTGTACTCACCGGAACAGAAATACTCGATCATCGTATCTTTTGTAAAAAAGTTACCATGAGCAAATCCGGGAGGTACCCAAATCCACTCGCTATAATCTGCGTTGTGGTCGGCAGGCATATCATAGAGGATAATCTTACCAAAAGTCGGAGAATCCTTTCTAATATCTAAAACCATATCAACCATTCTGCCGGTAACAGTCCGTACTAACTTGCCCATGTATGGATTCCACTGAAAGTGCAGGCCACGCACCGTCCCCTCCTTAGAGTAACTCTCATTGCATTGCACAAATGCCACATCCCTCATGAAATCCATCTCTGGATAACTGCTAAAATCGCTTTTTCTATAATGTTCCGTGAAATACCCTCTGTCGTCGCAGAAACGCCCAAATGTTACTACTTTAACTGCATCGACTTGAAGTCTCTTAATTTTCAGCAACTTCATGAAAGAACTCCTTCCAATACGTGTAAATTATCTTAATTCATGATATTGATTATTCATCAACGCTTATTAGCCAGTTAATCAATTCTCCATCGCACTTAAAATCTGGCCAGCAAAATACTCCCATACAATATTTGTCAAACAACATTGCAGCATGCATATATCTAAGGCACCCGAGTACGGTAAATAAGATCGCCATTACTGCTTCTCAAAAGTATGCCACTGCCGACTGTTACGCATTTTGGGAAGACAGAGGATGCACCTAACGTTCCCAAAAGAAAATAGAAAAGAGCACTATTTTGCCCGAATAAGCTAACGCCCTGTATCATGAAGACTAGTCCCACCAGCGCACTTCCCATAGACCAGTAAAGTGATTTTAGATACGTATCCTGAGTCTGACTATTTGCACGTATAAGTCCACTAAATGCCATCGCAAGCACTGCACATAAAGCTATTATACCGAGAATGCCATACTCTATCCCCGCGAGAATAAATTCATTATTAACATCTGTAAATTCCCCATAAAAGTAACCACCCTCACGGCTACCCCAACCGGGATCTACACCACCGTAGCCAGCCAACCACCATTGATCAACATTCTCCATGGCGGCATCAATAAGCCGCACTCGCGACCAATAATCCCCTCCGCCCACGTTAGCGTAATCATACATCACGTGGTATAAAGGCCTGTTGCTCACAATTCCGGCCAAAATGCATAACACAACGAACCACACAAGAACTGTCTTGGTCCTACGCTTGTATCTTTCCATCGCCAAGCAGAAGATCACCACAATCATCATTGCCCATGGACCACTGGACATACTGCTTAAAGTTCCAAGAATAAGTATTCCGCACAACGGATATACCAGCTTACCCCAATAATCTCGCTGGTATCGTAAGGCCCAGATTAGCGGCAGAAACATAGCAAAACAGCCCCCAAACATAATGGAATGGCTGAACGGCCCAACAGCTCGAAACAATCCCCAACGAAGTTCCCGTATCATTTCTGTAATATTTCCGGTTGGCACGTTCCAAGGGCGAAAACGTCGCAAAGGAAAGTAAGGCTGCCAACCGGTAACAGCCTCAATCACACCTAAAATAGCAAGAGGTGCCAAAATGACAGCAATTGTCTTAACAAAGGATATTAGCTTCTGTTTGTCCGTCAATATTAGACGCACGGAAAGATAAGTAAACCATGTATCGGTCAGAAATCCACCACGATTCTCAAAAGCAGCCAGAAACGGCCGTGTGGCACAATACATCCCTACATATACCACCATGCTTAAGCCAACCAACTTATCAAATCGAGACCAGACAAACTTTTTGCGAATTCCATCATCGAATAAGCATCGCAGAAGCAGTACGGTTACTAACATTCGCCCAACTGATATATCTATGGTCCCGATGCTCACTCTCAGAAAGTCTGGATACCAGACTAGGACACTAAAATACGCGGTCAAGGCGTAAACGGGGCGCAATGACAAAACCAATATTGAGCCCAAAATACCAATTATTAATGTAATGCTTTGCATTTATGTAAGCCAAGAACGCCAAGAACGCGACTGACGCTCTAAGAAGTGGACAACCTTAGAGGCACCAGGAACGCCTTTGAGTACTTGCAACAGTTTCCCTAAAAAGCCGGCATCGTCTGCGAATTGCCATCTCGGGAAACTGCTACGGACCTTCTGACGTCTCTTAATTCTACCTCCAGCTTCTGGATAGGAGCCAGTAACATATCGCTCAAAACCTAATTCCCACTGCAACATGCGATTAAGGTTAATGTGAGTGTCAGTTATATACGCTAACCAATCAACAGGTATATAGAGCGTTTGTACGCCACGACCAAATACAGCAACTGCGGGATTAAAAGCACTTGTGGACATGCGTATCTCACGTTGGATGAGCACTGCTAGTTCCCGAATCGCACGGAAGATGACGAAAACTCGCGGAGCAGGGAAATCGAACGACCACTCATTATCTATAACGATCCACCTGCTTCTGTCTACCAGAATGTTTCGCGGCACCAAATCAAGTATCCCACGTGACAAACATTCAATTTCGGTTTTACAATTTTCAATACCAACTTGTGCGACCATAGAAAAAAACTGTCTGGGATAAGTGCGAAGTGCCTTCAGCGAATAAACCTTTTGGACATAGAGCCTGAGGAGTTCATTGGCCTTATCATGACGGTTTTCTCTTAATTCAAATGCAATTTTCCTATATAGCGATTCGTATGGCATATATTCGTACTCGATATAGTCCCCTTCGAGGTCACCACACAGAACATCAAAGTGCTCCTTAAAGTACAAGGAATTTGCCTTCTCTCGCATTGTTATGGCCTTTAGAAAGGTAACGGCCTCTTCAGTAGCAGCAATCTTGCGGACCGTTTTCTTTCCAGCTTCTTCAATGAGAACAGCGCGTGTATGAAACTCTCTCAGACGAAATGAATTATCGGATAGCGTTAGCTCTGTTAGTGAAGTCATTTTGCCTCTATACCTGAAGATGCTTTTGCTTTTTTCCTCATGTTCTTTTGATACTTCGTAGCGATCGTAATCCATACTTTAAGATTTCTAATTTAGCATCCATACTTTAAGATTCCTAATTTTGCCTCGCCATCCGACGTAATATTTTACATCCCACGGATCATCCAGCAGATTGTTAAGAACCTTCTGCCTCCAGCGCCACCTATCGCCTAATGTCTCTTGGCCATGTCTATTGATATTAAATGTAACACTCTTAGCTGCCTGATAACTGTCTTCGTCTTTTAAGTGAGAGTGCTTGCTCTTTGGGTCATCCATGTGTTCCTGGTAAATCAGCGGGTAATAGAATCCGTTTACATATCCTGCCATAGCCATTTTGCGCCAATAGCCTGTTGTTGCTCTTCCCAGAATTGGGCCAATCTTTCTAAATATGTCACGTTTAATGAGAAGCCCTGTTCCACATGTCCACGAATGCCGCAAAATTCGATGTTTGCCGAATTGCTGTATTTTGTGTTTTGCCCGTTTGTAATCGAAGTCTTCCGGTGGATAATGCCAACATGCCAATACGCCTAACTGAGCAATATCTTCGTGAGCTTGTGCTAACTTTCGGGTCCAGCCGGGAGTTACCAGGCAATCATTATCGAGTTTGCCCAATAAATCAGCTTTTGATTTGCCCCATACTTCATTCACCGCTGCTTTTTGGCCCACATTCTCATTAGAAAAAACAATATCAGTAATTCGCCTATCATTGACCTCTTTCTTGAGGTATTCAACCGTACCATCGGTTGAAGCATTGTCCCAAATAGTTAACGAGAATTTCTCCGACGGGTCGGCCAACACAGATGCCAATGCTAACTTAGTATAGTCCAATCTATTGTATGTAATAAAGACCAAATGGATTGACATTTATTTTAGCCTCTCTCGCAAAACTTTCTCAGTAATATCCTATTGTATGGTATAATCACTTCCAATCTGCAAACATCGGTGCAGGTATATGCCCACCACTGCGGACTGTGTTAAAGAATTCAAGGAATTTGCCTTCTCTCGCATTGTTATGGCCTTTAGAAAGGTACCGGCCTTTTCAGTAGCAGCAATCTTGCGGACCGTTTTCTTTCCAGCTTCTTCAATGAGAACAGCGCGTGTATGAAACTCTCTCAGACGAAATGAATTATCGGATAGCGTTAGCTCTGTTAGTGAAGTCATTTTGCCTCTATATCTGAAGATGCTTTTGCTTTTCCTTCATGTTCTTTTGATACTTCGTAGCGATCGTAATCTATATTCAAGATTTCTAAATCTATTTTTAAGATTTCTAATTTTGCCTCGCCATCCGACGTAATATTTTGCATCCCACGGACCATACAGCAGATTGTCAATAACCTCCCGTCTCCAGCGCCACCTATCGGCTAATGTCTCTTGGCCGTGGAAGTTAATATTAAACGTAACTTTCTTAGCTGCCTGATAACTCTTCTCATCTTTAAGCATCGTGTGTTTACTTTGAGGGTCGTCCATGTGTTCTTGAGTTATAAGCGGGTAATAAAATCCGCATATATACCCCGCCAGCGCTACTCTTATCGAGTATTTTGTTGTAGCCTTGCCTGTCATTGGACCAACAGCTCTGAAGGTGTCACTTTTCATCAAAAATGTGGAACCGGCCACCCAGGGATGCCTTAGAATTTGATGTTTGCCAAATCTTTGAATTTTTCCCGCCTTTCGAACACCCTGCTCATCAAATTCATCCAGGGGAAACCGCCAGCATCCTACAAGGCCAAAATTGTTAATGTCATTGTGCGCCTCAGCTATCTTACGCGTCCAGCCCGGAGTCACCAAGCAGTCATTGTCAAGTTTGCCCACGAGATCCGCTTTCGACTTTCCCCATGTTTCATTTACCGCAGTTACCTGGCCCTTATTCTCTTTGCAGCAAACAACATCAACTATTCGGGGATCCTTTATCTCATTCTTAAGATATTCAACCGTACCATCAGTAGAAGCATTGTCCCAAATCGTCAATGAGAATTCCTCGGTCGGATCCCTCAGAACGGACGCTAATGCTGATTTAGTGTATTCTAATCGATTGTAAGTTATAAATAATAAATGTATTGTCATTTCGTGTTTTCCTAAACTAACCGCAAAATGCCTGTTCAATTCGCGACACTATCTCGTCAAAGGCGTCATGACCACCTTTTTCTCAAAAGCAGGTTATAGAAGCCGCCATCACTCCAATTCAGATAATGTTTGTCCATCTGTTCGCCACATCAATATTCTCGCGTTCTATGTTGCACTATTCGGACCTCCCTGCTTAACCATATCTTGTTCTAAAGCTCGTATAGCAGGGCACTTTCCCCAA
>CAZQXE010000114.1:5416-10027 GCA_964597115.1 uncultured Pirellulales bacterium | reverse complement strand
AATAAGCAGATACTCCTCTTTTCCAAGATTTCAGATGTTCTCTAAATACTTGGAACAGGTATCAACCAAAATAGAAGAGAGAGCAAAGCAAAATTATGCTAACTCAATTGTTGAGCTAGAAATGAAAAGACGCATATTCGTATTGATATCAATTATTGGGATAATGGGAGGTATTATTATCACTTATTTCCTATCTCGATCCCTTTCCAGCCGCATTCTTGTTTTGAGAGCAGCAGCATTACGTTTGGCAGACGGCAATATGAAAGACCCTGTCCCAATTAAAGGTAATGATGAGCTAACAGATCTTGCTGTGTCTTTTAACGAAATGACAGAAAACCTACAGAGGACGACCACCTCAATAGATAATCTTAGTCGAGAAATCACCGAACGCAAGAAGGCAGAGGAAGAATTAACACAACTTTTGTCTCTGCATACCGCGACACTGGAAGCAACCGCAGATGGTATTCTTGTCGTTGACACAGAGGGACACGTCATCACTTCCAACTACAAATTCCTGCAATTATGGCGCATTCCCGAAAGCTTAGCCGCAACCAGAAACGATGAGAAATTGCTTGCGTATGTATTGGACCAACTGGCTAAACCTGAGAAATTTCTGGCTGAGGTCCGAAGGCTCTACGCCCATCCGCAGAAGCAGTCATGCGACCTTCTCGAATTTAAGGATGGTCGGATTTTCGAAAGGCTCTCTCATCCGCAGAAAATCGGTGATAAAATTGTAGGCCGGGTATGGAGTTTCCGCGATATCACCGAGAGAAAAAAAGCAGAAGAGCAATTACGTAAAGCCGAAGAAAAATACAGAATGCAATTCGAGGGAGCATTAGATGCTATTTTCGTAGCCGATGTCGAAACAGGCATATTAATTGACTGTAATCCTGCTGGAACCAAACTGGTCGGCAGAGAAAAATCGGAACTGATCGGTCAATCTCACAAAATTCTTCATCCTGCAAAAGAAATCGAAGGGGAATTTAACAAGGCTTTCAGGCAACATCTTACTGAGAAACGGGGACAGACTTTGGAAACGCAGGTTATTACCAAGACAGGAGAAATAAAAGAGGTCGCAATAAAGGCCAATCTACTTGATATTGGCGGCAAAAAAGTACTGCAAGGCGTATTCCGGGATATCACCGAGCGCAAGAGGGTGGAACAAGAACTAAAAGTTAGTGAACAATTTTTGAGCAATATTTTTGATGCGATTCAGGACGGTATCAGCGTCTTAGACAAAGAACTCAATATTGTCCACACCAACAAGTTGATGGAAAAAATGTACGCTGATCATATGCCATTAACAGGTAAAAAATGCTATCAAGTATATCAAGGACGAAAATCCATTTGTCCATGGTGTCCGTCAAAGCTAACCCTTAAAGACAAAGAAAAGCATACCGAGATTGTTCCATTTCCTAATACCGAAAATCCCACCGGATGGATCGAATTGTCTTCGTATCCACTTTTGGATAATAACGGACAGATTACCGGAGTGATTGAAAATGTTAAGGACATCACCGAGCGCAAGAAATCAGATGAATCTCTGCGTACCAAGAAGGCTCAACTATCAATTGCCGTGAAAATCGCTAATCTGGGATATTGGGAGTACGATGCAACAAGTAACATGTTTCTTTTCAACGACCAATTCTACTCTATTTATCATACATCGGCTGAACAAGTCGGTGGATATATGATGCCGCCTGAGCGCTATGCCGAACTTTTCCTCCTTCCCGACGACAGGGTGATAATCGGCGATGAGATGAAGAAGGCCTTTGAAGCCACAGATTCCAACTTCAGTCGCCAGTTGGAACACCGGATAGCCTTTGCCGACGGCAAGGTCGGCTATATTTCCGTACGGTATTTTATAGTAAAAGATAATCAGGGTCGTACGATTAAAACTTACGGTGCGAATCAGGATATAACAGAACGCAAAAGGGCGGAGGAAGAACTACAGAAAGCACATAAAAAACTCATAGAAACATCTCGTATGGCGGGAATGGCGGAAGTAGCTTCAGATGTCCTTCACAATGTGGGAAATGTACTCAATAGTATCAACGTTTCCGCAGGCTTCATAGAAGAGAAAGTGCTGAACTCAAAGGCAAAAAAACTTAAAAAAGTTACAGATATGATAGCAGAGCATGCCGATGACCTGGGGACATTCCTTATTGAAGATCAGCAAGGCAAACATATACCCACATATCTGACAGAAGCAACCAACCTGATTATCAATGAACAGGCGGATATTACCGAGAAACTCAAATCGTTGACCAAAAACATTGAGCATATCAAGCAGATTATCCAGGCTCAGCAACGATACGCAAAATCCGGCGGAGTAGAGGTTTTCACCAATATCAACGAGATAATAAAACATGCAATAGAAATCGGCAGTGGCGATCTAAAACGAAAAGGAGCCAGGTTCAGACTCGACCTTGCCGAGTTACCGGAAGTCCGCATGGATAAACAACGCGTATTGCAAATTCTCGTTAATCTGATAAGCAACGCCAAGTATGCTTTGTCTAAAAGTGAAAAACAGGAGAAATTGCTCACCATTCGATGTCACAAGCATGATGGGGACAAGTTACGTATTGAAGTAACGGACAGTGGTATTGGGATACCGAAAGAGAATATGTCCAGGATATTCAGGCATGGATTCACAACCAAAGAAGGTGGTCACGGCTTCGGTCTGCACAGCAGTGCTTTGGCTGCCAAGGAAATGGGCGGTGCTTTAACCGCTCAAAGTGATGGAGTGGGGAATGGAGCAATGTTTATTCTCGAATTGCCGTTTAAGCCGTTGGGGGTAACGCAATGTACAACATCAGTAACACCAGGAACAGACGCATCCTGATAATAGACGATAATGAAGCGATCCACGAAGATTTCAGGGTGATCCTGACAAAAAATACGGCCGACAGCTCAATCCTCGATAAAACAGAAGCAATTCTGTTCGGTCAGGAATTAAATCTGAACAAACACGATAATTTTCAGGTCGATTCAGCTTTTCAGGGTCAGGATGGCCTGGAGAAGATTCAGCAGGCCTTACAGGATAATCAGCCCTATGCAATGGCTTTCGTCGACGTTCAGATGCCGCCGGGTTGGGACGGTATTGAGACAATCCAGCGAATTTGGCAGGTCGATCCGAATATTCAAATCGTGATCTGTACTGCTTATTCTGATTATTCATGGCACGACGTGGTTGAGAAACTCGGAGAAACCGATCAATTGATGATCCTGAAAAAACCTTTCGATAGTATCGAAGTCCGGCAATTAGCCTGTTCACTTACCGAAAAATGGCACCTTCTAAACAAGCTCGACCAGTTAGTGAAACAGCGTACACACGATCTCGACCACCGTATCAAAGAGTTAAATTGCCTTTATAACATTTCTGCTATTATTGAGGAACCTGACACCTCACTTCAGAATATGCTTCAGCCAATAGTTGATCTTGTTCCAACTGCCTTTCAATATCCGAATATTACCTGCGTAAAGATCGTAATGGACGGCCAGGGTTTCAGTACGAAGAACTTCAGTCTAACCCCATGGAAACTAAGTACGGACATTTTTGCCGGCAATAACAGGATTGGTTCTATAGAAGTTAATTACCTTGAGGAAAAGCCCCGGGTCCAGGACGGTCCCTTCACAAAAGAAGAGAAAGCCCTGATTAGAGCTATCGGTGAACAACTGGGGCGTATTGCGGAACGAAAACAAGCCGAGGATGCTTTGGAAAACCTGAATAAAACACTGGAAACGACAGTAGAAAAACTAACCGTCTCAAACCGTGAGCTTGCTGATTTTGCCCACGTCGCCGCCCATGACTTGAAAGCACCATTACGTACAATTGGCTGCTTAGCAGGCATTGTAGCCATAGACTATAGCCATAAACTTGATGCCGAAGGCAAAGAACAGATCGACTTGATTACTACAAGGGTAGATCGGATGAGCAAACGAATCGATAAAATCCTGCAATATTCCGAAATTGGACGTACAAGAGCAACAATGAGAAAAGTAAATTTAAACGCTCTTGTAGAAAGAGTAATTGCTGAAGTTGCTCCTCCGGAAAATATTGAAGTAATTATTAACGGTGAATTGCCAACAATAATATGTGAAGAAATACGCATGACTCAAGTATTTCAAAACCTGCTGAGCAACAGCGTAAAAAATATGGACAAGCCACAAGGCCAAATCAGGATTGACTGCATAGAAGAAAACAACTTCTTGAAATTCAGTGTCATTGATAACGGATCCGGGATCGAAGAAAAGTACTTCGAAAAGATTTTCAAAATATTCCAAACACTTACATTAGGCGAAGAAGACGAAGCTGCCGGTATCGGCCTTTCTATAGCGAAAAAAATTATCGAAACGTATGGTGGAAATATCTGGGTGGAATCGGAAGTAGGTAAAGGAACTACGTTCTTCTTTACATTCCCAAAGCAGGAAAGTGAGGTTGTAGATAATGCGAAGCTCAAAGCCAATAATGCTCGTTGAAGATGATCTCGGGGACATAGCGATCATCAAAAAGGTACTGAAAGAACTGGACATTAAGAACGAACCGGTTCATTTGAATAATGGCGAAGAAGCACTGGAGTATCTAAGCAACGATGATAACGAACGACC
>CAZQXE010000114.1:0-5316 GCA_964597115.1 uncultured Pirellulales bacterium | reverse complement strand
CCGGCTCGCTTTCACACGGCAACTCACCACAGCATAGTCACGCGAGTTATTGATGGAACATCATCAATCCCAGGCAATATAACGGCTGAGTCTTAGTTGAAGCTCGGGCCAGTGACAACCGTAAATTTTTGGTCCCTGCAGGTGCAATAATAAAGAAAAGCAAAAATCTCTTCGCTTAGCCCGGATGTTGATAACGCAGGCTTTTCCGATGCCCTGAATGGCCACAACAGACAAGTACAAACCACCTGATTGATTCGTAAATAGTCAAACCACCAAACCAAAGGACTGCCCAGGCAACAAGAAAACCGCCTATCGCACCTGCCAGACCCGCCAAAACATACAATCCCACTAATCGGCTTCTCGGCAAATTTACCCAAAAATTATTTTGTGCTTCGTCAAGATTTTTCAGGCTGGAACCAACTACTTCCGCGTTCGCTTTATAAAACTCGGGCTTCATCTTTCGGCAGGCTTCCCATCCCTCGACGCTCTCCCTGCACATGTTCAGCTCGTTTTGCGCCCTATAATACTCGTCAGCTACTGATAAAACCCCATAACACGCGCACGAAACACCGGCAACTATAGCCAGAAGAAGTGTGATCCTACAGAATTTGCATCTTAGGTTCATAAACTTTAATCCCCCCTATATACAAAGTATAAATAATCTATCTCGAAGGACAAAATCCCAAGTGAGGTTCCCGTTTAATCCGTTCCCTGTTGACAAAATGGCCCAAATCAGGTAAAATATATAGAAGATGGGGTGGTGGAAAGCGTTTCTATTTTTCATACCGAGCTTTCCCCACGATTCGTTTTTTTGCGAGGTAATCTACGGGTACGACCGTAACTATAAAAATAATCTGTCAGTACGTTCATGTGTTAGAAATATTGCGGAGGTAACGATGAGCAAGATTGCGATGATTTGCGTAATGGCACTCGTGGTAAGTTCTGTTCAGGCAGCGGTAACTACCAGTAATCTACTCATAAATCCAGGCGCAGAAGAAGGTAACATGACCGGGTGGACAAAATATGGAAATATCAAAACGGTAAGGTCGTTATATGAAACGACCGGCCTTGTTGAAGAGCTTTCGGGTGAATATTTCTTCGCAATGGGCCTGGGGCGTCACTTGGGTCCATCGTCAATTTCGCAGAGAATCGACCTGTCGGCATACACAGCCGGTACTCTGGCCGGCTTCTCCGTCGAAGGACATGTCCAGACCCAGTTATGGCCTCCGATGGGAGCATCATTCGACAAAGGTAAGCTTATCGTCGAGTTCTTTGACAGTGGTGACAATAGTCTGGGCCGGTTTATATTGGACCCGGTGGAGCATCCGGTTCTGGGCAGCTCTGCAGGCGGCCGTGACTACGGTGAATTTGCTCTCAGTGACAACATTCCTGCCGGCACTTCCTACGCTGTTCTGACCCTGGAAGGCCATGTGGTCCAGGGAGTTAATATCGACGTCTACTACGACGACTTGTCCTTTATCGCAAAGATGGAATCGAGCGTGGAAAAAAAACTATCCGTCAGCGGTGGATTGCCTGCTGATTCAGTAGATGCCATGCTTGGCGACCATATAACGGTTACCCTGACAGTAAAGAATCCTTACGAAGATAAGATAAAGGTTGAAGATGTAATTGCGAATGAACTCAAATACATTCCTCATACATATCAAGTTAATGACGAGACGGTGACACCCATAACAACCAGTGAGTCCATCTCGATTATGGTTCCCGAAGGTACCAACGTGATTACTTATGACGTCCAGGTTGTGGAAGTGTATGCAGAACAAAAGGAGACCATCGTCACCACCGAGACTAATCTATACAATCATACGGGCGATATGGTTACCACCTGTGCTTGTACCGAAATCATCCTTCATCCCTATGAGGGTTTCTCCGGGGGAATTGAATGCTGCACCTATGATCCATGGTATGCGGTGCCGGTAGAGACTGATGTGCACTGGCTGTTACTAATAGAAGTTTGGAACACAATTGGCGACCAGATAACGGCTATGAAAGATACCGTCGTTCATAACCTCGAAGTGGAAGAAGCCTCTATCTATGTGCTTGACCCGCCACCTTCATCCGGGACGGTCACATCAGAAAACAAAGGTGACGACAAGAAGGTAAATGTGACCTGGGATGTCGGTGATTTGGATGAAGGTGATCCTCCTGCTCAACTTTGGCTGGAAATTTCCGCAAACATAAGTGCCGACAATAGCCAAAACAACCTCGACGATTACCATGGATCGGCCTCAATCGGAGAGTATAAGCTCAATTCAGACGCCGTCCTCAAGTTTACCGATCACGACACTGGTTTTCAGCTCATCGCTCATACTTCACCGATTGTTGTAACAGTCCTTGAAGAATGACCAAGACCGCAAGCAGAAATTGCTCTATATGTATAAAGTAAGTGTGGATTTTTATCGCCAAATATGCTATTAAAGCAGCATAATCATTATCAGAAGATGCCCAAATAAGGTTCCTGAGCGTTATGTTGCTTGTCATAGCTAAGGATTTGGCTGACCGTTGGGATTAATACAATTCACACTTTACTATGGTTAGCAAAGAACAGATCACCGCTGTTGGCGACGGATTATTAGTACTGGCACCGGCTAAAATTAACCTGTCCCTGCTCATAGCCGGCAAACGCCCCGATGGCTTTCACGAAATAGAAACGATAATGGCCAAGGTGGATTTCTTCGATGAGATTCTCATCCGGCAGGGCCAAAAAGCCGGTATCAGACTTCTCTGCGAAGGACCGCAATGGGCCCCTCAGGGTCGAGAAAATCTCGTCTATCGTGCAGCAGAAATTTTCTTTGCCGAGTGCGGTCAACAGGTTGACATCAGCATCACTTTAACAAAAAACATCCCCGCTGGATCAGGTCTCGGCTCGGCAAGCAGTGACGCAGCGGCCACCCTGATTGGGCTTAACAGGTTCCTGAAAACAAACCTCGATAAGAAAAGCCTGACCAAACTTGCGGCGCAGTTGGGCAGCGATGTGGCTTTCTTTTTAAATGGCCCGCTGGCATTATGTAAAGGAAGAGGCGAGAAAATAAAAAAAATAGACGAAAATTTTGACTTTTTGGCTCTGCTTATACTGCCAAACGTAAGTGTCTCCACGCAAAAGGTTTATGATAATTACAAACACGATCAGGCCCTCTACGAGAAGCTCAGTCCCCGGATAAACGGCTACTTAAAGAAAAACAGGATTGATTTAGTATCAGGAATATGCACAAATATGCTGGATAAAAGCTGTTTCGACTTGGTAAAAAGCCTTGCCGAACTAAGGAAAAAGATTGAGTCGTTAGGCATCAAGCCTTGTTGCTTGAGCGGTAGTGGTTCAGCGATGTTTTATTTCATCGGCTGTGCGAATGAAGAAAAAGCGAGACAACATAAACACAAACTTAAGGAAAAAATTGGCTGCAGGAGCATTGTCGTGAGAAACAATAGATGGTGAACTTTTAAGCGAGGCAAAGAAAATGAAAATCAGTGAGGTCAGAGTCAAACTTGTAGACAACAAAGATGACAGGCTGAAGGCCTTTTGCTCAATCACGATTGACAATGAGTTTGTGGTTCGTGACATAAAGGTCATTGAAGGATCGAACGGCCACTTCGTCGCCATGCCTTCGAGAAAAATGAGCGACCATTGTGATAAGTGCGGAGGCAAAAACCACCTCAGAGCCAAATTCTGCAATAACTGCGGAGCGGCTCTTCAGGAAAACCGGGCGAAGAAGGACTTCAAAGGCAGAATGAAGCTTCATGCCGATATCGCCCATCCAATTAATGCCGAATGCAGGAGGAGAATCCAGGAACAAGTCATAAAAGCTTTTAAGGAAGAACTGGAGAAATCAAAGCAGCCCGGCTATAAACCAGTTGAGATGGATGAACCGGACGATGAAGTTCCTGAAATAGTCTCGTAGTTACAGAGATCCCATTAAGCAACGCCAACAATATGGGAATCCAGAGGCAAAAGGAAAGCGAGTACAAACATTCCACAAACTGATACTTACCAATCCACAGATCGTCAATCAGCCCCCCTCGATGGCAAATGAGTTGTAAAGGGCAACTCCCTCCTACGTAGTTAGTTCCTCAAGAACCTTATCGAGAGCGACATCCAAACGCTCATTTAGATCATATTTACCGTCGGTAAGCTGTCGGCGGACGCCAAGCACTTTGTCCTTGCGTACCTCCGGCAGCGACGCAATCTTCTTCAAAACCTGGCCAATAGGCGTAGTATTCAGATTTTCAAGAATCTGCTCCATAATCAAGTCTTCACCTGGAGCAAGGTTCCCTTCGATAGAATCTACCTGACGATTTTGTCTCTCAAAACGGTTCCTGGAATCAAAATTTGGCATTAAAGCTACCCTGTATGTTAAACTTTGAGGCGTAAATATCCATTTTTCGCCCCAAAGCTAATAACCACTATATCTTGTATGTCCTCTAAATCCCTTTCGAGGCACGAAACAACCTATCAGTATTGGTATCGACAACAACGCCTGGAAAACTTTAAAAAAGTTTAGCATTTACTTAACTTCCGAAAGGCCATAGATTTATATCAATTTTCCTTAAAATACAGCTTATTAACACTGAAAAACCGCCTTCGAGAATGTAAAATGTAATACGAGGAAGAACCAATAGGCTTTTGTCTGTAAGACTGGGCAATATACTACATATAGTGATAGCCGGCAAAATCCGATAACTCAAAATTCAAAAAAATTTATTTGTACAAACCAGATCTTTCGCATCTCGGTCCACAGACATCGGGCATAAAAGAATCTTTGACAAATGATTGATCGTTGGTTGTTGATTTACTGCAAGGCTCGAAATCGCCTGAATGACTACGATACGGGCTGGTGCCATAGAGCACGAATTTAGATGGTAGCATTCACGCGACAAAAGCGAATAATTAACTTGTGCCTTAGGTACTTGTGCCTTGAGCACGCATAGCAGACTGAGCCGCTGGCAGCAGATCGATAGCTAAAATAGTCTTCATGGCCAGATGCTCCTTAATTAAATTTATCAGATTAAATTTTGTGACGCCCCTGTGGCGAGCACGTGGAGGCGATTATAATACATTCGCCTCCGAGCATCTGGCTTTCATAGTTTCTTAATTCTCCCCAAATTTCCCACAATTCAGCCCTTGAACTGCAGAGAATCACTCAACTTGGGCAAAAGTATTATTTGTCGTAAACAGACTGGTGATGCAGCTCAAAAATAGTACCTTACCCGCAGCTCCGCTCTGTAATCATTTTGTTTTTCCCCGAACTCGGTATATGAGTCCCCGACAAGAAAGGTTGTTTTCAGTCGAAGTTCCAGATT
>CAZQXE010000113.1:0-10096 GCA_964597115.1 uncultured Pirellulales bacterium | reverse complement strand
ACCGTCATCGCCTACGACCATTCATTACTGGATTCAGATAACGGCACAAACGTGCTCTTTCTGGATGCCCACGTGGAATTCGTGAATCCCGAAAAACTCAAAGAGCTTGGCATTAAGAACGAGTGAAATCGCCGGTTAAAGATTGGACGCCACGGCGGCCTGACGTTCGAAGGTGTGAGTCCCGGAGCCGATGTTTTCCACGTAAACATAATTTCCTTCTTCGGTACCAGTGACATTCACGCCATCAACTTTTATCACAGTTCCCGTCGTTCCACTTTTTGGGACATAGACTTTGGCTGTCATATTATCAGGGATGATTAAGGTCATCAAAAACCGGGCGTTGTCTCGATTCCAATTGACAGTAATATCACCTCGATCGGAGGGTAAGGTTCCCTTGGCACTGCTCAGCTTTTGATTAAATTCCAGCGGCTTGACCTGGATTTGCTCATGCTGAGGTTTGAGCGGTAGGATTCCAAGGATGTATTGCTGAATACCCAGCAAACCTGCGGTCCCCCAGGGATGTGACATACTTTGGTCGCTGGTAAGAGCGTCCCAGGATTCCCATGTGGCTGTTCCACCCAGGGCAACTGTTTTTGCCCAGCCGTCCCAGTCTGTGTTGGTATATAAATCGATCAAATGAGGCCCCTGGTCGGCCTGCCCAATGGCTTCGGGCAACCATCGCACTGTCACCATCCCGACACTCATTTGTCGCTCCTTTATTGCAGCAATTACGGCATCGAAATTGTCTGCCGGAACGATTCCCATCGCCATGGGGAACATGTTGGCATGTTGGGACACATGCGAGCTTTGCGATTGATCGGGAAGAAGGCCATCAATATAAACACCCCGGTCATTGAGTAATTGTGAGTTGATTGCGTCCTTCATGTCCCGGGCCTTTGCTTGATAGACGTCACGATCAGCAGCATTGCCGAGCACTTCAGCGATTTTCGCGATGATATCAAAATCGATATAAGCGTATGCATCGACCACGGTGCGCGATTCAGCTTCCATATCATAATCGTATCTCATCTGGGGCGGCCAGTCGATAATTCCATAATGATAGGCGCCGCCGCCTCCGTCCAGATTATGAATCAGGCCGGTCGTTTCGTTTTTATAAGTATCCACATAATCGGCTACCTTTTTCAGCTTGTCGTAATTGGCCCGCAAAAAATCGACATTCCCGCTCTGCATGTAATAATCCCAGACCCAGACAAGATAGGACTGGGTGTAGTCGGGAATATCGCGTCCTCCATCGGCGTTCGGATAAACCGCATTCAACCTGCCGTCGGGCCAGTACTGGTCCTGCGAGTCGAGGAACTCAAGTAGAATCCGCAGGTTCATCGCCCTGTCACCCATAGTGCTCATAGCAGCAACACCCTGTGACCAGGCGTCACCCAGAAATCCGCCTTTTTCTCGCGTGGGCGTATCGACAAATTCCTCCTGGGCGCCTACGATAAGAGAATGTTTCATAAGGTCCCAGACCTGATTCAGCATGGCGTCGGACGAATTGAAGCTGGAACGATTGACGTCCAGCTCATAATGCCTGATAATGAATTTAACGTTTTCCGCGGTTAAAACGTTCGGCGCGTTGTCCACCTGGAAATATCTCATGCCGAGATATTCCATAGGCTCAAAAACAGCCGTGCCGCCATCGAGAATGAAATAATAACTCATATCGGTTTTCTGGTCCGTACTCGTGGAAACGGTCCCATCGGTATTCAGCGTATATCCGCCTCGCATGTTCACGGTAATTCCCGCCGTCCCGCCGGAGAAGGTGATTTTGGGCATGCCGGGATAGACTCTACCAAAATCAATCACGTATGTTCCTTCGCCAAGGTCGGTGACAGAGACCGGCGTGATTTCTTCCTCGATGATCCGTGTCAAATCCGACTGAAGATTTTCCGTCCAGGGGGAAACAGGGCGTTCCCCATACTCCGTCGCCGCCGACCATGAAGAATCGTCGTAGTCGAGCGTATTCCAATCGGCGATTATTTTGCCGGCATCGATTTTATCGACATAGCCGACCCCTTCACCATTCCTGCGGGATTGCCCGGTGACCCATGCCTCCGCTTGTTTTTGCTTCCATGTGCCGTCGGTCCCGATGGTGGTGGAGGTCGAGTCGGTATATTCGATAACTGCCTTCAGGAGAAATCCCCTGCTGCCCGTGGGCCTGCCCTGTCCGCCGCCAAACCAGTGGGTCAGGCAGGCGAAGGCATTTTCCGCGTCAGCCTCGACTTCGGAAGTGATGTCGTAAGCATTATAATAATGGTATTGGGGGTAATGGTAGGCCGGACCTTTTCCTACCAGCTTGCCGTTGAGATACAAATCATATTTATGCGTCGCAGTGACATACACAATGGCTCGCCGGACGGTTTTGTCCGGGAGCGTGACTTTTTTACGAAAGTATGTGTAGTCATCCGCCACGTTGGTGTCTCGCTTTATCCATTTGGCTCCGACCCAGTCACCGCCGGTGAGCAGGCCCGTGTCAAAGACAGCCGCAGCCGAATAGGGACTAACATTGCCGTCCTTGTCCCAGGTCCGGACTTTCCAGTAATAGCGAGCAGCACAAGAAAGCGGACTGCCTTCGTAATAAATATAGTTTTGCTTTCCGGAATTGACCTGACCGCTATCCCATAGATCACCATTGTCCGCACCGATATTGTCCGGATTGGAGGCGACGAGGATTTGGTAGGCCGTTTGGATTTCGTCGTCATCCGGGTCGTTCACATACCAGCCGAAATAGGGCTTATCATCGGTCCCGACAGGATTGATTTTGTCGCAGCTTCTCAAATGGTCCGGCGCTTCGGGTAAAAGTGCATTCGAACAACCAGACTGAATGAAAGAAAATATTAAGCAGATTGAGAAAAAAAACAAGTTTTTACGTGAAGGAATATTAGTTTTCATGGCTGCTTCTTGTTAAGTTAATAATACAATGTAATCTCTTTATGAGTGGATATTATATAGAATTGATCAGCTTTTAGCAATGTCGAAATAACCATTGCCCTTATAGCGAGTTTAGAGGATTAGTGAATTTTCCCCTTGGCCCGCCTCGGGGCTCCTAAGGGGGGATGCCTCGCAGCAGGGATATTGGTTATAAGCAACGGGTATCTGGAATCGGAAAACTGTCCCGGACCGAAAATTAATTAAAAGTTTCTGGTTTTCTCTGCAATCCCGGTCATGGTTTACCCTAACCAGGCACACTGCAACTAAGAGCAGCCGTTATCAAATTAGTAACTGTTGTTAATCCTTCGGAGACGACCTGAATGACTTCAACAGCATCTTCAAGTTGGCCCAGATCGATCTCAAGCTGATGAGCTGATTTTCTCAGTTCGGGTTCCAGCTTTTTGAATTTCTCGGACAACGTCCTCAATTTTGCGGTTTCAAGCTGGATAATTGCGCTCGATACCTTTTGCAAACTATCTGCCCAATTATGCTGTGACGCCGTCTCCATTTTATCCAATTCATCGTCGCTGATTCCCCTGAGCTTTCGTCTGATTAACCGCAGAGATTTGAGAGTGGCATCCAAGTCTATTTTATCGTTACTCATTGTGAGTCTCCTTTAGATTCTTTGGCTTCGTTAATTTTATCAACAACCTCGACAAACTCGTTAATATCCTGAAGCAGTAAGGTGATTGAGCCAAGATCACTTCGGCCCTGCAGGATTTCCTCCCAGACTGCACGGAGTTGTTTTGCTGCTTCTTTTGCCTTTTTCAAACTTTCAATTGTGAATTGTGACGTAAGCCATTTCTTACGATCTTTCTTCCATTGATCGCCAATTTCCTGTTGTTTGTCAACGTACGGGCCGATGACTTTTTCGGTGAGAAATTCGTCTTCTTCTTCTTGGAAACGACCTTTGAGTAAATCGTTAATATCCTCTACAAGCTTTTCGTGGAGGATAAGCTGCTCACTAATGATACCTGCGTCTCGACGCAATGCATCCCTAATCTTCGCTGCGTGTATGTGTTTCGCAACTAATCCGCTAAGCGCAGCAAAACCATCCATTGTTTCCTTACTCAGTTCTATATTTTTCTTTTTTCTAATTTCTTTATTTGCACTTTTAATACTTTCGCTCAATCTTTCAACCGCCGCTCCCATATCCTTCCGGACAGGAGAATCTGCAAGTGCCTGTAGATTCAGAAAGTAAGCTTTAAGCAGTTGTGTATATCGCCGGAAAGAGTTGAGTTCTTTGAGAAACTTAATCAAGTCGGCGTTTTTTTTCTCAATGTTCTGCTTGAGCTTTTTCTCATCCGCCCACTTCCTTATCTGCAAAGCCTCGGTACTATCGAAATCAATAATCCTGTCGATAGTCACGCTCATTAAGCCGTTTACTGTATCCGCATACAAGACGCCAGAAGTAGATAAATGTTTTGCACTTTGTATTCTCTGGCTCGGACCAGGACATCCTGACAGAATCAGGATTAAGCTGACGGGCACGAAGATTCGACGACAAACTAAGCTAAAATTTGCGTTCCTAAACATGTTCGCTCCTTTCGATACCAGGCCACTGGCCATGCATAAACACATTTACCTATTCACACATCGTACTTTATAGAACAGGCGATACGGCATAGCCTGATGTTGAATGGAATTTCAGAAAAATTAAAAAAATCTGTCCGAGGCGGAAAAAACTTCAGGGCTGCGCAAAGCGCAATACCGACTCGTCGGGGCAAAGAAGATTAGTGAATTTTCCCCTTGGGATGCCCCGCCCTGGGTTACCTTGGAGACTTGCGGCAAGCGAATTAGATAATTAGAGCCGTTTTAATCACGATTCACGATCTACGAAGTATTGTCCCAGGAAATTAATTAAGTGAACGTCCATAGTGTGTTCCCTTGTTTATTCCTGGTTTATTACACATTTGAGACGCGTGGAAGTGAACCGGCGACAAACGAAACACATGGTTAGATAGCATCGGCTACGCAAACAAAGACAATCCAGAATGATTCTAATACTATTTATCTTTGACTTCATAGATTTTAGAGTTCCCATGTCCGCCTACGAAAACCATAGCCTCATCATTCTTCAAAAGCGATTGCAGTTTCGGCGCACTTAATTCCAAGGGTACTTCTTGATCATCTTCCATTGCAGCCACCCACCAGACTGTATCCATCGTTGAAACTTCCATAAGCTTCTTGCCATGAACAAAGCGAAAGTTAACATCTCTTCTAGCCTTAGCAGATTCTTCATCGTCTACGGGAAACTGATATACCACATCATTAAATAGGACTGTTTGCTGTGAACCGAAAGCAAATGCACTCGCTATCGATTCCAATTGCTCAGTTCTAGTAGCCTCTGCAAGCGCAATAGCATCAACAAACTTTCTACCGTATTTCTCATCTATTAATAGTGCTTTTCTAGTATCGTTGTCCATGCTGTCAAGTTCAGCGCCGACAATGCTGCGGAACCAATTCTTCTCATCATTTGTAGCATCATTTGTTTCATCTACGCGATCTAAAAGTTTCCCGAACGCAGAGGAGGCTGCCGGATAATTTGCCGCAAACAGTGAATGATCATAAAAGTCTCGTAATTGCTGGAACCAAAAATTCCGAAGTATCAGTAGAAGATTAGACAGATCATTTTCGTTTCTTTCCTCATTAGTTTCATGGAGAGAGCGAAGTGTATGGACACCAGTTGAGCGATAGAGCCAGTCGCCAGCTGAATCAACTACAACAAGCGCAAGGTCTCGCTCTTTTAAAAGAAGTTCGCGTCCCTTTGTGGATATCTGGTTCCAAGATTGCAAAAGCTTTGTGTATTCCTGTCCAAGCGGAAGGTCGGGAATTGCAGTCGGACCGATCAATGTACGTATGGCCTTTATGTCTGGATAGTAAAGCCCAACAGCGGAATCCTGTGCAGAGACTGCGCATGTGTATGAAAATAACATCACGATGGCGGCAAATAAAATAGACAATAACTTATTCATCTTTCAACTCCTTAATTATTAAGGTATGTTCGCCATTAAGTTGCACTCTAATCTTAGAAGTTTCAAAGCCTGGACCCGGTGTTTTCGGATACATTAGGCGTACAAAACCGTTGTCTTCATTCCGGCGAAATTCTACGTAGAGAAAATGATTATTACCGATTGTGCGAACCTTACCAATGTCCGCGATTTGTTGGGTAGAAAGGTTTTCGATCTTAAATTCTATCGGAATATTTCCAGGAAGTGGAATCACAACATAATGTTGCCTTGTAGCTGGATTGACGTATAAATAGCAGCCGAGAAGCAGGACAATCAAGAAAAACGCAATACCTCCCCCAGCACTAAATACAAGGGGATGTTTCTGAACGAACGGAATTGGGATTTTTCCTTGTATCGCTGCCGCACCTCCCAAAAAACCAGCTGACATGGCTGCGCCTAATGCCAAAACAACGATGACTAAAAATCTCGCGTTACTAGGTACAATATGACCGAAAATGGCAATTATGACGAGGAACATAAAGAATGCTAACGTTAATCCCGCAAATACTGCTCCTAGTATCAGTATCCAGTTGGGACGATTTCCAGAACCTTTAGCTGACAATGCCGGTTGTGTGGATCGAACCTTCGATTGATGTTGTGGGTGACTATTGGTCATTTTCAATACTCCAAGAAGGAAAATTTCCTCGCCATTTAAATACTATTTATATGGTTTCCGCATACGATGCAAAATCCGCTCTTTGGTGCATATATCAATTCATACAATCGGCAAAAATTTAAGGGAAAACAAGGAAAAAGTAAAGAGAATGTTCTATCTTACGCCGGATAAACTCCACTATTGCGCGAAGCGCAATTTCATATCTCGTTGTTCCCTTCGGCTATACTCACCTAAAGCGGGGCATGAATGACAGAGGGCTGCTGCGCTGTGCTCGGAATGCTGGCTTAAATCGGGATTTTAGAAAAAATCTTGCCCTGCCGGAGTAATTACTGTATTATAAGCCGCTTTGAAAATAAGAAAGGATTTTTTCTTTTCAGAGTGAGTCTAATTCCCATTCTGTAAAAATCCGGTTAAATCGAAAAAATAAGCTTTTTGGAGGCTTTAGAAGTGGCTGAAACTGGCGATATTCGCAATATTATACTATTGGGGCACGGCGGAGCAGGCAAGACCTCTTTAGCCGAGGCAATGCTGCACAAGACTGGTGCAACGAACCGGCTCGGCAGCGTCGACGACAAAACAAGCGTCTGCGACTACTACGACGAAGAGAAAGAGCATCAACATTCGATACTATCGGCAACGATTCACGTCAAACACGCGGGCAAGCTGATAAACATTATCGATACGCCGGGCTATCCGGATTTTGTCGGTACTGCTATCAAAGCGATACCGGCTGCCGAGACAGCCGTGCTCGTAATCAGTGCCGCATCGGGCATCGAAACCAACACGCGAAAAATGTCCGAGCTGGCCGCCCAGGCCGGCATGCCGAGGGTCATTGTCATAAATAAATTGGATGCCGAAAACGTTTCCTTCCCTGACTTGATAAAAAATATTCAGGAGACCTTCGGCTCGCAATGCCGATGCGCCAATCTGCCCGGAGCGGACAAGGCGTCCATTATCGATTGCATTGAAAACGACTCCGGCGATTCGCCTTTGATGGACGTGGCCCAGGCACATACGGAGCTGATCGAAAGCGTTATCGAGGTTGACGATGCATTGATGGAAAGCTACCTCGGCGGCGAAGAAATACCTGCCGAAAAAATCGCATCGGTATTCGTCGAGGCCCTGAAGGCCGGGACAATCATCCCGATAGTCTTCACCAACGCCCGCAAAGAGATCGGGGTGCAGGAGCTTCTGGATATCATCGTAAAATACACACCGTCACCTCTACAGACGAAAGCTGTACAGCTCAAGGACGGCGAGAATGTGACGGATCTTCAAGCCGATGCCGCCGGCCCGCTGGCCGGACTGGTCTTTCGAGTCGGATTCGACCCGCGGTCGAATATGAAGTACTCCACCATTCGCGTATTCAGCGGGACGATAAAATCAGAAACCAATCTGATGCGAAACGACGAGAAAAAGGGCATCAGGCCGGGACATATCCTAAAATCACAGGGCGGCGAAAACAGCCAGACCGACGGAGGCATAGCAGGTGACATCATAACCCTGGCAAAAGTCGAAGAGCTTAAAACCGGTGACATTATCCACGACGGCAAAGTGGCCGGCAAGCTCGAACTTCCCGCCGTACCGGAGCCGATGTTCTCATTGGCGCTCGAGCCGGCCACCAGAGGCGACGAGCAAAAAATCAGCACCGCACTCGACAAGCTGTGCGAAGAAGACCCCTGCTTCAAGATCAGCAGAGATATGCAGACAAAAGAGCTGGTCGCCAGCGGGCTCGGCGATTTGCACCTGCGAATCATGCTCGAGAAGATGCACAACCAGTTCAAGCTCACGGTGACAACAAAAGAGCCGAAGATTCCCTACCGCGAGACGATTACCGCGAAAGCTGAGGGACATTACCGGCATAAAAAGCAGACCGGCGGAGCGGGACAATTCGGCGAAGTTTATCTTCGTGTCGAGCCTGCCGAGCGCAATTCCGACCCGCCGCTGCAGTTTAGCTGGGATATCTTCGGCGGTTCAATTCCCGGCCAATACGAACCGGCCATCGCCAAGGGCATTAACGACGTAATGCAAACCGGCATCATCGCAGGCTTCCCGTTGCAGGACGTAGCCGTTTCAATTTATGACGGCAAACACCACCCTGTCGATTCAAAGGAAGTAGCGTTCCGCGCAGCGGGCAAAGGCGCTTTCATCGACGCCGCTCAAAAAGCCAAGCCGGTCCTGCTCGAGCCGATAGTGAATATGGAAGTGACAATTCCCGCCGAGAACATGGGTGACATCGCCGGCGACCTGGCCTCGAAACGCGGAAGGGTGCAGGGTCAGGACATGCTGGCCGGCAACTTTATCATCATTAAAGCGCAGGTGCCTCTCTCGGAAGTCACGCAGTACAACAGTCAGCTCAAAAGCGTTACCGGCGGACGCGGCAGCTACTCGATGACGCTGAGCCATTACGAGCTTGTCCCGCCCAACGTCCAGCAGCAGATCATCGCCCAATACTCAAAGAAAAAAGACGCCGATTAGACCGTACTTGACGCTGCGCGATGTAAGTAAAGAATAACCCTGCCAAGAAGCTCGGATTATTCCCATAACGTATTATCGCAACACCACCCTCCATATCCGGTCCAAACTCCCCCCACTTAAGCATCCAAAAAGCATTTTCGCAATCGCCGTTTTTGACGCATTTCTAGTCAAAAAAGCGATGGTACCCCGGAGCAAAAATCCGAAAAACGAAAAAAATTTTTATTCCTTTTATAGCATGCGTTTACGCTTATGGCACTGCTATAAAAACGCTCAAATTTCGTCAAAAAAACGTATGTTCGTCCAATAGTAGAGGGGCATCTTTTTCGCCTCTGCCGAAAAGGCACAAGTCAAAAGGAAAAAGTAAAAAAGCAAAATGACAACGCAAAATTCACTCATTAACTCATTCACTCATTAACTGAACCACTAATCCCTGCGGGTGAGAAAATTACCGAGCTCGTAATCACAATCCCGGATTGGCTGGAAAAGCCGGTCGTACTTGCAGTTCTGCTCTACAGGAGGTTGCGCTACGGCTACACTTTCCGGCGTATACCGCTAACGCAGGGCGAATACTCTATTGTCGATCCGGACGATTACGAGCGGCTTAGAAAATACAAATGGCAAGTCAGTAAAAGATCGAATACATACTATGCGATAAGACACAAGTGGCTTGCCGAAGAAAAAAGACACACGACCGTCTCGATGCACCGGGAAATCATCGATGTGCCGGAAGGCTGGTTCGTGGACCATATCAATCATAACGGCTTAGATAATCGCAAGGCCAACGTCCGCCCCGCCACGCCGGCCGACAACGCCCGAAACGCCCGCTATCCAAGGAGAAACACTTCTTCAAAATACAGAGGTCTCTGGTATAACAAAAAGAAGAAAAGATGGCGTGCCCAAATCACATTGAATAACAAAAAAAAGCAGATCGGCTATTTTAAAAACGAAATCGATGCAGCCAAAGCGTATGACAAGGCTGCGAAAAAATACTTCGGCGACTTCGCGATACTTAACTTCGAAGAATCAACCACTAAGTAAATATAACCAC
>CAZQXE010000112.1:0-10205 GCA_964597115.1 uncultured Pirellulales bacterium | reverse complement strand
TTGTGCCAGAGTCGTGTTTGTTAAGTTATACATAATACTTGTCCTTTCATTAACTTTCTTCGATTATACGAACTGTCAATTGTGTGCTTTCCACGTTGATTACCTTGATTTTTTGACCCTTATCAACATATCCGCTTTCAGCGACACATTCAACTCTCTGTCCTGAAAAATCACACATTCCCACTGGACGCAATGGTGTAAGAACAACACCGACAACGCCAAGCAATTCTTTTAACTCGGGTGTATCGGGTATGGCATCACCCTGCCGGCGTGTTGGAGGTGTAAGAGTCACGTTTTTGCCGAACCTGGTTTTTGGGAATATCTTATAAGCGACAACTAACACCGACGGAATCATTATAGCCGCTATACCTATGCCGATCCACCCGGCAGTCACACTGTATTGGAAAAATATCACTATACCCCCGACTAAGCAAGCAAGCGAGCAAAAACTGATCAGACCGCCGCTCGGTACAAATACCTCGGCTATTATCAGAGCAGCACAGGCAAAGTAAAGTAAAACAGCAAAAACCAGCCACCATCCCATTAGCTCACCTCTGTTATTCGTTTTTTGTTACTACAACTCTGTTGCCGTGAATTTCAATTATCTTGACTCTGGTTCCTTCGTTAAGGAACTCAGCTTCGGCAACTACATCTACTATTGCATCGCCGAATTTTGCTTTTCCTGTGGGCCTTAGTATTGAAACCACCTCACCGATGTCGCCTACATTGATACTTTTAGCCCCACTTGTTGGTACGGTCGTCATACTTACTCGCAATTCATCGCCCCGCCTTGGAACGGTTGGAATAAGTATCAGGCCGCTAAGAAATTGGATTTTCGGCAGATATTTCGCAAGCAGCCACGCTAAAACAACAAATCCCATAAAGCCGAGCGATAGCCCCAGGACTCCATCAGTAAACAACTTCCATTCAAAGGCATTTTGGGGCCATGGTATTGGATTATTTGGGGGATTTTTAATTAGCATACCGAATAGACCGGCGAAAATACAGATTATTCCCGAGACACCTGCTATCCCGAAACCGGGCAGAACCAGAAATTCGACCAGCAGCAGAAGTATCCCCAAAATAAATAACGCCACTTCCACCCAGTTGGCTAATCCAACGAGGTATTTGCTGCCGACTATAATCACAAAACATATAACCGCAACAAGACCCGGCAGCCCGAGGCCCGGTGTGCTGAATTCTAAGTAAACACCCAACAAGGCAAGCATGACAAGTACGGCCATTACTGCAGGCGAGTTCAACCATCGGACCATCTCTTCGGACCAGTTGGTTTCAAGCACCATTGGCTCGGCAGTAAAAGTTACGCCATCGCGTTCGGCTAAGAACTCAAGGGCCCCTGCCCGGTCTTTGACCTGCGCTCTGGCTATGCCGTATTCGAAAGCATCGGAAGCGGTCAGTGTTAAGAGTTCATCATCTTTAACAATCAGCTCTTTATTGTCCAGGTCATACTTATTGGGATCTTTGGGTAATTGCTCGCTTTCGAAGAACTCATACTCGCCGGTTTGCAGATTTTTTGCCCGATACACCTCCGTCTGTATGGTAACCATGGCTTTTAGCAGTGCAGCCGGGTAGCCGTTTTCTTGCGCTGCACGCGCAAAGGCTGCGCGGGTAAAGCTCTCAATTTTTTCCCGCTCGACACCTTCGAGTTTGCCGCCGAGCATGATCGGAGCGCAATCTCCTATCGTAGTGTTCTCCAGCATTATGATATCCTGGCATGAGACACTTATCATCGCTCCGGCTGAGATCGCTTCCGTTGTTACGTAGGCAACGGTTCGGGCTTTCTTACCTACGTCGAGTATGAAGTATTTGGCTATGTCGTCTGCCGATTTTACAAGGCCGCCGTATGTGCCGATTTCGTAGATAAGATATTCCACTCCTGCATCGAGAGCTAATTCTGTTCTGCGGCGGATGGATTTAAATAAACCATCATCGATATCGCCTTTGCAGACAATCACCGCGGCTTCTACAGTGGGCATATCTGTGCCGAAGTCGTTCGGCTCAACTGCTGTGCTCAGGCCTGCGAGCAATAACAGACACAGCACACCGGCCGCGATTTTGCGAAATGCGTTCTCCATGTCGGGAATTCTACCGTGAAATTGTCCGCTTGGCAATACCTGGTTAGGAATCGAGAGAAATTTTTGGCTTAACTCCCTCCCATTGCAGACCCCCTATTATCGCCTGGGCGATATTTGTGAGGTGATCGCCGATTTTTTCGATATTGTCAACTAAGTCTATAAATATCAAACCCGCTTCCGGCGAGCACATGCCTCCGCTCATCCGTTCTACATGGCTGCGGCGAAAATCCATCTGCATTTGGTTTACGTTTCTCTCATTAAGCAAAGCCGATTTGGCCGCCTCAATATTATTCTTCTCCAGAGCCTCTATGATATAATCAAGCATCTGCTCAGCCTCTTTTCTCAGTTGCTCAATCTCAACAAGTGCTGATTCGCTGAAAGACAGCTTACTCTCGATCTTTCGTTCGGCGATCTCCACTATATTAACAGTATGGTCACCGATACGCTCGAGGTCGTTAACTGAGTGCAGAAGTACAGGCAATTCGACCGATACTTCATCAGACAACTGTCTCCGGGATAAGTCCGAAAGGTACGAGGTGATCTCATACTGGAATTCATCGATATAATCTTCTGTTTGTAGTACCGCTTCTAATTTCCTCCTGTCATCCTCGATAATTCCATCGACAGATTGTATAAAGGCCCTTTTAGCTGTCTTTGCCATACGAATGATCTCACGCTTTGCCTGCTCCAGAGCTATCACAGGTGTGTCAAGAAGATGTTCCTCAAGCACTACAGGCTCGGTTCTCAGGTCGCCTTTCTTTGCCGGAACTAACTTAATGACGAATTTTTCCAATAAGCCCGCCATTGGTAAACATATGCCTGAATTAACGACATTAAAGATCGTGTGAGCAATGGCAATAGACCCTGCAATCGTAGTAGGCCCCATCTTCCATGGAGCGACTATATTAACTAACGCACCAAACAGGCCAAAATATATAAATGGATAGGCAATTCCAGTACCAAGAACATTGAATATTGTATGTGCCCAAGCCGTGCGCTTTGCATTTATGTTTGCCTGCAGCGCCGCCAGTTGTGCTGTTATTGTCGTCCCTATATTGCTGCCCAAAACAAACGGTATCGCAACATTTAGCACTAATTGCCAGTCGTCCCCAAAGGCCCCTTTCATTGCCAGTAACTGTACAATAGCAACAGCTGCCGAGCTGCTTTGAAGAAGCATTGTCACAATGGCCCCGGCCATAATCGCCAATATAGGCTGCCTGCCGAGAGAAACGAAAAGCTCCTGAACCCTTCTACTGTTTTCCAATGGGCTAAAGGCATCTTTCATAAAATCAATGCCCACAAACAATATCCCAAAGCCCAATAATATTTGTCCGATATTCTTTACTTTCCGCGTTCTGCCAAAGGTTAGCATCAGGAATCCTATTCCGACTGCCGGAAGCGCATAGATAGTAATCTTGAAAGCACCGATTCCCGATATTGATACCAGCCACGCCGTCGCTGTTGTACCGACATTTGTTCCGATTATTACGCATATCGCCTGCTTGAGCGATAGAAGCGCCGCATTCACGAAACCAATTACCATCACGGTCGTCGCAGAACTGGATTGAACCAAAGCCGTAACACCCGCCCCAACGAGAAAAGCAACCAGTGGCTTCTTGGTCAGTGACTCGACAATTCTCCTGAGTTTCCGGCCTGCAACCTTTTTTAGCCCATCCGACATAAATCCCATACCGAACAGAAACAGTCCCAATCCTCCTACCGTTCCGATTACTGCTTTGAATATTACGTTCTCTGTCATAACGACCCTTTGTAAAACCGTACAATTATAAGTCCATAACTGCTAAACTCTTGTGCATAAATCCTTTTGTTCACCTGCACTGATTCAACTGCGCGTAGTTTTATCTGTTCTGGTTTCACTAGTCAATAGAGTTCTTTTGTGATTACTGCAAGATATGACTTTAAGGTTTGTCAGTACCCAACCGGCGACGGTGAGAAATCTCCAATTCGGTCTGTTCCCACTTCAAGACTTCTATTATTGTTTATGCGATATTCGTGAGGTAGTGGCCGAATATAGCATTATCACAGGGGTATTAAGCGAGAGCTTATCCTAAGCAATTAACGTTTCCTTACCAAAACAACCATCTTGCGATTATGTAGAACAGTACGGTTAGTCCCGCGGCAATTGGAACAGTCGCGAGCCAGGAGGTAAAGATTGACCTGACCACTTGGCGGTTAATAGCGGTGATACCACGGGCCAATCCCACACCTATAATTGCACCGACCATGGTGTGGGTAGTTGATACGGGCAGACCCATTTTTGAACAGGCCAGGACTGTCGTCATGCCGGCTAAATTCGCAGCAACGCCACGTGAGGGCGTAATCTCGGTGACCTTAATCCCAACCAGGCGCATTACCCGATAGCCGAAAGTAGCCAGGCCAATTGCAATGCCAAGACCGCCGAGGACTAAGAATCCTATGCTCACCGGCACCCTGCCGGGGACTGCGTTGGTCTTGACAATTTCAGCCACCGCTGCCAGCGGCCCAATGGCATTCGCCACATCGTTGGCACCTTGCGCAAATGCTACCGTACACGAGCTAATGATTACCAACGCTGCAAAGGTTCTCTCTACTTGCATGAGCTGTTCATCCAGCGGTGATTCACCGTTGCAATTCCGATTTCTCTTCGCGAGCAATGCGAAAACTCCTGCGGCGGTAAGACCGCCCAGAATACTAAATACAATCGCTTTAGGAGCACTGAGGTCAAGATGCAGGTTCTTCAGACCTCGGTAAATGATGGCCAGAATTATTGTGGTAAACACGATAAAAACGCAAATCGGTATTCCTTTTCGCGCCGCCACCACAGGTTCTTCGGCAGACAGGATGTAACGCAAGATCAACTTGAACACAACAAAGGCAATTATCCCCCCAGCCAGTGGCGATATGAGCCAACTGGCAACAATCTGCCCCAGCTTAGCCCAGTGAACGTGTCCGAGTCCGGCTTCCAGAATTCCAAATCCGACGATGGCTCCGACGATCGAATGCGTGGTGGAAACCGGCATGCTAAAGTACGAGGCAAGATTCAACCATACTGCCGCGGCCAAAAGCGCGCACAACATGCCGCGGGCGAGCATACGGGGATCCTGGGTGAATGCCTGCGTGTCTATTATTCCCTTCCTAACGGTATCGGAAACATGGCTGCCCACCAGCACAGCTCCGCAGAAATTGCAGATGCCTGCCAGAACGACCGCCCAGAAGATGGTCAGCGACTTCGATCCGACAGAACAAGCCATGGAATTCGCCACATCGTTGGCGCCGATATTCCAGGCCATATAGAAACCAACTATAATTGCTGCAATCACGAGAGTTTCCATAGAGAAACATCTCCTTTGGAAAATCAAACTATTTCTTGCGGATGATGAGACGAAGGTATTTGGCGGTCTTCTCAGCATTGTTGGATATAGCGCTCAATCTCTTACAGTACTTGTCGAGGAAAATAATGGTGATAGGATCAAGCTTATCTTCCATACTGTAGAAACGTCGGGCAAATTTCCTCTCAAGACGGTCGGCTTTCCACTCTTCTTCGCCGATCTTGTTAATACCTTTCAGCACATTCTCGGCCTCTTCGCCGGTAAAAGCCGCTTCCGCGAGCGTTGAAATCTCGTTCTCCAGATTCATTAACCGTTGGCTGACGCTGATCACTTGCTCAACGAAGTCCAGAAAGTCGGCTTTAAGTTCCTGTGGAATTTTGGTCTTGCGCAAATACAGCACAACGGCGAAATCCTCTGCGGCATCTGCGATGTCATCCTGATACGCCAAAAACCGACTTAATTCGTTTTGTCCTATCGAAAGGAAGTACATCTTGGTAAGTTTGTCGCGTAACTCCGTTTTGATTTCATCTGCTTCATGCTCGGTCTTGGACATCACATCGTGTAATTTCTCAATTTTATCATAGTCTTCAGCCAGCAGTGCGTTCGCCAACGGACGAATAAGCTCGACACACTCGTGCACCTTTTTCGCATGCTCATGCAGTTGAATAAAAGGAGATGGAGCAAAAAATTTCTCTAAAATTCCCATTTTTCTCTCCTTTAAAAAATAGGCGTTAATATTAACTACATTAACTACAAGCACAGATTAAAAGCACCGGACAAAAAAATATCATCTTTTTGTGGCCACTTTTTTACCACCCTTTGACATCAATCCCATAGCGAATAGAAACAGCTCCCCTACCGTTGAGCTTATGCCAGCTTTCGGAGAATCTCCACCCCCTGCCGGATTTTGTCGTCACTGGTTGCATAGCTCATTCTAAAATGCGTGTCCTTTTCACTAAAAACGTTACCCGGAATAATCAGCACGTTATTGTCGATAGCCTGTTCCACGAATTCGGTTGCCCCCCCTGCCCTTTCGGGCGCTTTGACGAAGGCATAAAACGCCCCGCCAGGTCTGGCCAGTTCGAACTTGTCCTTCAATCCCTCATACAGTAGGTTTCTTTTGTTTCTGTACGCATCAACAAAATCACTCACGTCGTAATCCATTGCCGCGATAGCCGCCTTCTGGAAAGGCGTGGGCGCACAGACAAACGTGTATTGCTGTATCATCGTCATAGCTTCAATAACGTCTCTAAGGGGCTCCGGCGCTGCGACGTACCCCAGCCGCCAGCCGGTCATCGCATAAGCCTTGCTGAAACCGTGCAGCAGAAGGGTCTTTTTGTGGTAATTGGCTATGCTCGGGCACCTGCCGTCGTAGCAGAATTTCTCATAAATCTGGTCGGTTAGAACAAGCAAATCTTTTTCCGTTGCAATCCCGGCTAATGCCTCTATGTTCTTTTGCGAATAAACCATGCCGGTCGGATTACAGGGCGAATTGACGATAATCATCTTGGTTTTAGTTGTGATAGCATCGGCGATTTTCTCGACCGGTAGCTCGAAATCCGGATAGCTGTCAATGAAAATGCACTTTCCGCCCAGCAGATTGACCAAATGCTTATACATTACGAAGTAGGGATCCGGTATGATTACTTCGTCACCGGGATTTACAAGCGCCATGAACGCCAACAGCAGCCCCCCGCTGACACCGCTGGCCACCAGGACCGCGGGATTTTCCCAACCGTATTCTTCGCTTACCCGCCGGGTAATCTTTTCTTTAAGCTGGGCATCGCCCACCGTTTGTGAATACTTGTTGAATCCCTCCTGGATGGCCTTTATCGCCTCTTCTTTGAGCTTTTCGGGCACATCGAAGTCGGGTTGCCCTATCGAGAAATTCACCGGGTCCTTCATCTTTGCCGCTAATGCAAAGACCTTCCGAATCCCGCTTGCGTCGATTTTACCTGCTCTGTCTGCGATTAATTTGCTCATTTTCAGATATAATAGCCCGTCAAAACCAATAAACCAACCAAAAAAAGCGGATTAATATTGGATGTCCCCGGGCAGTTCTGTTTAGCCGGTTTTTTTCACTTGACTTTTCTTCTGCAGACGGATATAATAACTATTAATCTAATTGGGGTGGATTAATGTTACCTCATGCAAGGCTTTCCTGCTAATGAGCAAAGGCAAAGCACGTTGTGAAGTAGCATATTAGCTTTTCGTATAAATTATTCCTTCTGACCTTCTACCCCGGGTGCCATTATTTATCTGTTTTCATAAGGAGGAGACAGAATTTTCTATTGTGTTGGCATTAAATATGCTATAAGTCATGGAACAGGAGCAACTATAATTTTTAAGACATGAGGAGAATTGATGGGAAGTCGAAGAAAATTGATAAGGACGAGGTTATTGACAGTCATAACGTTACTCTTATTGACTGTCTCCCTTACAGGGTGCTTTGATCCAATCGAAGCACAGATGGAAGCAGAACACGAAAGACTAGGGGCCCAACTCGAGCAGGAACTTCGCCAGCACGGATTTGCTACACCGGCAACCTCACCGTCACGATTGTTTTATCCGGCACCGTAGAGTCATCGGCCGGGTAAAATGATTTTGTCAGGTTTGCCATTGACGCTTGAAGTGAATGCTTGCGTCCGACACCGGTTAATTTAGTGCACGAGTCTGTATTGTGTCCCGATTTTATCGGGAAAGTGCAGAAGTATAAAACTACTTAAATGCGGGGGGAATAAGCTAAAAAGCGGTGCTATATCTTAAGCGGGATAGATCTTCGCCCTTATAAGGCTTGCGAAATACGAACAGATGTTCGTGCATGATAAGGTAGAATCCGTCCCGCTGAGCTTTGGCCCGCCATCGTTCGGTATATTTACAGTGGTGCTGAATCTTAATAATGTCCTCTTTCAACAAAAAACCGATTCGTAAAAAGCGCTGCAGAACATGAAAGGCAAGTGGGATGAGGTGCTTGCCTTTCCGAGTATCGCCAATGAGTATTGCACAGTATTTGTCCTGCCTCAGGACACGAAACAACTCGTTGGCGATACTTTCTATTTGCTCACAAAACCTCGACAGGCTGCCGATGTTCGACAAGTCCCCTGCTATTTTCCCATCTGAGTATTTAATGATGTTCATATAAGGCGGGTGAGTCAGTATAAGGTCGAAAGATTCATCTTCCAAAAACGACAAATCACGTGCATCTGCAACCTTCACTTTCTGCTCGCTCGGCGGATGATGCTTAAAACGCAGGGCTTTTTTTGTAAGCTCGAGAGCTTCGGGATTGATATCGAGGCCGAGTGCGTTTCTTGCTAAAAGTTTGGCTTCGATTAGCGTTGTCCCCGCCCCGACCATCGGATCGAGTATCGTATCCCCCTTGCTACCGTAAAATTGCAAGTTGCAATATATTTGAAAATGGAGCGTTTTTTCGTGAGACTTTTATCATTGCGATGCACAGCCTGTAAAAAAGGACTCTTATGTGATGAATGCTTTCAAGTCTATTCTTGATAAACTTGCCGAACAACTTGATATTAATGCGTTAAAACTCCTCTCTATATTCGATTCATCCCGAACTATTATTCCACCCATCCATAACTGGCCCGATTATCACATATTTGAGATTATTCTTGACGGCATGGTGGTAAATTTGGTACAAATATGATTAAGATTTTGCCTTTCAATAACAGTTAATTAAGGAAGGAGGCAAAACATACCGAAAAACATTATCATAGGCAAATAAATGTTATAATTTAACAAAGGTAAAAATCATCTTTGTTTGTTCTTTTAGATATTATTGTGAATATTATTTGTGCATTTCACTTTTATGTTTAGTTTTGGGCCTGGATACCAGGGGAAAATAATTAAGTTAAGTTGCAGAGCAGTTAATAGTAAGGAGAAGGAGTAAGTATTATGAGAACGCGAATATTTTGGTCAATGGCAGTTCTGTTGATAGTTTTCATGGGATTTGGCTCAAGCCGAGCACAAGAAAATATATTGGTTAACGGTGGCTTTGAGGACGGCGTTCTTGAGCCGTGGATTACATATGGCAGTGCTGACTTCGAAGTGGTTACTGAATTGGTGGGTGCAGCAAAGCCGGAAGATCCGATTGAGGGAAACTATTGTGTATATATTAACGTTCCCACCGCAGGTACTAATTTTTGGGATGTTTTTTTTAAGTACCCGGATCTTGTTTTTGAAACAGGCAGGTATTATACTTTTTCCGCCTTTGTAAAATGCTCAACAGGTACACTGCAAATCACTTTCAAGCCGGAACTTGACCAGGCTCCAAATACGGGATATGGTGAGGAGACCCTCACTATGACTGATGAATGGCAGGAACTATACGTAACGACCCCTGTTTTTAATTCGAGCGTGAGTCCAGCAGACGTTGTGTTCCTCATAGCTTATGATGCCGCTGAGTTCTGGATCGACGGTGTAAGATTTTACGAAGGCGATTATGTCCCAACTGTTTTTGAAAAACGTCCGGCTGTGGATCCCAGTCCTGAAGATCAAGCTACTGATGTGGTTCAGGATGTCATCCTGACCTGGACACCGGGTGTGTCTGCTCATACGCATGATGTATACTTCGGGACCAGTTTAGAGGACGTCGAAGATGCCGACAGAGCTAATGATCCACGTGGCCTTTTAGTCGGTCCAAACCAGGATAGTAACTCTTATGATCCTGCCGGCCTTTTGGAATTCGGCCAGACCTATTATTGGCGAATAGATGAGGTAAATGCTCCATCTGATTCGTATATCCACAAAGGCAAGGTCTGGAGCT
>CAZQXE010000111.1:0-10361 GCA_964597115.1 uncultured Pirellulales bacterium | reverse complement strand
GTGCATTCGAGGTCCACGGGGAAGACCACGAGATCGCCGGGCCCAAAACTCACCGAGTCTTTGCCGTCAGTAACCGTAACTTTGCCTTCTATCAAAAGGCAGGTTTCTTTTTCCGTATATGCCCAGTCGAAGGTGCTTGGTTCGCACTTCCAGATCGGCCATGCCTTACAGGACGCACTTTCCTGGTCGGAGGGTTTTTTAACAATCACATCTTTTACAGTAGACATATTGTTTTGCTCCTTTGATAATTTTTCAATTCGTTTCTTATTGTAGCTATAGCAGGTCGTTTTGCAAGATAGAATATGGAATTCCATTCCAAAGATAATAAAACTACCCCAAAATTACTTGCAGATGAACCACGCCTGTCTTAGAATATGCCCATAGAATAAAAAAAATAAAGAGGAAAAAGTCATGCTGGCCAGATTATACAGTGTTGCACTTGAGGGGATAAATGGAATTATCTGCGAGGTTGAAGTTGATGTTGCACGCGGTGGATTTGAAAAACCCCTTATCGTCGGTCTCCCGGATGCAGCAGTTAAAGAAAGTGCCGAACGGGTCAAAAGCGCCATTATTAATTGTGGCTACAAATACCCCAAAACACAATCGCTCGTAAACCTTGCTCCTGCCCATACCAAGAAAGAAGGTCCTGCCTTCGACCTGCCCATCGCTCTTGGAATGTTACTTGGCTCCGGTGCTTTCATGAGTACCTCCTCGAAAGATTATGTCATCGCTGGCGAACTGGCCTTAGACGGCAGGGTCAGGTCTGTCAATGGTGTCCTGAGTATGGCAATGACCGCCCTGAATAATGGATTCAAAGGCATCATTGTACCCCTTGAAAATGCCCAAGAAGCTGCTGTCGTCCGGGATATTGAAGTCTATGGAGTCGGCTCTCTTACGCAAGCCATAGGCTTTATCAGCGACCAATTGCCCATCGAAACAACAACCGTCAATACCGAGGATATCTTTAATATCGAGAGTCGTTATGATATTGACTTCGGAGATGTAAAGGGTCAGGAATCCGTCAAGCGGGCCCTTACGGTTGCTGCCGCTGGCGGACACAACATAATGATGATCGGTCCCCCGGGAGCAGGAAAAACAATGCTTGCCCAGAGATTGGCAACAATCCTGCCTCCTTTAAGTCTGCAGGAATCGCTTGAAACAACTCGTATATACTCTTCGGTTGGTCTACTGGGCAAAGGCAAAGCGTTGTTAGCCACGCGCCCGGTTCGGATGCCACACCATACAGCAAGCGGGCCTGCTCTTATTGGTGGCGGTCCAAACGCCCGCCCCGGAGAGTTGTCATTAGCTCATCACGGAATATTGTTTCTCGATGAGTTCGCAGAATTTCCCCGGCATGTTCTTGAAATGATTCGTCAGCCTCTCGAAGATGGCACTATAACTGTTGCCCGCGCGAAGCGGACGGTTACTTACCCCGCACAATTTGTTCTTGTAGCAGCTCTTAATCCGTGCCTGTGCGGGTATCATGGGACAGACTCGAGAAGATGTAAATGTACACCGAATCAAATCGAACGATATTTGTCAAAAATATCAGGACCTTTGGTAGACAGAATCGATATTCATATAGACGTGCCTGTGATAAGCTTCACTAAACTGCGATCAAAATCCAGCCAGCTCGACTCATCCACAATGAGACAAGATGTAATTAGGGCCAGAGATTTCCAGGTAAAACGCTTTGGTGATGGAAGGGTAATGGCCAACGCCAGGATGACCCACAAACAAATCGGAAAATTTTGCAAACTTGATTCAACAAGTGAAGTAATGCTCAAACAGGCAATGACTGAATTTGGTCTAAGTGCCCGTGCCCATGACAAGATTTGTAAAGTCGCTCGGACGATAGCCGACCTGGCCGGCCAGGAAGATATAAAACCTGAGCATCTTGCAGAAGCCATAAGCTATCGCAAATTAGACAGAAGATTATAAATATAAACTTATTTGGAAACACCCGTTTTATATTTTCGCTGCTATGGAGAAGGAAGCCACCGTGAGATTGCTAAGCCGTTAATTCAGAGTAAATACTCAGACTAAGACCTTACTTCTGTCTGATAGAGTCTGTGTGTGCGGATATAATCAGCAACGGCTGGGTGTAGCATATCGGTTACATTCTGACCGGTAGCTAAACGATTTCGTATATCCGTACTGCTTATATCGACCAGAGAGGTTTGGATAACATTTCGTTGAAGTTTTTCGACTCGCTTTCTGCCCCAGATAGCTTCGAATCTGCTAAAATCCGGCAGTGCGCAACCGGCTCTGTACATCGTAGTGAGATTGCATATATCGATTAATCCGTCAATTCCGTGCCAATGCTCCAAATCATCTATACTGTCCGCTCCGATCAGCCAATAAACCGAAGTGCTGCTGCCATAGTCAGCCTGAAATTTCTTCACGGTCTCTATTGTATAACTCGGCGCCGGCCTTTTTATTTCGTAATCACTTATCTCGAATTTGTTCTCATCGGCGATTGCAAACGCTATCATTTCAAGTCGATCGTTATCACTCGCACTTGGTGAGAAGCCCTTTAACGGAGAGCGTTTCGCGGGAATAAAAACTATTTTTTCTACACCGATATGTTCAATTACATCGGCAGCAACGATAGCGTGGCCGAGATGAACAGGATCGAAAGTACCGCCAAACAAAGCTATTTTGCTTTTTATCATAAAGAAATAACAACTAAACTGTGCGTTACTAAACAAATATTATATAAGAAATCAACTAACCTCAATAAGCAAAACACACCAACAAATAAAGAAAACTCTTAAAGCGTAATTTAGCTTTTCGTTAATAAATAGTATAGTAAGAAATATTCGAGGTTATGTAAAATAATCGATGGCAAAATATTTTGTCAAGTATTACTAAACTTTTAGACGATAAAAAATATATAATTTATTAACTTTTTTGTGTTTTTTTTTGAAAAAGTACTTTATTGTAAATAAGTATTGTAAAGTTAACTGAAAAAATGAAAGGATTTAGTCAGCCAAAAAGGAGGTGACAAAATAATGGCGAAGAAAAAAGCAAAGAAAAAAGCTAAGAAAAAAACTAAGAAGAAAGTAACCAAGAAGAAAACTAAGAAGAAAGCAACCAAGAAGAAAGCAACCAAGAAAAAAGCTAAGAAGAAAGCTAAAAAGAAAGCTAAGAAGAAAGCTAAGAAGAAAAAAAGATAGCGTAGCAATTTAGCCAAAAGCTCGTTGGCCTTTGGAACTATGGATTTCAACGAGCTGCCGACTAAGGTCGGCTGATACAGCCGCGATTGAAAAAACAGGATTGCGGCAGGTTACGCTAAAAACGGAAGATTCTCTCAATGCAGAAGAAACTTCCGTTTTTTTTATTGGCAACAGCGATTCCATTCCAAAAAAGCAGGATTTACCGAATTCTTGCAATCTATCCGCAATCCCTTATACTACTCATCCGTTTATACCGAAAATAACAGATTGAGTATGACACATATAGAGAACAATGATATGGATTACTTCGATTACAAAAATGGCCAACTGTTCGCTGAAGACATAAATGTTGCGAATATCGCCGCCAAAGTTGGCACACCTGTATACATCTATAGCAAGGCTACCTTCAAAGACCATCTGCAAAAAATACAGCAGGCTTACAGCCAGCTCGATACCACGATTTGTTATTCCGTCAAGGCTTCCGGCAACATAAACATCCTCCAATTCATGGCAAAGTTAGATAGCGGATTTGATATTGTCAGCGGCGGAGAATTGTACCGCGTTCTCAAAGTCGGTGGCGATCCGTCAAAAATAGTTTTCGCCGGCGTCGGCAAAACCGACGTTGAAATTATCGAGGCATTGAATGCCGGCGTCGCCTATTTCAACATCGAATCGGAAGCCGAGCTTGAGAACTTAATGAGGCTGGCGAAACAGCAGGGCAAAAAAACCAAAGCTGCTCTCAGGGTCAATCCGGACGTTGAAGTTATAACTCATGCTTTTTTGAAGACGGGTAAGAAAGAAACAAAGTTCGGAGTCGATATCGAGCGGGCACTGAAAACCTTTGCTGATTATGGCGACAACGAAGCAGTGGATCTTTGCGCTATTCACATGCACCTGGGAACCGGCGGGAAAAAAATTGATCCTTATGTTGAGGCTGTTGAAAAAGTGCTGCCGCTTATCGACCAGCTTCGCAGTAACGGTCATATAGTTGAAGCTCTTAATCTCGGCGGTGGATACGGCGCCGACTATGAATCCAACACCGTACCTTCAGCAGTAGAATATGCAGCAGGTATCGTACCACTGCTCAAAGACAAGGACCTTAAACTTGTTCTGGAACCGGGCAAGAGTATTTGCGCCAACGCCGGGATAATGCTCACTCGCGTTCTCTATACAAAACGTGGAGGCAGTAAGAAATTTGTTATTGTTGATGCGGGAATGAATGATTTGATTCGTCCATCCTTGTATGATGCTTTTCACTTCATTTGGCCTGCTGAAGTGGAACAAAAGTTTTTGCCGGAGCAACGCCAGAAAGATTTACAGTTGAATGGAACCGAAGTTGTGGATGTAGTCGGGCCGATTTGTGAAGGTGCGGATTTCTTTGCAAAGGACAGAGCTTTACCACCAGTAAAACGCGGCGATCTGCTCGCTATTTTTACAACTGGAGCTTATGGCTTTACTATGAGCAGTAACTACAACGCCCGATGTCGAGCCGCTGAAGTGCTCGTGGACGGCGAAAAATTCTCCGTCATAAGAAAACGCGAAACCTACGAAGACTTAACATCGCTGGAAGAATGACAAAGAAAACGAGATACGAGCAACGAATAACAAAATCAGAAATTTCTTTCGACGAAGCCTGTATCGACTTTGTTCTTGACGAAGAGATTATGTGAGAGGATATCAAGGCAAACAGGTATCGTTGTTTTGATTGGCTCGATAACAAATTCCCGCAAGGCTCTTTTCATTGTAGCAATGGCTTCGGTTCGTGTCCTCTGATGAACAATTAACTTGGCAATCATCGAATCGTAGCTCGACGAGACAGTCCAGCCCTGATGCACGTGTGTATCGACTCTTACACCCGGGCCGCCGGGTGGGATATATCTGGTAATCGTGCCCGGCGAAGGAGCGAAGTTGTTTTCAGGGTCCTCGGCGTTTATCCTGCATTCAATTGCCACGCCTGTATGTTTAATATTTCTTTGGCTCAATTTTAAAGGCATACCGGCAGCAATTTTCAATTGCCACTTAATCAAGTCGTGACCTGTTACCATTTCAGTAACCGGGTGCTCGACCTGGATTCTCGTGTTTGCCTCAATAAAATAAAACTTTTTGTTCTCGTCCAAAAGAAACTCGACGGTTGCTGCATTTACATATTTGGCCTCTTCCACGATTTTTATCGCAGCCTGACAAAGTTCTTCCCTCGTACGTTTATCCAAAACAGGACAGGGCGATTCCTCAATCATCTTCTGATGTCTTCTCTGAATGGAGCAGTCCCTTTCGTAAAAATGCAAAGCGTTGCCATCATTGTCAACAATCACCTGTACTTCCACGTGCCGAGGCTCGACTATGTATTTTTCCAAATACACGTCGCCGTCACCAAAAGCAATTTCTGCCTCAGCACTGGCTGCGCTAAATGCAGAACGCAAACCGATGTCGTTATGTACAACTCTCATACCGCGCCCGCCCCCACCGGCAGCAGCTTTTATTATTACAGGGTATCCCATTTTGCTCGCTACTCTCAGAGCCTCAGATTCTGTTTCTACAGCACCATCGGAACCGGGCACAACCGGCACATTTGCTTCGGATGCCACTTTGCGGGCCTGAACCTTGTCGCCGAGCAATTGCATCGCCTCAACAGGCGGGCCGATGAATTTTATTCCACAGTCTCGGCATATCTGGGCAAAGTTTATGTTCTCCGCCAGGAAACCATAACCGGGGTGAATTGCTTCGACGTCGGTAATCTCGGCTGCACTTATGATGCGGGATATATTTAGATAACTTTTAGCACAGTCAGATGGTCCTATACAAACCGCCTCATCTGCAAGCTGCAGGTAAGGAGCGTCTTTATCAGCTTCGGAATATACTACTACTGCTTCAACATCAAGCTCATGGCAGGCACGGATGATACGCAGTGCTATTTCACCACGATTTGCTATCAGAATCCTTGAAAACATTTTTTCGTATCTCGAATCGCATCCGATGCATAACGCATCATGAATTAGTCCGGTCTGACTTTGAAAAGAATCTGCCCATATTCAACAGCCTGACCATTAGTCACAAGTATTTCAACAATAGTCCCACTGGTTTCGGCCTTGATTTCATTCATCACCTTCATTGCCTCGATGATGCAAACGATCGATTGCGGATCGACCGTTGAGCCGACCTCAACATAAGGCTCCGAATCCGGGCTTGGCGTCACATAGAAGGTCCCGACGATAGGTGATTTTATCTCCACAAGATCCTCTTCTTGCGGACCGGACGGATGTGCTGAAGGCTGACTTGCAGTTTCTGTGCCCGGCGGGCTGACAGGTACAACGCCGGATTCCGGCCTTATCACCGGTATCCCACTTATAACTTGCTGGGGTTGTGAGCGTTTAAGAAATATCTTATCGTCATCATGCCTGATTTCTATCTCATCTAATCCGTTTTCTTTCATTATCTTAATAAGCTCTTTTATCTTCTTTATATCGTTATCTTTATCCGCCATCGCCGTATCCTTTCCTTCGACTGCGCTCAGGACAGGTCATGAGGCCCCATACGCCGTTTTTGACTATAGGCCCTCATAAAATGAGAACGCATACTCTCGGTTAAGCTAAATAAGTATAATCTCAGGGGCAATTATTGCAAGACTTTTTCCTTGTACCCGGTCGAACTTAAGGCTAAATTCGGCCATATTGAAACAAAAAAGCCGGATTCTCTTAGAGGTTATCCCAATGGCGAAAATAGCAGTTGATGTCGTATTATTACCGTCTGAAGAGATGATGGAGAGGGCTATTGAAGCGAATATAGGACTATTGAAACAATGTGCTGATAAAATCATTTTGGACAAAGAGAACTGCCTGCCACATATTTCTTTAGCGATGGGTTGTATTGATGAAAGAGACATTTTTAATATTGGTCAAATTCTTCAGACAATGGCAGAAAAACACATTTTAGGGCAGCTAAGTCTCATTGGCATACATACTGCAACAAACTCAGCCGGTGAAATAGTCTCAGCCTTTCAGATAAAAAGAACAGAAACACTTCAATCGCTTCATGAAGAAGTTATGCGAAAACTGGAGCCATATTTTAGCTATGATGTAACGGCAGATATGGTACTTTCTCCACCAATAGCCGGCGAATCAACGTTACTTTGGATCAAAAACTACCCTAAAAAATCAAGTTTTGAAAATTTCTTCCCGCATATAACAATCGGATACGGCCAAACAAGTGACTTTTCGTTTCCAATCGTATTCACCGTTTCAAAACTTGCCCTATGCCACTTAGGAAATCATTGTACGTGCAGGAAAATCCTCGTATCAGCAGAACTTAGAAGCTAACCATACAAAACTTGGGAAATCTGGATAGAATTTTCTTGCTTTATCCAGTTAATCCCGGTATTTTGACTACACTGAAGCTTGAAGCCAGCATATCGGCATAATCGAGTGTTATTTGTCCAGAGAATCAGGGAGGGGGATAGTTGTAATTATTTGAGGAGCGATCAGCATACTAAGTGTCGGTAAATTTTAGCCATGTGGATTGTGGGGATGAAAATACGGGTAAGGAGGCGTTCTACAACATTGAAAAGAAATGCGACAAATCAATCAAATTGCAATTTATCGGAATCGAAGTCGGGCTGTATGGATACTATGTTTGCCATCTTTAAGAAAGTCGAAGAGATCGATGACTTTGCCTCTCGCGTATGCAAAGTATCTTTCATCAATAGCCCAAAGTAAGTATTTACTAATCGCCCGGCTCGGTTAGTATGATTTTAGGAAGGAGGTAATCGTGAAGATTAATCTGGATTTCGGAATGTCGGTCAAGACGATTCTTTTCCTTAAAAAGAGGAGAAATACCGACTATGTTCAGGCTGGACAAATCGCAAAGGCTCTGGACTTCTCTGTAGGGTATTTACAAAAAGTTATTCAAATGCTGAGCAAGCACGGCGTTGTGGAATGCAAACGCGGAAGAATCGGTGGTGTAAGAATAAGAGCCAAGACCATTACATTGCTCGATTTGTGGAAAGCTACCTGTGGCAACCTGGATCTTTCTGATCCCGCTCTCGCTTTAATGAAGAAACCGCTAAAAGCCTTCTCGGATTCGATGAGTAAGACTGTAATTTACAGAAAAAATTAGGCAAGCAGTAGCAACCTTGTGAAGTTGCTGCTTATCACTTGTGTGAGATTTCCAAAACTAAAATCTGCGAATTCTTAACAGATATTCCGTATGGGATGGCGGCGATCAATCGTTACTTATTCGTCGTCATTTTTCTTCAGAATTCCACCGAGTCCATCGAGTGATTTCTTTAGCGTGTCTTTGACCTCATCAGGAGCTTTATCACCCAGCTGCTCGTCGATTTGTTTGTCTATCTCACCCACGAGCCTCTCTTTTCCGGCTTTGATCAAAGCGTCTTTGAATTCATTTTTCAGGCCTTCGACATCAAAGACTAAGCGTGGTTCTGTTATAGGCCCGACAACACGTATCGTAGTACTAATGTTCTTAAGAACATCAAGAGCTTCCGAAGTTGTTTTGGAGTCTAATCCCAAAATACCATCTCCCTGTGCCTTTGCTTTCATGTTATCGATAGCTACGGTAATTGCCAGGTCAATTACTTGATCTGTAACCTTACCCTCGAAATTACCCGAAGCCATACCCGTCTCAAATACCAAACCGGTATCACTGCTGAGGCTTGACTGTATTTTACTGAGGTTAAAGCCCTTAAAATCTCCGCACACTTTTGGTGCCTTGCCCCTCGAAGAATAGTCGAATGTAACGCTTACAAAAGCACCCGTATCATATGATTGCAGTTCGAGTATAATCGGCAGTCCAGCCGTCCGCGCAGAATCACTTACGTTTGTCAGTTGAACTTTACAGTTGCCGAATATCTGTGATGGAATCTGAACGTTATCAGCCGTGATTCTTTTTGCAAGGATGCGAGGCGATGCCGGCACAACAGCCCGCGATTCGAGATATTCCAGATACTCCTGTGGTACTTCCTGCGGCTGAGTTGCTGTTTTTTCCTCCGATTTTGGCAGCCATTTGCGAGCTTTCTGCAAACGTTCCTTCAGGGCTTTGGCATCTTTAAAATAAGTCTCAAGTTTGCTGATGTCGTTAGCGTCTATCGTAAAATCACATGGATCAAAAACAGAAGGCTTCTCTTCAACATCAGTCTCGACTAACTTGCCCGGCGTTGCCCGCTTCTGGTCAAACTTTACGTTAGAAACTTCCACATTTTCCATAACCAATCTACCGAGAAGCAAATCGTACATACTTGCATCAGCACTTATCTTTTCTACGGATACCTGGTTATTCTGGGGATTTTCCGCATCAGTAACTTGAATTCCGGAAACAGATACCGCCCCGGCCAATAAGGACAAATCAAGTTCCTCCAGATTAACTTCCGCCCCATTGGCCTGGGTCATCGTAGTAGCAGCATAATCTTTAACCACATTGTTCTTCATCAAATTTGTCGCAACCGCAGATACTGCCAAAACCAATATAGCTACTACAACTCCTGCTTTGCGGATGATTTTGGCTTTTGCTGTAAAGAGCGCTTTAGCATCCTTTGTGCGTTTGCCAATAAGCAGGCGATCTAAAACGCGAATCCAACGATGGGAATACCATTTCTTGAACTTCTCGGAGCCTTCTTCGAACTTCAACAATGTCCTGCGAAAACCAATTACCGACCGAGCCATGAGCAAACCGGCAATGCCACCAATAATCGGACCGAGCACAAATGCACCAGCAACCGAGTGCCTGCTAAAGTCGGTTATTCCCACAATTGGTATTGATGCCACTAAGTTCAACAGACCTGACAGATAATCCTGGACGCTGACGCCAACGTGATACAAAACCGGTGCTGCTGCGAAGCAAAGCATTTTGCCTATTCCGGCTGACAGTAAAAACAGACCTAAATGTATGTTCAATATCAACATTATGATGATAATTACCGTGTGGAAGCCTGACCAGCCGGGGATAAGTCCGAACCAAAATCCCAACATCACGGAGAGAAAGATAATGTAAGGTGAGACACTGCCCCGGAATATCGCGAGCATTTTACGGATAGGTTTTGGAAGAATCATTTTAGCACCTCCCTGTTATAAGCAACTGATTTAACTCACCGGACTCATATAAAACGATCACACAAACAGTGAGTCAACCGAGATATAAGTTCTATCTCCATGCACATAGCGTAGATACTTGTTATTT
>CAZQXE010000110.1:0-10366 GCA_964597115.1 uncultured Pirellulales bacterium | reverse complement strand
GTCGAATCGCCCTATGACTACGCCGACGTTCAAGTATCGAATGACGGCACGAATTGGGTTGATCTGTGGACGACGGGCCTTTCTCACGTATCCGACGACGCCTGGCAATCCGTGGATTATGCGGTTCCCCCGTCGGTCGGGGATGGTCAGGCGACGGTTTACTTCCGCTGGGGGATTGGTCCGACAGATGACTCGGTGACTTATCCCGGCTGGAACATAGACGATGTCCAGGTAACTGGCGAGCTCATCCAATGAAGTTTAGCAAAGTTCTCGGTAAACGGTTGATCAAAAAAGTCATTCTTTTTGCATCGGCGCAAAGAATCAGCCGAACTCTCAAGGTTCGGCTGATTATGGTGCCCTGCTCTTTATCGACAAGTCAGGAGGACTAACAACTTGTCAAAAAGGCTGAGCTCGGCCGTTTCTATATATAGGCATCTGTATCTACTTTTCGAAAAATGGAACTCAGCACAATATCATGCTGTATCAAACAGGCAACGTCTTTATTATTAATTCACTCGATACCTCTTTCGTTTCAAAAATTCTTTTTATATACCAGGATTTTATATAACAACTTAATGTTACGGTTTTGTTACCATTCTTTTACAATTTCATCTTTTATCAGATTTTTTTGTATGGTGCACACTGCGAAATCCAATCGCTCTAATTCATATAAGCTCAGCACAATGAAACACAACGTTAGAATCTGTAGCCGCCGTTCGAGATTTGACTGGAACCATAAATTCCGTCTTCATTTTGACGTAATCTCCCGTCTCGTTGATAAGAACCGATTGCCACATTCTTCCTACAGTGACGTAACCTTTCTGGTTTATCCATGAGAAAAGACCGGAAATCACAGGTTCGGGATTAGTCTGTCCCTGAGGTTTAACAGCTACTGCAAATTTCATGGCAGGCAGGCTTTTTACGTCCGTCATCCCGCCCAGCTTGCCGGCATACTCGAGAGCTTCCGCATCGACAGGCAGCCGTATCTCGATTAGCCAGTGCTCAGGTGACACGGACAGAGGATTATTCAAATAACCTGTTGAGATCGGACCACAGGGGAGCATGCCTTTCACTAAAGCCAGATTATACAACTTATTGATGGCTTTGCAGATATTTTCGTAAGGCCCGCGGTAAACAGTATAGAGGACTGCCTGCGGTCCCACCTCACGTACTATGACATCCGGCTTGTCCGGCTTGTGTTGGATATTCACATCACGAATACAGATGCCGGCCATAACTACAAATTCCGCCGCAACTATTACAGACAGCACTAAAATCAACTTTTTAGTTCTCATAGCAATCTCCCTTATTGCAAAATATCCGATCTTTGATCAGCTCTTTTTATAGAGATCAGGAATCTTCTTAAAAATACTGTCGTTTCGACGCCTCTTTTATTACATAAACTCATATTCTCTATTAAACGCCATGGTTTTGTATAACAGCTCGGTGTTACGGTTTTATTACCGTTGTTTTACACTTTTATTTTTTTTAAGATTTTTTTTCATCCCTTATAGACTGTGATTGGGAGCAAATACCAAAAATCAAAATTGCGGAAGAAACCAGGATTAGCCTTCAATCCTGTGGTGAGGGATTAAAGCACATCGACTATTTCTTTGGTGTGCGGGGAACCGCCCTGCCGTCAATCCTCACTTGTATGGATACGCAGGACACGGAAGTTATCCATGACAAGATGGTTTTTAACCGTTCGCAGGCCGAAGTGTCCCTGCTGATACGGTTCCGGGTCTTCATAGCGGAACAAAAGCTCGCCGTCGCGGTAGTATTCGATAATATTATCGAAGGTAATAAGCTGGATATGATACGTATGGTTCGGGACAATCAGGTGGTTCGGGTCGGTGTATTCGCCGAGAAGCAAGCGTTCCGAAGGTTGGTATCGCCTAAAGCGTGTCGTTGTATTTGTATTGCCGCCATAGCCTGCGTAATAAAGGTTCAAAGCATCGTAATTTTTAAAGGTTCCGCCCCGCTGCTCGCTCGCTGCAAACAAATCGTCCGGATGGGCCGGATCAGTCGCCATCCAGAAACAATTCAGATCGCTGACCCGGTCGTTTGTCCCCCCGCCATCGATAACAGTGACATCGTACTCTATGAGTACATTGCCGAAAAGCCTGGGCTTGAACCAGACGGTCGTGCCGACCGGCGTATCCAGCTCCATCTCGCCATCAACCAATCGCGGCTGTGTACCCTCAGCCAACCATTTTGATAAATCGCCTGAAAAGTCATCGGCAAATAAAATATCGCCCAACGAGTATGGAAGCTCCACCGTACCCGTTTTCTGGGATGTCACTTTACAACCCGGAATCGCTACAACAACAAATATTAACACCGAAGACAATTTCTGAGACATCTCACCAATCCTTTTTATTCTTAAGCCTGTCATTTTTAATTAATCCAACGATTGAATTCTAAAAGATAAGCAAGCAATTAGCAAACAATTCACAAATGCAGCTTTTTGTGAATCGTGACGGTTCGTTAAAATCAAGATATTTGGTTATATCATGCACGTAATCCTTTGGATTAATCAAAAGGACTACGTGCTTTAATGTTCCATTCAAAGAATGGAACTAAATACATCGCTTTCTAAATTAACGGCTACGCATTTCTCTGCGGTGGTGAGCATTGGGGCCGGGCGGGAATATAGGCCGAATGGGCGGATGTCCCGGATGACTTACACATACTTCGCGGCGAGCATGCTTATGGTGGCGTTCTGTGACCACAACACATCCGCCAAGAGAAGTCGCCATTATCAAAAGCAGGATAGTTAATATGAGAGTTTTCATTTTTAGTACTCCTTTTCTTATTTGCTTGTTGGTATTTGTGTCTCTATATATTCAAGGCAGTTAAAGTAAAGGAAGTAACGATTTTTTTACTACGGAGCCTGTGTTGAGAAGCAGTTTAACATTGTTGCTATGCGGATAAGATTTCGATATACTTATATTATTATAGTCGTACAACAAAGCACAAAAATGAAGTGGAAGTTCTTTAAGAAAAGGGGTGTGAACTATGTCGAGAAAGCTGAATCGCCGGAGATTTCTGAAGAATTCTATTGCTGCCTCTGCCGGTGCTACGATTGCAATGAGCCTTGAGGAGCAAATCCTTCTGGCCAGCCAGGCAACAGAATCAAGCAAACCCCAAACCAAGACGCCAGTCAAAGATCTGCCAATGGGCAGGATAGGCGATGTTAAAATGAGCAGATTAATCTGCGGCGGCAACCTGATCGGTGGCTGGGCTCACAGTCGAGACCTGATATATGTCTCGAAGTTGTTGAAGGCTTATAACACTGAGGAAAAAGTCATGGAGACTTTGCAGTTGTGCGAGGAAAACGGAGTAAATACTATTCTGGTGAATCCGTCCTGCCTCGGATTCGTCCAAAAATACTGGAAGCAGAGGGGCGGAAAGATACAGATAATTTGTGAATGTCACCCTACAGTTGAAGAAGGTTTCAAGGCCACGGTAAAGAAGGCTATCGACGGAGGAGCTTCTTTAGTCTACATACAAGGAGGATATGGTGACAAACTGGTTCGAATGGCCAGAATGAACCTCATTGCCAGAACGGTGGAATTCATAAAAGAAAATGGTGTGCCCGCTGGTGTCGGCGGCCACACTCTGCAAGTCCCGGCCGAATGTGAAAAGTGGGGTGTGGAACCTGATTTCTATGTCAAAACATTGCATAACGACAACTACTGGTCAGCGAATCCGAAAGAACACAGGATTGAACCTGAAACAGGTGACTCGGACGAACACAACAAGAATCACGACAACATCTGGTGCATTAATCCTCAAGAAACTATCGAGTTTATGAGCAAGGTAGAACGACCCTGGATTGGTTTCAAAGTGCTCGCTGCCGGTGCTATTCATCCTGCAGAGGGATTTAAATATGCATTCGAAAACGGTGCCGACTTCATCTGCGTCGGTATGTTCGATTTCCAGGTAAGGGAGGATGCCGCTATTGCAAAGAACGTTCTGGCAGAAGTTATAAATAAGGGTAGAGCACGAGCATGGAGGGCCTGAGATAGTTTTTTGATTGATCAAAAATACTAAGAACCTTAATGTTCCATTCAGAGTATTGAAAAAAAGATCACCCTATTACTGATCGACGGTCTCAAGCCTATCCTGCTTGATTGGTCTTACCACGTGTAATGGACCTTATAAGTAACGATTTTTTCCTCACCCGCGGGGACCTGAACGCGAAACTCAACAGTCTGGCTGTCGGTCTTAACAAAATCATCTGATTTTTCCTCAATCTCCCAATTGATCCATCGATACAGGTGCTCAACAACTCTGATATCGACAGTGCCTTCTTCCTTGCGATTGCGTACCTTGATTTCAAACGACTCATCCAGCCAATTACGGTTCGTGTCAATTTCATATTCCGTTCTTTGCCTCTCTCCTACGAGATCGAAGGCATTACCCGTATAAACACGAACGGTTTCGTCTTTCGGCGTATGGTCAATAATGTTCTCGCCAGTGAACTCCAGTTGCCCATCGTCATCCCGGCGATAAAATCTTACAACACCTCGGGGCAGAGGAATACCGAGATTGTTATCTTCCGAATTCTCGAATTCCTTCATTACCCACACTTTTGTATTAGAATCCGTTCCGTAATCCCTGTTGCGCCGAATGTCCTCGGGCGAATAGCCCCGATATCTTTGATAATTAATCTTGGCACCATCGTAGACATACAGGCGCTGACTTCTAACACCCTCGGCTCGCAGAAATTCAACCTGCTTGGTCTCACGATCATGAAGCGTGGCCGGACGGTTCAACGTATAAAGGTGATATTCATCAAAAGCCTTTTCCGAGACAGCAGCGGGCATGCTTGCATCCATAGCAAAGCCACCCCTGCCAGCCATCTCATACATAGGCTGAAGGTCCTGCCGGATTTTACTCACATCACCGGCCATAAGTTTGATACGAGCATTGTCAAACGCCTTTCCACTTTGATTATCGATCGTGACCCAGCCGATCACATCGAGCTCATCGCCTTCTTCACCGGCGAGCATACTGTAGTCTGCCTTCCAGCTCATTCCCCCGGTAATATAACTCAATTCCGCATCGAGCTTTCCGCCTTTGTTCGTATTGAGCACCCAATGAACCGTCGGCTTTAATATGGTGTCATCCGCGAGAGAGGGAAAGAGCGGCTGACCCGGCAGGCTGAAACGCAATTTACCGTCGACTTCGATAATCGGCTGGCCCGCCGGACCCGAGGCATACGCACGCTGCGTTCTGGCGTACTGGTAGCCGTATCGTTGCATACCTGACTGGTGTGGGACATAGCCGGAACGGACAATTTTGCCCTGCACTGTTTTAGTTTTACCTTCATCAAGGTGTACTAAAAAATCAATTTCCTTACCTTCGTATAAAGACAGCATCAGACCCTGCGAAACCGGATCGGAGCGATAGTTCTGCTCGAGGATTTGCAAAGCACGCTTGCCCTTCGGATCGCGAAGGATAACAGAGTCCGGCTCAAGGTGTGCGGTAATGTCCGTGACACTCAGCTCGTTTATACCCCTTTTCAGATTCAGATTAAGTTGATCCCGCACCACGGCGAAATCCTGATTATAGACCGTCAAAGACGGCTCCGCCAGTGCCGTACAGCCGACAAAAAACAAAACTACAGTGATAATTTCAGCCTGCTTTCTAAAGTTCATCGCTTTTTTCCTTTCATAAGATTTTCTATTACATTTTGTCCGCAAATAACATCGTTAAAAAGAATACATGTATAACACACAATATTATAGACGTTTGTCAAACCTCATTGGTTGACAGGAAAAACTTCTTTTATTGCTTAAATCAAAGGTGAGAATCCAGCGCGCTCTATATTAATTCTGCTTTTAATCTTTGGACAAGGCAAGTAAAAATAATGTAAAAAATGAAAGTTCATAAGGGGAAAGAGAGAATCAGTAAATCAGCGGATTAGTTAATTGGACTAATATTATTAACCAATCACCAATTACAATTTACCGGAATTAAGTACATCCTATGCAAGGCTATTCCGTAATCTTGTAGACGAAATCTCCTGCACGGACACGATCAGTAACTTTTATGCCAATCGAATCGCCTGCTTTCGCTTCCGTGACGTTCTGATTTTTTATCTGCATTGAGCCTACTTCCATTTTAAGGTCTGTGGTGTGGCCCTTTATCAGGATTTTATCGCCAACATTTAATGAAGCGGTCAGCTCAATACCCGCAACAACAGGGTGTGCAAAAAAATCCGAAACCGTTCCAATCATTTCCTCAGCCATTTTGTGCCTCCTTTCAACTTAACTAATTCGTGATTTAAACCAGCACCATTTTAACGCAGCCAACTCTTTATTCAAGCAGCAATATCCAGAAGTTTTTAAACAAGGAATCAGTGGGATTAATCCCACCCTATCTCTATTATCTGGACAGGTTTCGTATGTCGCGAATTTCAGCAGACGGAGAGGACTTCCCGGATGCTTTTTTCTCGCTCGGGTTGTTCCGGCACGGACTGCGCCTGGGCAGGGACCGATCGCTCTGCCAGTACCTGCTTGAGGTTGACCGGCAGATACTCATCAACAAAACGGTTCGTGTGATAGATAGTGATTAATTTCTCGACGCCAAGAATCGCCGCTAAAAAGATTAACGGGGCTAAAAGCGCCACTTCAGCAAGAAGGAATTTCAAAAGAAAAATCACATTCAGAATCAGAACACCTGGTTAGAATTCCGTCGATGTTATTCCTTCTCTGATAGCATACTTAGTAAGTTCGGCAATGCTTGAGATACCCAGTTTGTTCATAATCTGGCGGCGATTCGCATCCGTAGTCTTTGAACTTACGTGCAGATGCAAAGCGATTTGTTTGGTTGACCGACCTTCGGCCAACATCTGAACAATTCGACGCTCCCGCTCTGTAAGATGCTCTTTGGCTGACTTGTCGATTTTTGCTATGTAAGGTATGTAGTCGTCCAGCACAACCTCAGTTATCCTGGGACTTAAATAACGTTCCCCGGCTTCGACTGTGTGTAGAGCCCTGAGCACTTCCTCGAAAAGGCTGGATTTGAGTACATAACCTGAGGCACCCGCTTTAAGCATTTCATTAACAAAATGCTTATCGAAGTGGACGGACAAAGCTATGATCCGGATAGTCGGATTTTTCTCAAGGACAAGGTAAGTCGCCTCAACTCCGTTCAGGTTGGGCATCGAGATATCCATAAGAATCACATCAGGAGAAAGCTCTTCGGCAAGACGGATCACCATTAGCCCGTCTTCAGCTTCGCCAACCACTTCCATATCGTCCTGACTGTCAATCAAGTGACTCAAACCCTGCCTTACAACCCCATGGTCATCTGCAATTAATATTCTCATTTATTTCCCCCTTGAATTTAGATTGTTACTTTTCTTTCTTAGCGGCACGATTACCGTAATGGTTGTGCCCTGACCAGGTTCAGATTCAATCTCAAGATAACCTCCGATATATTCCAGTTGCTCCCGAACACTAAAGAGACCAAACCGGATTGATTTAGAGACTTCGTCACTACCTTCGGTATCGAATCCCACTCCATTGTCCTCAATAGTAACATGTAGCTGACCACGACTTATGCGAACGGATACTTTTACTTTTTTTGCCCGGGCGTGCTTAACAACATTGGTGAGCAGCTCTCTCGCGACACGGAATAAACAGGTCTTAATCTCGTCCTGCAGGGCACCTATCCGTTTTCCTTTCTCAAACTCATATTCAATTCCATGCTTTTGCTGGATTTCTTCGGTGAGGTATTTTTCCAGTGCCGTGACGAAGCCAAACTCGCGCAGGATCGGATTACTAAGCTCGAAAGTCAGTGATTCAGCTTCACGAATCGTCTCACCGATATCCTCACAAGCGTTTTTAAGTGACGTTAATGTTTTGGAATCTGACACCGATTTCAACGATGATTCCAGCGCAAGCTTGGCAAAGACCAGTTTTTGACATACATCATCATGCAATCCCACTGCAAGATGTCGCCTTTCACGTTCTTCGGTCATTAGAATTTTCGAAGCCATGGCTTTAAGCTTCGCCTGGTCTTCAATCAACTCTTTTTCCGCCTTTTTGCGTTCGGTGATGTTAACAATAGAAACTAAAACTCTCGAAAGGGTATCCTCAAAGCCAGGAGCCACACACACCTTTAAAAAGACATCTACCCGCACGCCGGTCAAGGTAAGGTTCACGGCTTCACTTTCGAAAATCGTTTGACCCTCCATAAGAGTGACAAACTCCTCTCTGAATACATCGAATGACTCCTGACTAAAAATCTTGCTTATATCATCTCGGAGCGCTTCTATGTCCGCACACTCATACAGGTCAAGCGTCGCTCTATTGACATCAATTACCCTCACCAAAGATGCACATTTAGTTACAACTTCCGGGTGTTTCTCAAGATATGCTCTTATGTCTCTGGCTCCCTGGCCACGCAAATCGTCAATATACTTCTTTACGTGTGAAAAGTCTTCCACCCAGAGGGAAATCAAAGAATCATGAAACAGGCTGCGATAACGTTCCTCGCTTTCTATCAGAGCTTCTTCTGTAACCACTCTTTGTATCGCAGAGCCCAGTTGTCTGGCGATTCTTTCAAGTATTCGTACTATATCCAAAGGAACCATGTTTTCTCGAGTATCTGCCAAATGAATCAGACCATGTATTCGATTCTCCAGGAATATAGGTATAAGCGCCACCGATTCATACCCGAATTCATTGCAGACATTGCGTGTACTACCTTTATCCTGTTCTGAAACAGTCGCCAGAAAACGGGTTGTACCGTTCATATAAAAAGACCCGCCATCCGTATAGAAAGGCAACTCAGGATTCGTATCACCCTTTATGACATTAATGCACATGCACTTGTCTGATTTAATCGAAAGGGGAGACTCCGACTCATAGAATCTCTTACGAAAGCCGACATAAGCCTCATAAGGAATGTTTCCTTCTTCATCCAGAACACGAAGCCCAACGGCTTCACAATCCGAATATTTCTGGATTTCAGTGACGATGTCTTTAAGCAACGGGCCATTCTCCCTGTGCTTGCTTGATATCTCAAGAATAGTTCTGGATAATTGTTTTTCATACTCGATCTGCTTTTGCTCGGTGATATCGGTTAATATTGAAATGCTACCTTTAAATTTATTTTTCTCGTCAAAAAGCGGTTGTGGTGAAACACGCAAATAAATCTTATGCCCATCTTTTCTTGTGGTCATAACCTCGTATGGTTCGGCAATTCCCTTTCTCCTCTTCGTCAATTGCTCTTCAACTACTTTCCGAGCGTTCTCATCATAAAAATCCGACCAATGCTTACCAAGCATTTCACTCGGTGAGTATCCGAACATCTGCGCGCACTTTTTATTCACGTAAACTTTTATACCATCCTCGTCAATATGAGTCAGTCCGTCGTTCATTGACTCAGCCAGCATCCGGTAGTGCTCTTCGGATTTTCGCAGCGACTCTTCGGCCTTCCTGCGTTCGGTAATATCGACCGCAACACCCAAAACGCATTCGGGATTTCCCTGCATAGCCATGGGAATTTTCGTTGTCTGAAACCACTTAATCGTGCCATCGGGCAAAGTAAATGTTTCTTCAGGTATATACTTTGCCTGTTTGCTGTCGATGACTTTTTGGTCATCCGTCAGAAATCTCTCAACTTCTTCCTTGCTCGCTAATGATAAGTGGGCGTAATCGAGATCGGTTTTGCCCACCATCGCCTCAGGAGCAGTACCATGGAGCTCAGCATCCGCTTTATTTGCAAAAATATAACGCCCATCTCGATCCTTGGCAAAGATTGGATAGGGCGTAGTATCAAGGACCTGGCGTATCAAATTCTCGCTTTCTTGAATCTTCTGTTCAGCTTTTTTACGGTCGGTTATATCCTGATTTGCCCCATAAGTTTTTATTGCACGGCCCTGATCATCTTTTTCAATGAAGTAGCGAACAGAAACATAGCCAATTTCACCATCGCCATAGATCAAGCGGTGTTCTACTTGACTACTGAAGTTTGGATCGTTAGTCTCAATAGCTCTCTGTATCTCATCATGAAGATCTGACGCATCATCAGGTGGTAAGAAAAGTTCAGCATATCGAGCAGGCGATATTTTATAACCGCCTACTTTTTCAACAGACGTGCGATACACCGAGTAGAACTGATCGTCGAAAATAAATAAATCATTAGCTACGTCATATTCCCAATAACCAATTTTGGCTATTTTAACGGCGTCGGATAGTCGGGCTTCGCTGTTACGTAATGCCTCCTCCGCTTGCTTGCGTTCGGTGATACTGCGATTTATACCCACAAGACCAATAGTGTTTCCGCCCTCATCCTGTAAAGGAACCTTTGTTACTAAAGTCCATTCTTCATTACCCTGCTTGTC
>CAZQXE010000109.1:4267-10458 GCA_964597115.1 uncultured Pirellulales bacterium | reverse complement strand
TTAACGGTGAAAAATTAAACGTTACATTTACGGGATTGGCCCATCAACCAGATAAAACGGTTGCTGTCATAACAGCATTCATTACTATTGCTGAAGCTCTATTGTCCCTCGCATTGGATATTCTTTCAAAAGGGTGTGATTCAATTTTGAGTCGCATCAGTTCTGCTATATTACGGACAATCAGCAGCCGGGGCATCAGCTATATTCCAGTTAGCTATCAGGATGTCAATGTCATCGGTAGAGACACGATAGTTATTCGCCTGAGGCCGATCCAGCGACGAGTAGGTCTGGAACACCGTTGTTGCTACTGCACGCCCGATGTAGTACTCCTGTTCCGGCGTTAGCTCCTGCTGTGTTTTCTCTATAGCTTTCGAACTGCGTTTGATTGAATTCGCCTGGCTGGTAGAGATCGTGCCGGTCCCGCGTGCGATCTTGGTGCCAATCTCGGCAACCTCTTCACAACCGACAGACAATACTACCGCCAATGGACTCGAGAGCAGTATCGTTGGAATTGGAAGTAAATGTCTCTTGTTCATTTTCTTTTGTGACTTAATGCGATTCTTTGTCTTGCTGCAGAAATCCGAACAGACAAGCGCATGCCAATTATTGATGACACATAATTGCGTATTCCAGTTTATGTGTCGAGCACTTTAAGCACAATTTTTGGGATGTCCAAGGAACATCGTAGCCCCCTTCGAAAGATAAGATGTATGACTCCTACGTGCTATCAGAAGCGCACTGGGCACCCCAAAAAAGGCCTCATTTTCAAGCGTTTGCGCCTACAACGGCACTACAATCCAACAACCTGTTATCTGCCAATTCAACAAAAACGTTAATTTCATAAGCCCTCTAAATCCAGGGAATTATTGAAAATACGAAATTTGTCAACATTGTCGATGTACGTATGTCTATTATGTCGTTGATCTGTTTTGGTTTTGATGGTATCTTATGGGCGATATAGTATTGGAATTTGAATTATGGAATTGTCCTGGATAATGAAGTTGAGAATCGCCGCTGTTGCGGTTGTCGGTGTGGTCCTGGTTGGGATTTTAGCTAAGTTGATGGCAGCACAATCCGGGCCTATTGGTGATATAAGCCTCAGCGGTGCGGCAGCCTTGGTTATACTTGCATTTATAGCCGGCTTTATTGGGTATTTTGTTTCCTGGCCTTATGGCCGTGAGATTGGCATCCTTGCGGCTCCGTTCGGTTTGGTCGTGTGGGCCATACGCACTGACAGTATGGCTTCTCTGATGCAGTTGAGTCCGACGGTTATCCAGCGTCAGGAACTTCTTGCTCAGATTAGATGGGAGCCGATTTTCTGGCTGGTTGTTGTTGCAGCCGGATTTGCTGGTGTGCTGTTAGCGCAAAAAATCCGTCCAAGCCCCGGGCTCAAGCAGACGCAGGAGAAAACCAGCCCAAAATTAAACAGCTACTTTAGTGGAATAATTGCTCTGGTCGGTTCAGCTTTGATAGCTCAGTTCTGTATCAGAATATTAGCTCAGGATGTAGAAGTAATGGACAGCAGATTTGGTTCGGTTGTAGCCCAGCCGGCCGTTGGACAAATTGCTTTTGCTGTATTGGTTTCGTTTGGGCTTGCCGCCTTCGTAGTCAAGAAATTCCTCGATGCCGATTATTTCTGGCCCATTCTTGCCAGCGCTTTAGTGACTGCATTTGCCGTATCGATGTACGCCAGGCAGGGCACGTTGCAGTATCTTGTTCAAACCTGGCCTGCAGCTTTCTTCTCCAATGCGGTTGTTTGCATATTGCCTGTACAGATGGTGGCGTTTGGCGCATTGGGTTCGGTTGCCGGCTACTGGATGGCTATGCGCTATAAATACTGGAGAAAACACGAAACCTAACGGTTATATCAGCCGCATTTAGAAAATTTAACACATCTTTTTTATAGTCTTTTTTTCCGCATAAATTACCACTATTTAAGTATTTAGATGATGATAGTCTTATAATCGGACTCCATCGCCAATACAAAAATGAAAATGGTTGGTTTCGGCCTCGGAATTAGCCGAAATATACTTGTGTCAAAATTAACATTCGGATGCCATTTGTGGACTAATTAGGTATGGAAAAAAGGAATTTGGAGAAATTTGAGGGGCAGACGGACGAACAGTTGGTCGGGTTTTTTCGTAGTTATATTATGGTAAGACCTTCCAACAAAAGGAGTTAGCAATGTTGGTTCTAAGTAGGCAAAAAGATGAGTCAATTATGATCGGCGATAATGTCGAGATTATTATTGTCGATGTCCGTGGCGATAAGGTTCGTTTGGGCATAACAGCTCCGAAGGAGATACCCGTTCATCGCAGGGAAATATTCGACGCGATTCAACGCGAAAAGAAAGAGAAAGAGAAAAAGGAACATCCGGATCAGCCAGAAAAAGAACCTAAGGCCCAGCAGGAGCAGCCAGGAAAAGAAAAAGAACCTAAGGCCCAGCAGGAGCAGCCAGGAAAAGAAAAAGAACCTAAGGCCCAGCAGGAGCAGCAAAAGGAGGAAGATGAGCCGAAGGAACAACCCCAGACGCAGCACTCCAAGCACTCCAAGGAAACCTAAAAAAGCCGCAAGCGGATAGTATCAGAACTTAAACAGATTCATTTCGTATCTCGCATCCCGTATTTAGTATCTCGCGAAAGTATGTCTGCTTAAATTACGCCTGAGCATTTATCTTTTCGGACTTTAATTGAAGCTCAACTGGACTTGTTGTTGTGTAAATGTTTGCGATGATCCTGAAATAGCTTGGAAATTGTGCGTTTTCCTGTATTCTTTGGCAGGTTGTGTATTTTTTGAAATTGGAAGGCATTTTGGCTGGTCAACTTAAATGCTTGAATTCATTACGGACAGAGACATATACGAAGAGGTAATTTGCCGGCGAGTCGGAAAAACGCGGAAGTTTGTCTGGATAGCGACGTCCGACCTGAAAGACCTCTATGTGGATAAGCGCGGGAAGATGGTACCGTTTCTCGAAATCTTGTCTGATTTGATTAAAAGGCACGTCGAGATAAGACTGCTGCATGCGAAAGAGCCGGGGATTGCTTTTCGAAGGGATTTTGATAAGTATCCGAGTTTGATCAAGGGCATGGAACGGATTCTTTGCCCGAGGAATCATCTCAAAGCCGTGGTAATTGACGGTGAGTTCGTTTATACCGGCAGCGCCAATCTTACAGGTGCCGGGATGGGAGCCAAGAGCGAGCATAAAAGAAATTTTGAGGCCGGGATTATTACCGACGAGCAAACGATAGTCGGCAAAGTCATGGAGCAGTTCGACAATGTCTGGAGGGGGACTTACTGCCGCAAGTGCAAACGAAAAAAATACTGCGCAGACTACAAAGACATCTTAGCCTGAGCGGGGATTATACTTTTTGACATGCTGAAAAAGGTATTAGAATTTTATACGAAATACTTTGCAATTTGGGTGGTTGCGTTTGGAATTGTTGCGTACTTTTGGCCGGGACCGTTCGTGGCTTTAAAGGGCTACATGGATTTGTTTTTTGCTTTGACGATGTTCGGCATAGGGGCGGTACTGCAGGTCGAAGATTTCAAAAGGATCTTGCAAAAGCCGGTTATCGTTTTAATCGGCTCGGTTGCGCAATTTAGTGTTATGCCGTTAGGAGCATTTGCGCTTGCGAAGCTGTTCGGTCTGCCGGCGGAGATTGCGGTCGGATTGATACTAACCGGTTCGGCACCCGGAGCGATGGCGAGTAATGTGATGAGCTACATAGCAAAAGCCGATACGGCATATTCAGTTTCGCTGACGACTGTTTCCACGCTGTTGTGTCCCTTGCTAACGCCGGGTTTGACGTTTATTTTGGCAAGGTCGAGGCTTGAAGTTCCATTTATGGCTATGGTGCTCAGTGTTGTAAAAATGGTGGTCGTGCCGTTGTTCGTTGGCTTTGGTGTAAGGCATTATTTGAAGGAGAAAATCGAAAAGGTTCTACCGGTTTTCCCGGCGATATCGGTTACGTTTATCATATTTATCTGCTCGCTGGTGATAGCACTTAATAAGGATTATCTTGCGAAAGTCACCGGCATGATTTTAGCAGCAGCCGTGGTCTTAAACGTTTACGGAATGTTGGCCGGCTATGGCGTAGGGTCGGTCTTTCGGATGGATTTGCGCAGAAGGCGGACGTTGGCTATTGAGATTGGGATGCAAAATGCGGGACTGGGGACGGTTCTGGCGTTGAAGCATTTCGGCGAAAAAGCAGCGATGCCGGCGGCGATTTTCGTGTTTATCTGCATAATTACAGCCTCCGCAATGGTGGCAATATGGCAGAGAACAGATACGGGACAGGTCCGGAATTTGATTTTGGACGACGAAAAAGGGGCGTAATCCGAACAAAAATATTGATAATTCGGTATTGCTTTTAGGCGATAGAAATATTATAATATTTGATTCATGTTTTTCGTAAGTTTAGCGGGCAGCCTCAAATTGGCTGCCTTTAAGTTTAAGTATTTTTTTTGGAGTTTTAAGGTATGGGTTGCAATCTTGCGATAGCAGGAGTGACCGGAGCGGTCGGACAGGAATTTCTGAAAATTCTTGAGGAGCGGGATTTTCCGTTTGACTCTCTGAAGATGCTTGCGAGCAGCCGATCAGCCGGCAAGAAAATCGAATTCAAAAGCAAAGAATATATCGTTGACGAGTTGACTAAGGACAGTTTCACACGCGTCGATATCGCATTGTTCAGTGCCGGTGCATCGAGGAGCAGGGAGTTTGCGCCTGCTGCGGTCGATGCAGGTGCGGTTGTGGTGGATAATTCCTCAGCGTTTAGAATGGATGCGGATGTCCCGCTGATTATTCCAGAAATAAATCCGCAGAAAATCGAAGAGAATAGAGGCGTAATTGCGAATCCGAACTGCTCGACAATTATCGGCATTGTGCCTGTCTGGCCTTTGCACAGGGCGAATCCCGTCAAGCGGATGATCGTGAGCACTTATCAGGCTGCAAGCGGGGCGGGACAATCGGCGATGCTTGAGCTCCAGGAACAAACTCGTGAAGTTCTGGCCGGAAAAAAACCGACTTGTAAGGCGTTCAAGTATCAGATAGCGTTCAATGCGTTCAGCCATGATTCCGCGCTCGAGCCGAACGGGTACAATCTGGAAGAGATTAAGATGGTCAATGAGACCAGGAAGATTTTCGATTGTCCGGAGATTGCCGTTACCTGTACATGCATTCGTATCCCGGTGTTAAGGGCGCACTGTGAGAGCATCAATCTTGAGTTCACCGACCCGATGTCACCCGACCAGGTTCGGAACCTTTTGAGCACTGCGCCGGGCGTTTCAGTATTGGACGACCGCGTGAATAATCGCTTCCCGATGCCGATCGATGCCTCGGGCAAGGACAATATTTTAGTCGGCCGAATTCGTCAGGATGAGTCTGTGCCTGAGAACCGCGGCATCAATATTTGGGTCGCCGGAGACCAGTTGAGAAAAGGTGCTGCGCTAAATGCCGTTCAAATTGCGGAAAAATTGCTCTAACCTGAAACAATGCCCGTTCGCAGAATAAAACTCACCGTGCAATACGACGGCAGCAGGTATAGCGGCTGGCAGATACAACCGGGAAAAAGAACCATTCAGGGTGAGCTTGTCGAGGCTTTGTCAAATCTCGTCGGTGTTAGAACGTACGTCCACGGTGCAAGCAGGACAGATGCCGGCGTAAGCGCCCTGGGGCAGGCCGGGCTATTCGAGATCGACAGCCCCATTCCCACGAGGAATTTCCCCGATGCGATAAATGGCCGGCTTCCAGGTAACATCGTTGTTACCGCTGCCGAGGAAGTGCCGGCTAAGTTTGATTTGTTTGGCGATGTAAAAAACAAGCTCTATCGCTATACGATATACACCGGCAGGCACCGCCCCGTCCTTAGCCTGAATCAATGCTGGCACATGCCGAAGAAACTTGACGTAGTGGCTATGGCTCAGGCGGCAAAACTGCTGGTAGGGAAAAAGGATTTCAAATCCTTCGCGTCAGCGGCAGATAAAAGAGAAAGTTCGGTACGCACAATCTTCCGCTGTGAAGTTACCGCCGAAGATAAATGGATATACATTGATGTCGAAGGGGACGGCTTTTTGTATAATATGGTAAGAAATATCGTCGGCACTCTGGTCGAAGTCGGCGTGGGTAGATGGAAGCCGGAGAAGATAAATGAAATTCTTGAGGCAAGGGACAGGACTGCCGCCGGACGCCTCGC
>CAZQXE010000109.1:0-4167 GCA_964597115.1 uncultured Pirellulales bacterium | reverse complement strand
CAGCCGGACATTGTTCATACACACTCGGCAAAGGCCGGGATATTAGGAAGGTTTGCCGGGCACAGCTTAAAAGGAAAATGGGCTAAAGATGCGCCGGCTGTGGTTCACACAATACACGGCCTGGCCTTTCATCCTTATCAGAGCCAGGCCTTGAACAAGTTCTACATCGCCATCGAGAAATACACTGCCGGGCGAACGGATTTTTTTATTAGTGTCGCCGATGCAATGATGGTACAGGCGACAGCGGTAGGCATTGGCAGGGACGAACAGTTCGTTACTGCTTATTCGGCTATTGAGGAAGATGGTTTTTTAGAGCCGATTTCGCAGGAGCGTAAAAAAGACTTTCGCCGACAATATGGAATCGACGAAAATGCGATTGTGCTCGTCACTATTGCCCGGCTGTTTATGCTCAAGGGACACGAATATATTATCGAATCGGCTAAAGAGCTTTCAAAACGATTTGACAATTGTGTTTGGCTGTTTGTCGGAGATGGGAACCTCTCCGGGCATTTTAAACAGCAAGTTCGCCAACTGGGATTAGACCGGAGATTTAAATTTACCGGCCTGTTACCGCCGAGCCAAATTCCGCTTGCCATACAATCGTCGGGCATTCTTGTACACTGCTCGTTAAGGGAGGGACTTGCACGAACACTGCCTCAGGCGATGCTTTGCGGCAAACCAGCCATATCGTTCGATGTTGACGGAGCGAGAGAAGTTGTGAACGAGAACACCGGCCGACTTATCGAGCCGAAGAATGTCGAACAGTTGACCCGGGCTTGTGCCGAACTGATAGAGAATCCCGATTTGAGAAAAAGGCTCGGCGAACAGGGCAGAGAATCTGTTAAGAAAAAGTTCGCGCCGGATACGATGGTCGATACCATCGAAGAGGTTTATCGTAAACTCCTGCAGGAATAATAAAAAAAGCATCCACAAGAAAGGAATCGTTTCACATGCCTGATAAATTGAGGCCTTGCTGGATAAATTGCTATGAACCGGATGACAAGAAGTTTCTTGAGGATAAGAAACTGCTTTCGATTGATGCGATGGAAGATTCAATTGCCCCTTTAAATGACGAAACGAAGGCTCTAAGAGGGCTTATCACACGTTTCGAATTGTGCTATCATGAAGCCGACAAAGAGGCGGAATATATTATTAAGTCTATCGCTGCCGGGTACTGCTTAGAGCAATCGAAGGAACGGCCACCCGAGCGTAAGAAGGAACTGGAGAATGCCCGCCAAATACTTTCGCAATGGTGTAACGATCCAGCTATGAAAAGTATCGATCTTGATGTCGGTTGTGTTGGGGCGAATGAGCTTCTGGGCTTTATCGGAGATGTTAGCCCTCTTAAGATATGGCAGGTAGAGCGAATTGTCGACAGGGTTGGGGAAGCTCTGGATCCAAATCAACCATATCACAGGCTGGCTTTGGATTTGGGAGATTACGGTGAGCAGGGTGCGTATGAGGCGGGACAATATTACATGGACAATCTGGATTTCCTGGAGCAGACCAAAAAAACGATCATACATGATACTTTAGACGGCCAAAAATCCCGTGTTTCTCTGGCTATGGCTATAGATCTTTTGATGCCGTGTCACTGGGACTTCGTTGGAGCGCTCGTTATTATCCTCAACGCAATCGGCGGAGATCTCCACCCAGCCAAGCCGTATGCGTGCTGTGTGCGAAATATTAACCTGAGTCCTCTTTGTGAGAGGATGCAGATTATCTCGAATACTCTCGGCGCCTTTTGGGAGGACGATAAAACAACCAAAGCAATAGACCGTGACATTATTGCAGTTTTGGCAGGGGCGACGCCGGTAAAGTGCTGGCTTGCCGCATCCCTGGATAAGACTATAAGACTGCACATGAGTTTGCCTTTTGAGGTGGATTTGGTTTAAGAAAGAGGTAAAAAAATGAAAAAGAATTTGGCGTATTGCGGCCTTATCTGCGAAAAGTGTGCTATATATCTCGCAACTAGAGAGCAGAACGAAGAGAAAAAACTTAAAATGAGGGCGGATATAGCGCAGGAAATAAAAAAGCATTACAGCCAGGAAACTAAGCCTGAAGATGTCGGCGACTGTGACGGATGTAAGTCCGAAGGCGGAAGGCTCTTTTCCACAAGCTGTCGGATAAGAAAATGTGCAAAAGGCAAACGTATTGATAATTGTGCGGGTTGCATTGATTATCCCTGCGAAGAGCTTGAGAAACTGTTTAAAACCGACCCGGGTGCTCGGAAACGATTAGATAAGATAAGACTTGGAATTTGATTTTCTCAGTGTTGGGACAGACACATTATGAAACGTAGCGAAAAAGGATTGAGGCTTTTTCTTACGATCTCGGTAATTACTATTTTGTGCTCAAGTGTGTTTGCTGAGACCATATACGTGGACGCAATAGTTGGTAACGATTCAAATCCTGGCACGGAGGAAAAACCATTTCGGACAATAGGCAGGGCGGCAGAAAAAGTTAAAAGCAGTACAGAATCGGGCCCGGCAACGATAAAGATAGCGCCGGGGATATATAACCTTACCGAATCTGTAGAGTTTAATAGCACGCAACCATATACCGAGAAAGAACGGTTGGTAATTGAAGCGGCTATCCTGCCCGATGATCCGCGGTGGAAGCCGGCGTTGATGCCGATTATATTGTCCACCGAAGATCCTCGAAAGCCGGACAATTTCAATAAGTTGACGGCGACATACGGGCTGAAAATAAAAATCAGTCATGTTACGATACGCGGATTGAAGTTCCTGGGCAATCCTTTATCGAGGAACTGGCACTGCTGTGTTGAGCGTGTGGGCGAGAGTCTGGATGATCTTGTTGTCACGCAGTGCATTTTTGTCGGCGACAGAGATACCTTCGACATTTACTGCGCAACGCTGGCGACCGGAGACAGGTTTGTGGTTGATCACTGCATTTTCCGCAATTGCCATGCCTGTGTGGTTTTCTGGGACGGCCCGCAGGGTGTTGCGGGTAAGAATTGTTCGATGAGATACTGCATTGTTGATGGGGCCTATATCGCCGGCGTCTGGACATGCCGAACGGCGGAGGATTTTGAATTTCACCATAATATTATCACACGCAGCGAATATTTCTGGATGCGGAAAAGAATCGACAATCCGAGAAAGTATCGAGTGCGCGATTGTATTGTCACCGATAACAAAAACTACTCCGGATACGGCATCGAAAGCGGGCCGACCGGCCGGACCGGGCCGGAAGTAACTTACGAGGAAAGAAACGTCATCAAAGAAGGGCAAATAATTCTGAAGGAAAATAAGGCGTCGAGGAAATACCTGCACGTTGTTGAAAGCGGCATAGGAAATAATCTTGGTGCAGGATTATTTAAGAATCATAAGGAGAAATGAGAACTATGAAGAGCTACAGAAAAGAGCTTTGGTTTAATACGTCAAGCAGGCGTCAATACATTAACATCACGCCGCAGGTTGAAGATTGTTTGCGAGAAAGCGGCGTCAAGGAAGGATTTGTGCTCTGCAATGCGATGCACATTACCGCGAGTGTCTTTATCAACGACGATGAATCAGGACTTCATAACGATTTCGAGGTTTGGCTGGAGAAATTGGCGCCGGAAAAACCGTACTCGCAATATCAGCACAACGGCTTCGAAGACAATGCCGATGCACATCTGAAGCGCAGCGTAATGGGCAGAGAAGTGGTTGTGGCTGTCAGTAGCGGCAAGCTTGATTTCGGCCCGTGGGAGCGGATATTCTACGGCGAGTTCGACGGCAAAAGAAAAAAACGAGTCATGGTTAAAATCATCGGCGAATAGGTTGGTGACTTTGTGGATTTGCTGATTTTTTTAGCTCAGGTGCTTATTATTTCCTGTTCCGGTGCGATGCAGCCCGGGCCTATCACCGCGACCGTTATCACGATGGGCGCACGCAATCGCTGGGCGGGTGTGCTTCTGGCCATCGGACACGGTATCATTGAATTTCCCCTGATGGTGTTAATAATCCTCGGCCTGGGAAGATACTTTGAGTTGCCGAAAGTCAAAATTGCGATCGGCCTGGCCGGCGGTGTTTTTCTGATACTGATGGCAATGCAATCTCTGCTCAGCCTAAAGGCAAAAGCCGATACAGAATTTAAGGCGCTCAAAGGCAAGCCGATTCTGGCAGGGATTATCCTATCGGCAAGCAACCCATATTTTTTAAT
>CAZQXE010000108.1:0-10715 GCA_964597115.1 uncultured Pirellulales bacterium | reverse complement strand
CACGGCTTCGATTATCTCGATGCGGCACCGGTCAATCTGGCGGCAGCCGATGTGCCGCCGCCAATGAGCGAACCATTAGAGTTGGCAAGCATCCCCAGCGCAAAGAAAATCGTAGAAGCCGTAAGAAACATTATTTAATATTTAGCCTACCGGTTTTACCGGAGGATTTACCAAACAGTTTTTACAATGCGAAACAAGTTAGGATTGCACAAATGGCAAAGGAAGTAAGACTCCCGCAGCTTGGTCAGACAATGGAAGAGGGGACAATTATCAGTTGTCTGGTTAAGGTCGGCGACGAAGTCAGTAAAAGCGATGTGATCTTTGAAATAGAGACCGACAAGGCGACTCTGGAGATGGAAACACCTGCAGGCGGCTTCGTGAAACATATTCTTGCTCAAGTCGACGAGACGTTACCGGTCGGGGCACCGCTCCTGGTTCTTGGCGATAAGGACGAAGATGTCCCGCAAAGCTTTGTCGATTCACTCAAGGGCGCCGCACCTGCCGAGCCGGAAGCAGCATCGGCTGCTCAAGCTGACCCTGCCGAACCGACTAAAGCTGAGCCCGAATCACCTAAACCTGCAGGTAAAGTAATGGCGTCACCGCGAGCAAAAAAAATGGCTGCCGACCTCGGCGTGGATTTAGCGACAATTACAGGCACAGGCCCTGCCGGTAAAATTACCGAGCAGGATGTCCAAAAAGCTTCCCTCTCAAAACCGGCAGAACAAGCCAAGCCGGCCCCCGCAGTATCCGCAGCCGACGTCAAACTCGGAAGTACGGTACCGCTAAACAGACTGCAGCGCATAACCGCAGAGAGAATGCTCAAATCAAAGCGCGAAATTCCCTGCTTCTACCTGACCGTAAAGGCCGATGTCACCGACCTGGTCGAAACGCGAAATAAATTGAATCAGGCCGGCAACGTAAAAATCTCATATAACGATTTCATCATCAAGGCAGTCGCAACGGGTCTTGAAAAATATCCGATTATGACCGGCCAATTGGACGGCGAGGCTTTAAAGCTGGCCGATTCGATTAATATCGGCCTGGCTATATCCGTTCCGGACGGTTTGGTCGCACCGATTCTAAAGGACGTAAACAAAAAAGATTCCAGGCAGATAGCAAATGATAGTAAAGCCTTAATCGAAAAGGCCCGCAGCAATAAACTGGCTCCGACTGATTTGGAAGGCGGCTGCATCACTGTAAGCAACCTCGGTGCTTTCGGCATAGACAACTTTATTCCGATTGTTGTACCCGGCCAGTGCAGCATATTGGGCATCGGACAGATTACAGATACCTGCGTGCCGGACAACGGCAATATTCTCATCCGCAAACTGATGAACATGACGCTGTCCGTGGATCACAAAGTCGCCAACGGCGCATACGCAGCTCAGTTCCTCGACTACGTGAGAAAACTGCTGGAAGACGCCTCCCTATTCGCTTAAATGGAAAGGAATATATCAAAATGGCAAACAAAATCGAGGCAAAATGTCTGCCGAATATAAGGAAAGCAACGCCGAAGGTTCCGGTTATCGGTGTGTTTGCAACAAGCGATCCACGTATTGACAAGAACAGCCGGACTCGATGTCAGAATATTGTCAAGATGGCAGCCGAGACTATCAGCGGTTCGGTGGTTTCACCGGACAAGACGCCGGTCACTGTGGTTTATTCGACCGTATTGGTTGACAGCGAGGCACAGGCCGATATTGTGGCTCAGCAGTTCCGCAAAGCAGGTGTAGATATCTTAGTATTAGTGCCGGATACCTGGGCGTTTCCTCAGCTTACTGCTATTTCACTGCTCCAGCAGTTTGGCGCCAACACACCGATTAACATCACATGCGGTAATAGTGGTCCCAAGCCCGGCGTGGTCTATGCACACGCGCTGAACGGAGCTATCAGCCAATACGGAAGAATGGTTTCGCTAAATGTCGGCACCTGGCCCGATACCGGAATAAATCCGAAGATGACAAAGCAGACGGCGAAGAATCTAATCGACTGGTGTTATGCAGCAGTAACAGCCGTTGCGCTAAGAGGCCGTAGAGTCGTGATATTAGGACACGATTCGATGGGAATGGAGACGGCTTTGGCGCATGTTATTCCTACGAGAAATACCTTCGGTCTGGAAATCACGCGATTGGATATGAAACTCCTGGCTGATATGCTTAACAAAAAGGCTTATGATGTCAAAGAGCTTAAAACTCTACGAGGCTGGATCAACAAACACATCGGCAAACGTCTGGAGCTTTGCGATGAAGCTGACAGCGAACGATTTAACCAGTCTCTGGGGATGTATCTGATAGTTCGTGACTTGATGGCGGATTTAAACGCTGTCGGCGGTGGATTTATGAGCCAGCTCGAATGGGGCAGCGACCCGCGAGGAATTCCCCTGCCGGTTGCGGATACAATGGAGAGCCTGTTCAACTCAACGTTCGACCATAACGGTCGAAAGGCCCCCCTGCCGTATGCTACCGAAGCAGATGTTCAGGGGCTTTTGACAATGCTGTTTATGACACATCTGTCCGGCGGAAATCCGCCTTTGTTTATGGACTTTAGAAAAGTCTGGGAAGCGTGGGAAATTAAAGAACTTGCTAAGAAAATTGGTCTGAAGTCACTTGATAAAAAAGCAGATTGGTACAAGAAAGGTTTAGTGGACGGTGACAATTCCGGCAGCGCCTCTTTCGATTGGGCAGCCAGGCCGGGGGCATCGATAAAGACAATTATGGACGGTATTTCATTGCCTCTGGCCGAGGATAACTACTTCCCCGGCGGCGGCAACGCTGTCAGCTTTATGACTCCGGCGGGAATCGATGGGTTAGCAGCTCGATGCGCCTACAGCAGCGTCACCGGATTGTTCAGTATGATATGGGACGAAGCCCGTACGACTGAAGTGCCCGCAAAACTTGCCAGGGCGATGTGTGAATTGACTACGCCTATCTGGCCACATACATTCGTAGTACCCAAATATGCAAGTATGACCGAATATAAGCAATATCCGCCGGCTAACCACTTCCACATGACATGGGATTTGCCGGTAGCCCGACTTCAGCACTGGATGGATTTGACCGGAGTATTGAGCGTTACGCCCTGGGCGGCCAGGCCGAAATTTATCGAAGGCGTTGACAGGCCTCAACCGTTGATACATCTGATTAACGGCGGCGAGGATGCTTTCAAACGGATGACAGTTCGCAGATAAGCAGAAGTTTATCGGTACCAAGGACTTCGGGCTCAAAACACTATCAAATATTTAGATTATATCGTCGCCCCGCAATTTATTGTTGCCTGACGTAATGAGTCTTAAGTTGCAGATTGAGCCTATCCAGCGACCAAATAAACATCTCATGGGTATAATCTTGAGTTTCGTCGTTTTTTTTCGCATAATATGAACTTTTCGTAGTTACAAAACGTAAAAATAAAAATATTTCTGACAGCAAATGTCTATAATTGTTCACAAATTCATGTGGCTTACTTCGTGGTGAGCGAGGTTTTATTAGAGGAGAAATTTTTTATGGCGACAGATGTAAAACAAATCGGAAATCTGGTACAGGAAAAAAGTGAGTTTTTACGGGCACTTTTTGCAGAGATGGACAAAGTAATCGTCGGCCAGCGATATATGCTCGAGCGTATGCTCATCGGGCTGTTGGCCAATGGGCACATACTGTTGGAAGGCGTGCCGGGTCTGGCCAAAACTATGGCTGTGACGATTTTGTCCCGAGCAATAAACGCGGATTTTAAGCGTATTCAATTTACACCTGACCTTTTACCGGCCGATTTGATTGGTACACAGATATACCGTCAGTCGGACGGAGAATTCCAAACCCGTAAAGGTCCGATTTTTGCCAACATTATATTAGCGGACGAAATCAACAGGGCGCCCGCTAAAGTACAAAGTGCTCTGCTGGAAGCTATGCAGGAAAGACAGGTTACTATCGGCGACGAGACTTTTCCCGTGCCGAGTCCTTTTCTGGTGCTCGCTACGCAAAATCCTATCGAGCAGGAGGGAACGTACCCGCTGCCTGAGGCACAACTGGATCGGTTTATGCTGAAACTGAAAATCGACTATCCTAATAAAAGCGACGAGCGCAAGATTCTCGACAGAATGGCAACTACAAATGTTCGATTCGACATAAAAGCGGTTATCAGCCTTGAAGATATATCTCAGGTCAGGAGCGTGGTCGATGAGATATACATCGACGAGAAGATCAAAGACTACATCGTTGATATAGTCTGCGCCACAAGAGAGCCCGGCAAATACGGCATAGAAATGGCCAACTTCATAAATTACGGTGCGTCACCACGGGCAACAATTTATCTTGCCGTCGCGGCAAAAGCCCACGCATTCATTCAGCAAAGGGGGTATGTTACTCCACAGGACGTCAAGAGTATCGGCCTCGATGTTCTGCGTCACAGGGTGATTGTAAGCTATGAAGCTGAGGCAGAAGATAAAACCAGCGAAGACATTATCAAGACAATTTTCGATAGTATAGAAGTACCTTAATAAATACATCGCCGATCCGGCTTTGAAATACGATGATACCCAAAGAATTAATAAAGAAAATCAGGCAGATTCAAATCTATACATCTCGGAACGTAGATGCCAGTTTTGCCGGCCAATACGAGAGCGTTTTCAAAGGTCGCGGTATGCAGTTTGATGAAGTTCGCGAATATACACCCGGCGACGATGTCCGCACCATTGACTGGAACGTCACTGCTCGTACCGGCAAGCCATATATCAAGCGATTTGTTGAAGAGCGCGAGATGACGGTGGTGTTCGCTGTTGATTTGAGCGCATCAGGCGATTTCGGAACCGTCAATAAGATGAAAAACGAGCTTGCCGCCGAGTTCTGTGCGGTTCTGGCATTTGCCGCAGCAAAAAACAACGATAAAGTTGGCCTGCTGATTTTTACCGACCAGACAGAGTTGTACATCCCCCCAAAGAAGGGAATCCGTCACATGCTGAGGCTAATTCGCGAGCTGCTGTATTTTAAAATGCCCAGGAGAAAAACAAATATTCCCCAGGCACTGGACTATCTTGCCAGGATTTTGCACAAGAAAGCAACCGTGTTTCTCGTGTCGGATTTCATAGAGGCCGATTTCAAAAAGCCTCTGAGTCTTCTTAATAAACGTCACGATGTCATTGCAGTTTCAGTTCGTGACCGTGCTGAGATTGCACTTCCCGGAGCCGGACTAATAGAATTTGCCGATGCCGAGACGGGCCAGATTATCCTCGTCGATACATCCAGCAGAAGATTCAGAAACCAGTATAGTAACACAAGTGCACAACGATTTGATGAGTTAAAAAGTATGCTGCGAACAATTAATGTCGATTGTATCAACATAAGCACTGACAAGCCATACATACAGGACATGATTCGATTTTTTCATATGCGACATCGGCGATATTGAGTGTCAAATAATACTGCTCTTGAAGGTAATATTTAGCTGAAGGAGTGATAGTTATGGATGAAAAATTAGATTTTTCGCTACCTGAGAAAAAACATAAAAATGCAATCATAAGCTGGATAATAATTGTATTGCTTTTGATTTTAGTCGGTTTGACCACCGCAAATCTTGCTTTGAGACCAGCAGGACCGATTAAAGCGCCTAATGTAGCAGACTCATCCTTATCTTCCGAACAAACCAAACAACTGGCCGGCAAGCTCGCCCAACGGAACCTGCACATCAGAGCGGCAAAGGTTTGGCAGGATTATCTTGCAGCGGGTAAATTAGCCGATGCAGAGCGAGCCAGGATACTTTTTCAAATTGGCACACTGTTGGAAAAAGCCAGCCTTTACGACCAGGCAATTGAATATTTTTATCGCAGTGAAATAGTAGTCGAACTCGATGAACTCAAACCACAGATCAGCGCCCACATTAAGAAGTGCTTCGAGAAGCTCGGGAAGTTCTCAGCTTTGCGATATGAATTAATGGATCGGACAAGCCTTGGTTCGGCCTCGGCGGCCGGTGGTAAAATAGTCGCCGAGATAGGCGCCGAAAAAATCACCGAGGCAGACCTTGATGCAATTATCGAAAACGATATTGATAGTCAACTGGAACCGATGGCAATGTTCATGACCGCCGAACAGCTAAACGATCAAAAAAAGAAAATGCTCGAACAATACAGAGCGACTGAGGCAAAACAACGCTATCTGCAAACCTGGCTCATGCAGGAAGTTCTGTATAGACAGGCCCTGCAGGAAGAATTGACGGAAAACCAACAGGCCAAAAAGCATATTGACCAAATAATGCGCAACGCCTTGAGTCAGTTTATAATGAACAGGGAGCTTGCAAGTAAAATCAACATTACAGAGACGGATATTCAAACATACTACACAGCCAACAAAGACGAATTTGTCGAGCCGGCTAAATCAGGAATCAGCCACATCCTTGTCGAAGATGAACTACAAGCTAAAGCGTTAATTGGGCGTATCAAGAACGGTGAGGATTTTAGCGAGCTGGCAAAGCAGTTTTCAAAGGACGAGAATACAAAACAAAGCGGCGGCAGAATCGAAGCGGAAATCCGCAAAGGTTCCGATGTCCCCGGTATCGGCATCAACAGCAAGCTTAACAGTAAAATATTTGCAGTTGATGCTCCAAAAGTGCTCGACGAACCATTTAAGACTGAAAAGGGATGGGAAATTGTCAAAGTAGAAACAGTAACCGGCGAACGACAAAAAAGCCTTGATGAAGTAAAACAGCAGGTCGTATTGATGCTTGCAAATCAGAAAAGCCAGGACGTTCAGCGTGACTATATAGAACAACTGATGGAAAAATTTAATGTAATTATTCACACCTCAGTGCTGAGCAGCTCAAATAAGCCTCAAGCCGAAGATACACCTGATGGAGTAAACAAATAGCGGTGATACGGAAAAACATGAAAAGAAAACCAGCTAAGAACACGTTCATTATATTTATCCTGCTTTTCTGCGGGCCGCTCCTTCTGTGCACAAGTTGCGAAAAGAGTACAAACGACAACACTAGGAAATCAGAATTCGAAATTGACAAAGATTACCAGCGAGGACCTCTAACTGTTCATGTTCGGGCCGACAAGGCCACGATGACTATCGCCGAGACAGTTTTACTGGAGTTTGAAGCTACTATTAAGCCTGATTACAAAGTTCGGATGCCAAAGGTTGATGCAGTGCTTGAGAACTTCGGCATTGTTGACTGGGACAATCTCGGTGATAAACTCGATCCGAATAACAACGTTGTCAGCAGATGCCGGTATCGCCTCGAGCCTTTCCTTTCCGGCACATATTCCATACCGGCATTTACATTCGTATTTTACGATGTCAACAGTACCGAAGACAAGAAATACGAGCTTACTACCGAGCCTATAGAGATAGAGGTCACCTCATTGCTCGGCGAGCAGCGAGCTGAATTGAAAATAGCTGACATTGAAGATGTCGTTCAGATGCCCGAAGAAGCTTCCTCTCGGTGGATTTGGGTATTAAGTGCGGCTGTTCTTATTGCTGCCGTAGGATTTTGGTTCTATCTGCGACGTAAACGAGTAGAAAAGTTTATCAGAACTTTTAAACCGGCCCATGAGCTTGCTTATGAAAGGTTGAGAGCTCTGGTTAAAGAGGACCTTGTAGGTGCCGGCAGAATCAAGGAGTTTTACGAACGAATCAGTAACATCTTAAGGCATTATATTGAGCACCGTTTTAGTTTGAGAGCCCCGGAAAGAACTACTGAGGAATTTCTTCTCGAACTAGGAAATGCCGATGTATTAGCCGAACCTGACAAAAATAATCTTGGAGAATTTCTTAAACACTGCGATCTTGTAAAATTTGCCAAACATAGTCCGACAACCGAACAAATTCAAAGGACTTTTGATTTAGTTAAAGATTTTATTGAGAAGACAAAATCAGATGAAACCAAAGTCGACGTGACAGATAAGATTGATTCCGAACAGACAGTCGAAATCGGGAGCGCATAAATGCAGTTGTATTCACCATGGATTTTGTTATTGCTTTTACTTTTGCCTTTTATGGCGTATCTGATGCTGCGCAAGAAGCATACCGCTGCGGTCATATTTCCGAGCCTTGTGGATATGAAACATTGCCCTGTCTCGTGGCGGATTAGATTCAGGCCGTTGCTGATGGTAGCGAGAATTGTTTGTGCAGCGATGTTAATAGTAGCGCTTGCCCGGCCGAGGAAAGGAACGGTACTATCAGAAATCTCCACCGAGGGGGTGGCAATAGAAACTGTCGTCGATCGCTCCGGCAGTATGCAGACCGAAATGGACTACTACGGACAGAAACTGAATCGTCTGGAAGTTGTAAAGAAAGTCCTGTCTGATTTCATTGAAGGCGACAAGAAAGATTTACTCGGAAGAAGCAGCGACCTTATAGGGCTGATTACTTTTGCTCGATACGCAGATACAAAATGCCCTTTAGTGCACAGCCACAATGTTCTTATCGAGTTCTTAAAGAAAACCGAGATTGTCAGCATACGCAGCGAAGACGGCACAGCCATAGGCGACGCAATTGCCCTGGCTGCGGCAAGACTGCAAAAGGCTGAAGAAGAAATCCAGCAAAGAAAATCGCAACTGGCCTTGTACGGCGAAAAGATTTCCGATGCCGAAGAAAGCGGCTTCAAGATAAAGAGCAAGGTAATTGTTTTGCTGACCGACGGTATTAATAACGCCGGACAATACGATCCCCGCCAAGCCGTCGAACTGGCAAAAAAATGGGATATAAAAATTTACACGATCGGCATCGGCTCGTCACAGGCCTTCACAACGACGGACTTGCTGGGCAGAACATTCAGAATACCAGTCGGTCAGGATCTTGACGAAGGATTGCTAAAAGCAATAGCGGAAGGTACCGGTGGATTTTACGGCAGGGCTGATGATGCAGAAGCACTTCGCAAGATTGTCAAAAGAATAGACGAATTGGAAAAGACCGAAGTCAAGTCTATCCAATATACACAATTCGCAGAGCGTTTTGGACCGTGGACATTAGCAGCTTTGTTAATATTAAGTCTGGAAGCATTAGCAAGCTGCACGATATTTCGTAAGATACCGTGACAGAAAAAGCATAAGGACACTTATGAATCTGGGTAATGATAAAGCATTATGGTTGTTATTCGCTGTGCCGGTCGTTTTGCTGCCAGTGTATATCTGGTGCTTCTGGCGAAAAATCAGCGCACTTAAAGTGCTTGCCAGCAATGAAATGCTCAAGATAATCAATAACTCAGTAAGTCTGAAAAAGCAAATCTTCAAAGCATTTTTGCTGGTGACAGCTTTTATCAGTATTGTGTTGGCACTAACCGAGCCGAAATGGAATCCACAGGCCCAAAAGATAAAACGCCGAGGCCGAGACATCTGTATATTGCTGGATACATCCCGTTCGATGCTGGCTGAGGATATCAAGCCGAACAGGCTCGAACGCTCCAAGATAGCCATCGCCGACCTGTTGGAAACTTTAGCCGGAGACAGAATTGCTATCGTCACATTCGCAGGCAACTGCGTTATAAAATGCCCCCTGACTCAGGATTACGCTTTTGTCAGAATGGCATTGGCTGATATATCCACCGAAAGCACCAGCAGAGGCGGCACCATGATAGGTGACGCTATTCGCAAAGCAGCCGAGGAAGTTTTCGACAAAAAGAGCAGGGAATATAAAGATGTAATATTAATCACCGACGGGGAAGAGCACGAAGGCTATGAGAGTTTTCCGGTTCAGGCCGCTGAAAAAGCCGCAGCCGAAGGCATAAGAATAATAGCAATCGGCCTTGGTGATGAGAACGAAGGCTCACGCATTCCTATTACCGGCCCGAAGGGCGAGAAAACTTTTCTCAAATACAACGGCGAAGAAGTCTGGTCTAAGCTTGGCGGCGATTTATTGAGGAATATCGTCTATGTGACCGATGGCGGAAAATATCTATCGGTCGAACCGGGAACAACCTTGGATTTAGGCCAAATCTATGAGAACCTGATCGCCTCAGCCGAAAAACGTGAGCTTGAATCGACAACAATGCTTAAATACGATGAGAAATTTCAAATATTTGTAGCTTTAGGATTGGTCCTTCTTATTTGCGAGGCTTTGATAAGTGAACGCAGGAAAATATAAAATATATTTACACCTATTGCTGGTTCTGGTCATAACGCAAACAGCCGTTGCTGATTCTGCCAGAGTTTCCACATCGCAGGGAAATAAACTTTATGAGCAGGGAAATTTCAATGAAGCAATTAATAAGTACGATGAGGCACTTGTCGAAGCACCTGAGGTTTTGGAACCGAAATTCAATAAAGCCAATAGCTACTACAAACTCGATGACCTTGGCAAAGCGATAGACTTGTATAGGCAAGTCGCCGCTGAAAGTAAAGACATGAATTTAGTTTCGAAGTCGAAATACAACCTCGGCAATTCATATTTTCAGCAAGGCTCCAAACAAAGAGACTCGAATTTGCAAAAGGCGATTGAGGATTTGGAAACCGCTATCGGCTCATGGAGAGATGTGCTGGATATCGAACAGGAAAATGAAAAGGCAGCGAAGAACATAGAGGTGGCCCGGCTGATTATCAAAGATATACTCGATGAGCTTAAGAACCAACAACAGCAGGATCCGAATCAGCCACAAGATCCAAATCAGTCGCAAGACCCTAATCAGCAACAGCAACAGGATCAGCAACAACAAGGTTCCCAGCAGGACCCGAACCAGACTGAGGAAAAACAACAGCAGACCCCCGATCAGGACCCAAATCAGCCACAGGATCC
>CAZQXE010000107.1:0-10756 GCA_964597115.1 uncultured Pirellulales bacterium | reverse complement strand
GAGAATTTTGTTTGATGTACGATTAGTTTTTCTTGTTTTCAAAAATAGCCGATTTGTTTTTTAAGACGCATACCATAACATCCGCTCTGCTGATAATTCCGACAACCTTGCCCTGATTGAGTATTGGCACTCTTCGAAAGTTATTGTTTATAAGGCAGTCACAAACATCGGACAGACTATCATCATGATTGAAACTAACCACTTCTTCGGTCATGAAGTCTTCTGTTTTTCCGGGCTTTACCGTCGGATCATAGAGCAGCTTCAGCATATCTTTCTCTGAAATAATACCCACCAGGTTCATATAGTCATCAACAACGGGCAGACCGGTAATATGCCTTGAAGCAAGTATTTCCAGGGCTTCATATATCGGCGTTTGCCTCTGTACGGTAATCAAACCGCACTTCATAATGTCTCTTGCCAAAAGAACCTTTTTTTGTTCTTTGGATTTCTCGGCTATAACTTGCGGCTCGAATTTGTCTTTGTTGGCTTTTATGAGATCTGCTCTGCTGATAATCCCTGACAATTTATTCTCATGCAATATCGGCACTCTTCGAAAATGGTTTTTTATGAGGCAGTCACAAATGTCGGCCAGGCTGTCCTGCTCGTCGAAAGTGACGATGTTACGAGTCATGTAGTCCTCAACACTGCCGGAGATGAACTCCGTCTCGAACATCAATTTTAATACGTCTTTCTCGGAGATAATACCGACCAGACCTGTGTCGTCGACAACCGGCAAGCCGCTGATGTTCTTCTCGACTAAAATCTTTATGGCTTCATAAACCGACTTTTCTTTTCTGATAGTAGTCACACCGCATCTCATAATATCCGCGGCTTTTCCAGGCTCGTTTCTTTCGGACACTGCGGTATTGCCGGTCGATTGGTTATAATTCTTAATTTCTGAGGACATAATATTTCTCCAAAATGGTTTTTACAATAGCTATGAATCTGCTTCTAACCACTACGTGATTTCAGAGCTGCTGTAATTTTTTCCGTTAGATCTGAAAAATCAAATGGTTTGGTAAGATAATCACAAATGTTATTGGATGAAGCCTTTGTGATATCCTGCACCTTGTCGGACATAGTGCACATTATTACGGGAATATCTCTCAAGTTCGGATGCTCTCTGAGTTGCTTAAGCATCTCGTGACCGTTCATAACCGGCATATCGATATCCAGCACTATAAGATCCGGCTTTTCGTTTAATGCGTTTTCCAGCCCTTCCTTTCCGTTGGAGGCAGTAGTGACATCCCAGTCAAAGTATTCAAGTCTGCGTTGGATTGTATCAACCAAATCAGGCTCGTCGTCAACAACAAGTATCCTGGCTCGTTCGGTTTTCTTTTTCGACTTAAATAATCCTAACATTTGTATCTACCCTTCGAAATGCTCTGTGTAAGTTTCTTAGGTATTTTGTCTTTTTGGAACCTCTTAGAAGTCTAATATCGGTCTAAATGAGCAGTGAAATTAGTAAAAAAGCTATTTGATCACGAGAAGAGAAAAGATACGCCGAAATCAGGTAAAAAGACAAACACCCAATTATCGCAGAATATATGGGAACAAAGAACGATGTGTCGATCAGTTAAAAATTAACTGATAATAATGCTGGTGTATCATGGATGCTTCTGATTTGGAATATGGGCATGATGTGATTTTATTTTAGATAGAAAGTCCGTAAAGAAGACCTTATTCGTGTCGCAGCGATTCGATCGGATCCATATTTGCAGCGCGATAGGCCGGATATAAGCCGAAGATTATTCCAACCCCGGCACTAATACCGAAAGCCAAGATTAATGAACTGGTCGTGATAACCGTACGCATATCGCCATAATAAGTAACGAGGAACGGGATTAGAGAACCCAAAATTATTCCAAGGATGCCTCCGGACAATGTTAGAATTAACGTTTCTGAGAGGAACTGGAAGATAATGTCACGCTTCTTTGCTCCGAGGGCCCGGCGAATGCCTATCTCTCGCGTCCGTTCACTTACCGTGGCCAGCATAATATTCATAATTCCAATACCGCCGACCAAAAGTGAAATCGCAGCGATTGATCCGAGAACGATAGTAAAGATGCGCTGAAATTCCCTGGCTTGTCTCATCAGCTCCAGTGGAACGGTAATTTCATAGTCATTTTTCTTGTGGAATCGATTCATCAGCGTCTGAACGCTCTGACGTGTCCCCAACACCTGGTCTATTTCGCTGACTTTCACGATGATTTCCTGCAGTTCAACTTTTTCTATATTGCGGCTACCTGAGGTGATCTGCAGGGACATCTCGCCAAAACGATTCCGAACCGTATTCAGAGGTATATAAATGCTGCCTAAGTTTGCGCCGACCTTCTTTGCTCCTGTGGCATCCTTTTCTTCAAGACCATTTGTGGTTTTGGATTTAGCCTGTTCAGTGACAATACCAACTACCTTGTAATAGTCACTCGCAATTTTTATATCCTGGCCCAACGGGTCGTCAAAACCAAATAGTGCGTCGACTATTTTTTCATCGACAACACAAATGCCTCTTTTGTAGTGCATATCTATGTTGCTTAGAAACCGCCCGTATTTTACCCGGGTCGATGATATCTCAGGATACCACGGTACTGTACCGACGACCTCTATGGATGCCCTGTGAGTACGATATTGCGCCTGCTCTAAAAGACGGCGATTCGGCACTATAACCTTAACGTTTGGTATTGCATTGCGGAAACGTTCGGCGTCGGCATAGGTCAGACCATATTCTTTCAAAACTTGCTGTTGGCTTCCGGATGATTGATCTTCAGGAGGTTCCACGGTTTTTATAATAATATTCTTACTACCGAGCTGGGCGATTTTTTCCTGCGCATCCTGACTGGCCCCTTCACCTATGGCCAGCATGGCTATTACTGAAGAGACACCGAAGATAATGCCTAATGCCGTCAGTGTCGAGCGAAGCCTGTGCATCCAAAGGCTTTTAATACCCAACTTAAATGTGCGTTTAAGACGAAAAAGAAACATAATGTGTTTACCGCTTAATTATATTCCTGCTTTTTAATACGCCCATCCAGGAGGCGTATGACTCTTTGGGCACCTGCTGCGATACCCTCATCGTGAGTTACGGCTATCAGGGTCTTACCCTGCTCATGCAAACGGTTGAGAATAGTCAGTATCTCAGAACCGCTTTCAGAGTCAAGATTCCCGGTTGGCTCATCAGCCAGGACAATCAGCGGATCATTTGCCAGCGCTCTGGCAATCGCTACCCGTTGTTGCTGGCCACCGCTAAGTTCCGAAGGTCGGTGCTTGACCCTGTCACCAAGACCTACCATTGTAGCTAATTCCATCGCACGCTCGGCACTTTCGTGCTCAGTGAGACCCTGGTAATACATCGGAACCTGTATATTCTCCACGACATTGAGCTGATTAATCAGATTGAACGACTGAAACACAAAACCGATACGCGTGCCGCGTATCATTGACAGCTCATCGTCATCAAGCATCGAAACACTCTGCCCTCCGAGCAGATAATCTCCGCTGGTTGGGCGATCGAGGCAGCCAATCATATTGAGCAACGTAGATTTGCCTGAACCGCTGGGGCCCATAATCGCTACATATTCGCCACTTTTGATGGTCAGGTCAATTTCCCGCAGGACACGTAGCTCCACTGTGCCGAGCAGGTAATTCTTACACAACTTTTCCATCACCAGTATTGACGAATTATTCTTCTCGAGATGAACGATTTCGTCTGCCTTGTCTGCCTTCTGCATCGCCTTGTCCTTGCCCCATATTGCCTTGTCCTTGTCCCATATCGCTTCTACCCTGCCTCATCCTTTCACCAAAAGCCTGCATTTGTTTTTTAAGCTCTGCTTTGAACTTCTCCGGATCGCTTTTCCGCAGATTTTCGAGTTCTTTCGCTCTTTCCGGATCAAACTTTGCCATACCACCCATTATGCGATCGATCACTTCGTCTGTCAGTTCAAGCTGCATGCCCATTGGTGGCCCTGCACCTTGTGGTGATTCTCCATCCGCACGTTGTCTGTCACTACGTGCGCCCTGCATATCCCCATCCTCGGACCGTCTTGCTCTCCTTTGGGGCTGGTCTTCCGACTGGCCCTGAATCGCTGTGTCATTCACATCAGTTGCACCTGGACCGGGTCTTCTTTCCGGAAGTGCTTGTTTTTGAAATGCATCTGCGCCGGTTGATTCACTAAAAAGCGGAGGATTGAGAAGAACATCTTCGCCTTCCTTTAATCCTTCAACAATTTGAACAAAAGTATCGTTAAAGGCTCCCGTTTGCACTTCACGTTCTTGTGAACCCTGAGGTGTCATTACGTAACAGACTTTTTTGCCCCGGCGATTTGACACTACCTGAATAGGCAGAACTAAAATATCGTCCAACTGCCGGACGAGAATTTGGACCTTGCATGACATTCGACTTTTAAGAAAATCATGGCTGCCATCTACTTTAACCAGCGTTTCGTAGACCTTAAGATCGGGATTCATCCAGCCACGTTGCTGGTCGGGCAGCGGTGCTACCTCAAGCACTTCGCCTTGTAATACCTTGTCGGGAAAAGCATCCATAACAATAGTTGCAGGTTGACCCGTACGAATCTTATCAACCTCGGTTTCATGGACGCCGATTTCGGCAACCATTGCCGCCGTATCGGGCATTGAAATAATCGCCTGCCCTTCGGAGACTACTTCACCTTCGGCAATAATTCCACTGCTCATACCTCCCCCTCTGCCTCGCATAGCTCTGTACATATCGCTTGTATCGCCGGTTCCGTATACGACCAGTCCCGGGGCTTTTGCTTTTATTGTACAATATTCAATTTGCTGTTTTAATTCTTTGACTTGCTCTTCTTGCTCTTTAAAATCTGATTGGTTGTTACTGAGCCTTGCCTGAGCTTGCGCCATTCTTGAACGGCACTGTGCATGCGTCCGCTCTAATTGGCGTATGGCCTCAATGTAATCACTAAGGTACTGCTCGGTGTTTTTCGGAAAATCATAACGCATAAATAAATCAAGAGACACTCTGGCACTCTCCGCTCGAAAAGTCTGATTTGTTACACTCAGTCTGTCTCTATCCAGCTCAAGATCGGAAACGTAATTAGCGTCGTGAAGCTTTAAGGTTCCGGTATAGGTGTCCTGTGCGGTTTTTAAATTACCCTCGGCCATGACAATTTCATCCTGTAACTCTTTCATCTCCTGCCAGGAAGACGATCCAGTTAAAATATTTGGATCGTTAATAATTTCCTCAATAAACGGAGATATATGTTCAGAAAGGTTTGATGCTTCGTTTACATCCTTTGTCAACTTCTCTGCGAGTTCTCCCCCCAGATATTTCTGGAGGTTCATCAGGGAAAACCTTACTTCCAATTTATTATTGGAGATAGCGCTCTCATTATCTAATAACTGAATTTCATAGGCCTCTTTCTGTGAAATAACGCTTTCCTGGTCACTGGTAAGCTCCATTTCCTCTTGTACCAAACGATCTTCCAAAACCGAGGAATCCAGTTCCACCAGCACCATACCGTTATCTACATCTTCTTGAGTGACGTATGTTCCTGCAGGGACGATTTTGAGTATTGATACCTCACTTATATCCCTTCTTCTTTCGACCTGACATTTGTATTGTATTGATTTATGGGCCCTGATGCTGCCGCCTTCGGTGACAATAATGGCCAAATTATCTCTACGCACGGTGAAAGTGCCGGTGTTGGTTGATGCTATGCTAGTTTTTCTTGATGCTGCCACATAAACCGCAACTGTCAGGGCTGCTGCAATAAAGATCATGACCACCCACAGCCGCTTTGTACGGGCCTTGGCAGCTTTTTGATTTCGATTCTGCGAGACATTCAATTTTTGGTTGTTTTGATTATTTGTCATTTTATGCTTTGCTCCCACATTCCATCCGGTCTTACTTCAAGAATACCAATATCTCTGAAAAAGCTCATTTTGGCATCTGTGTGACGAACTAAAGCGTCCGTTAGATTATTTTGAGCCTCTACTAAATCATCTTCTGTTTCCAGTAAAAGTCGTATTGTACCTCGCCCATATTCTAACAGCAATTTCTGCTCTTCGACTCGCCTTTCGGCCAGTTCCAAGGCGACTTTTTGAATTCTATAATTCTCGGAAGTCTCCTCGAGATCGCGATAAGCCTGTCGTACGTCCAGTTTGATTCTATCAACCTCTTCATCATATCCCCGCTGTTGCTGCTGTACGGATATCAGGGCTTCTCGATAGGCATTGCGTTCGGCTTTTCTATCGAGCGGCAAGTCTGCTTCAAGACCAAGCGAGTATGTGCCTTCATGAAACTGCAACCTGCTATAATCGGTCTGGGGATTTGAATCGACGTCAGCGCTGCCAATCAGGTTTAGTTGTACACCAAGTCCTTCAGCGGCTAAAGTAAGTTTTCGCTTGGCGTCATCAAGCTCGTCTCTGGTATTGACAAGATCCAGACGCCGAACTAATGCCATCTCAATTGCATCCTCTACAATATACTCCGGCTGACTTATTCCGATTGTTTCCAGAGCTTGTAACTCATTTGGGTCCAGCCTTATAATGGCGTCTGTCGGAAAAGATAGTCTGATTTTGAAATTATCGAGAGTTTGCTCATAGTTTTGTTGAGCTGATACGAGATTATTTCTAACAGTTAGTAATCTCTGCTCAGCTTCATCGGCATCGGATTGGGCTCTTTGACCGACTTCGACTTCCATCCTCAGTTGGTTTGTACTTTCAATTTGTCTTTGATAGCTGGCCTCGCTAATCGCTACTCTCTCTTCTTGTTGTAAAACACGATAATATTCATTGATAATGCCGACTACAAATGTTTTGCGGTAACGATTGAATGAGCGTATTCGATATAAGACATTTAGCTCGGCCTGAGTCAGGTTCTCCAGATCAGCCTTGCCGGCGCCGCTACCCAGTAATGGTACTGCCAGAGTAGCGCTTAGAACAGAACCTAATGTTGTATGCGAGTCACCACTGAGAAAACGTACCCAATCAATCGCCAGACCGGCACCGACTGTAATACCTTTGCCTAAAAGCAGGGTTTGATTAAAACCTGCACCTGATCCGACCGTATTATCTTCCACGCCTGCGGCTTTGAGATATTCGGCATCGACGGTTCCAAACCACTGCATTGCGTACCGATGCCGAGTCAGCGTTAAATCGAGTGCGCTGAGATAAAGCGATTCTTTTTGGTTTTGATATTCCCTGTTATATTTTGTGGCGATTTCGACTACCTGTTGAAGGGTTAAAGCTGTCGATGGAGGTATTAATTTTACAGCCTTGACTTCGTTCGGATCTGCGTCACTGATTTGATAATTTGTCTTTTGACCGAAACCGTCCTGCCATTTGTTATCGATAATATTATAGACTTCTTTATCGGCCTGAGCTTTGTATTTCTCAGGGCTGCGGCATCCTGTAATCATGCCGACGATGACAAGGGTATAAAGTATCCGGAACGCAAACGTTAAAGGCCGAAATCTCCACATCACCAAATTTTTCTCCGACATAGTTTTCTGCTGCATAAGCCATTTCTTAAATCTAAGATTTTACTGAGCTTCCGTAGAAGCATCATTATTATACACAAAAAGCACAAAGAGACAGATTAAGAACTGTTCCTGTGCTCTTATAATAGTATCAGACGCTTTTAGTGGTTCGAATATTGCTGGAAATTCGCCGTAATTTTGAAAAATCTGCTAATATTTGGGGTAAAATCATCGATAATTTCCTTGTTCAAATTGGAAATTACGTGTAAATATGGCTTGAATTATGCTGTTTTTTAATGTTAAACATCGCTTTTCCGGGCTTTATCGCAGGCTGCCTTGGACGTTTTCGAAATCCATGGCTTTTTGAGATTGTCTCGGATAACTCACAAAATGACAGAAATCAAGTTGATTTGTGAACTTAAACTGGCGGCGTAGCCAAGAGGCCTAAGGCGACGGTTTGCAAAACCGTTATTCGGCGGTTCGAATCCGCCCGCCGCCTGTTTCTCTCCCCCGTCTCAGGCGTGGACAACCGATTACTTTTATTTCCTAACATATTACACAAGATGCTATTGACAAGTTCATACTCAAGAGAGGTAACGAGGTAAGGTGTCCAACGCTCAATAAGGACGTCAGGAACCTGAAGGCGTTTATTCGCTGGTGCAGAAAAAACAGGTACGTGAATGGAGAAATAGAAATCAGGCAATTGAAAGAAGATGAAAGACCTGTGAAATCCCTGACTAACACTCAGATTAGAAAACTGCTCTTAGCATCCAAAACGTGTCAAACGATGAGGATGAGAATTCTATTGGCTTTGGGCACAGGTCTGAGACGCGGTGACCTTGAGTCATTGAGAATTCCTGATATTGACTTTGAAAACAGCTATGCCACTACGCGGAGCAAAAAGACCAGAAAAAGCATGGGCTCACGGCCTGTACCGGTTCCGATCGTGGCGGAGCTTAAGAAATATGTTTCCGGATTAGATGCTGAACAAGAGGAATTATTCAATGATCGTTCCAGCCAGTACAGATGGGAGAAGATACGTCAAAAGGTTGGTTTGGCTGACTTTAAATTTCACGATCTACGCAAGACCTTTGGCTCTATTCTCGCCCAGAACGGCGTATCCACTGCTGTCACACAGAAATTGTTGGAACATTCCTCGCCAGATTTGACAAACAAAGTATACACGAATTTTGACTCTGTCTTGAGTCATGCGGTAAATCAAATACCGGTTGTCGACTGGCTGTAAGCTCACTCCACTCGTGCTCCAGATGCTTCAGGTTTGCACCAATACGGAACAAAACTAACGGACCATGAATCGGTCGCCCCAGAAAATCACTTGGCTTTTTGACGCCGAATGAAGTATTTTATGAACGGAAAAAATTAACAGGATAACAAAACAGGATTTGACTCAGTTGCACTTGGGAGTTGAATCCGCCAAATATAATAGCCGAATATAGAGAGAACTAAGAAAATTCCTTACTTTGTAATTCTACTTAACATGTGAGGATACTAATGGTAGATGAGCAGTTGTCATACTCCGCAAAGGCAGCTTTAACCGAGCGGGTTAAGGAGCTAACGTGTCTTTACGGGATGGCTCAGATAGCCAGCCAGCCAGATATGTCGCTGGAAGAAATCATCCAAGGCATTGTTGAGCTTCTTCCTCCTGCCTGGCAATACCCCGAAATCGCTTTTGCGAGAATAATTTTGGATGGAATATCCTACACGACCCAGGGCTTCTGTGAATGTCGTCAGAAGCAGACGGCGAAGATTATTGCCGAAGGTATGCCACGAGGAATTGTTGAGCTGGTTTATGTAGAGGAAAAGCCCGATCTTGATGAGGGTCCATTTCTCAAGGAAGAACGCAATCTAATTAACGCTGTAGCCAGGCAGGTTGCTTTAGTTATTGAACGAAAACAGGCAGAGAAAGACAAACTGAAGCTGCATAATCAGCTTCTACATGCCGATCGGCTTGCGACAATCGGGATGCTTGCCGCGGGTGTAGCTCATGAACTAAATGAACCGTTGGGAAATATTCTTGGCTTTGCGCAGTTAGCAAAGAAGTGTCCGGGACTTCCGGATTCAGCTGAGCAGGACATTGGAAAAATCGAAACAGCTTCTTTGCACGCACGAGAGATTATCCAGAAGCTTCTGGTATTTGCACGACAAGCTCCGCCTCACAAAACGCACGTCAATCTCAACCAGGCAGTGCAAGATGGGCTTTATTTTTTCGAAGCTCGATGTGCTAAGGAAGGTATAGAACTTATTCGTCTGCTTTCGCCGGACCTGCCTGAAATTACAGCCGATCCGGGGCAACTGAACCAGCTTCTTGTTAATTTGGTTGTAAATGCCTTGCAGTCAATGCCGGGAACGGGCAAGATCACAGTTCAGACGCGATTTTCCGATCATAATGTTTATCTGATTGTAAAAGATACGGGCACTGGTATGAGTAAAGAAGTTCTTGATAAAATTTTTGTCCCATTCTTCACGACAAAGGATATTGGTCATGGAACTGGTTTGGGTTTGCCTGTTGTATATGGAATCGTTACCGCTCACAATGGTACAATTGATGTTAAGAGCGAACCCGGCGGTGGTACTCGGTTCGAAATTCAATTGCCGGTGAGAGAGCCAATAGATACTGAGAAAAATATTTAATATGTTTACCGCAAAAGAACGCATTTTAATAGTGGATGATTCTGCAAGCACACTGGAGGTTCTAAAGCGAAATCTGACAACAGAAGGTTATCAGGTTTTCACGGCACCTGGTGTCTCTGAGGCAATTGAAATTCTCGAGCAGACGCGATTGGACCTGGTCATCACCGACCTTAAGATGCCCAACGTTAGTGGCATGGATCTGGTGCGGCATATTCGCGAAAATTTTAGAGATACCGAGGTTATGATGATTACAGGCTATCCGTCGATTGAGGGAGCAGTAGAAGCAGTCAAAACCGGGGCCGAGGAGTTTTTAGCCAAACCTTTCACTGACGCTGAGCTTTTATCTGCTGTTCAGCGTGTGCTGGACAAAGCAAGGGTAAGTAGGTCTGGACGTACTAAACCTGACCAAGCAGTTCCTGCCCATAAAGGACTTATCGGGAGTTCCGAAGGGATGCGCGAGGTTTTCACTGCCATAGGTAAATCTTCGTCTGCGTCAGCCACCGTGCTCATTACCGGAGAAAGTGGTACAGGCAAGGAGCTTGCGGCAAGAGCTATTCACTACAGCAGCGTCCGGTCCTCAGCACCGTTTGTGCCAGTCAATTGTGGGGGCATTCCCGAGGGATTGCTTGAAAGCGAATTGTTTGGGC
>CAZQXE010000106.1:0-10780 GCA_964597115.1 uncultured Pirellulales bacterium | reverse complement strand
TAATGCCACTCGGCGCCGAGGATTTTCGGTATCGCGTATGTGTATACCAGAACCACGGTCGGCTGAGTCGGGCCCAATGCTGTCGTCATTGCAAAGCCCCACATCATGCGCCGGCGGTATACTAAAGGGTTCAAGCCCTGCCTGAACGCTGCTTGTTACGCCAAGTTAAATAATAAGAAACATTGAATAGATCAAGTTCTTATGCATAATATTCCTCCTTCTAAAATAGAACGATGAACCATGTTTCGGTCACGCGCCAAAACACTCTTGTTTTACGATGGAAATTGATAGTTTTAAAATTTTTTCTTCGTTTCTCTGTTATGCCTGTTTAGGACAATTCCTTACGATTTGAGTTACTTCCTTCGAAAAAAAAGCCCCGCTTATAGCGGGGCTTAATGATTTTTTTAAGAACATTTATCAACCTTTTAATTGTTGGATAACTTCAATGGAACATAGAGCATATATCGGCCTTTCTGTACCAACAGCAGTGTTCGGCCTCTTTTCCTGGCTTTTTTAATCGCTTCGTTAAATTCTTTTGTATTATTGACTCGCTGCTTATCGACTGTTTTGATTAACGCCCCCTGTACAATTCCTTCTCGGGCAGCTTGCGAGCCAGGCTCGACCTGATTGACGATGACTCCTTTTTGGTCCTCATAGCCGAAACGGGCGGCTAATTCTTCGGTCAGGTTCTCGACCGTAAAACCCAATTCTTTAGTTGTTTCTTCTGTAAGAGTGCCGTTAAGTTCATTCATTGATGAACGTTTGCCGAGCTTAACATCGAGCTTAGTTCGTTTCCCGTCGCGCCATATAGTTAATTCGACTTGAGTGCCGGGTTTGAGCATTGCTATGCGGTTTTGCAATTCAGCAACCGTTTCTACCGGCTCGCCGTCAACCTCGAGAATAACATCGTTGGGTGTAAGCCCTGCCTTATCGGCTGCTGAACCTTCAGTGACATTAGGAATGAGAATGCCTTTAGCGTCTTCTTCCAGGCCAAAGAACGGAGCTGTATCGGGCGTTAATTCCTGTATATTGACGCCAAGCAGACCACGCTCAACGGTCCCACTTTCAATGAGCTGCTCATAGGCGTATTTGGCCATATTTATGGGTATTGCAAAGCCGATTCCAATATTGCCGGTCGAGCCTGCGATGGCGGTATTAATCCCGACAACCTTTCCATCAAGATTAATTAGAGGGCCGCCGGAATTGCCGAAATTTATCGCAGCATCGGTCTGAATGAAGTTTTCAATATCAGCCAGGCCGAAACCGCTTCTGCCTGTGGCGCTTACGATTCCAGCGGTTACCGTATGACTTAGGCCGAGCGGATTTCCAATAGCAAGCACCCATTCGCCGACTTCGAGCTTGTCGGAGTCTGCAAGTTCAAGATAAGATAGATTTGTGGCATCGATTTTAACAACGGCTATGTCGGAATCCGGGTCGGTCCCGGTGATTTCAGCAGTAAACTTTCGGCCATTTGTCAGTTCGACCTCGATTTTTTCTGCACCATCGACCACATGATTATTTGTCAGAATATAACCATCGGACGTTATGATAAATCCGGAGCCCTGGGCTGTTCGGGGTTCACGGTATCTGCGCTGTTGTGGGCGTTGTTGGGGAGAACGTCGCCGGAAGAAAAAATCAAAAAAATCATCGCTAAACGGATCAGTCGACGGCCCATCGGGAAATGTTGAGTATTCTCTTGTGACGGTTCTTTCGGCCTTGAGACTGACTACTGCCGGAGAGGTCTTTTCTGCGATCGATGCAAAAGCTTTACCTATTTGTCGCAGAGCTGCGATGCTGTCCGGATCCTGTGCCAATGCCGATAGCGGAGTGACGAATAGAAGTAAAAAGAGAGTCGATATGACCGTACAAGGTAAGAAATTCTTATTATGTTTTAGATTCTCAATCTGCATTATGACCTCCAGTAAACAGGTTAAATAAAACGACAACAAGGACCTATAATTCTACAACGATATAAACGAGTTTCGTAGTGTCCATACGATTCTATTGTTAGAAAGTTCACCGGTCAAAGTATTTTTAACAGGGAGTTTTAATATCTGGTTGGATAGTGACTAATCCGGCTTATCAGGGGAATTTCGGGTGTGATATCACATCGTCTCGCCCCGTTTGCCTATACTACACCAAGTCTCTGGTTGTGCCAAATTTACTTAAAAACAAGAATACGCTAACCAGCGTATTAAAAAGAATTTAGTTTAGAAACTAATATGGTTGTTGATAACTATCTGTAGGCAGGTTATAATGCCGACAGTTATAAGAGCAGAATTCCGTCATAATAATGTGGAGGTTCATATACCATGAAGCTGCTTTGGATTTTCAGAGCCATTTTTCTTATTATTGTTGTGGCTGTTATGTTCGTGAATATAAGTTCGCAAACAATGGAAAAAGATGAGAATGGTGAGCCCTCAAGTGAGATTTACAGAACGAATGTAAGTGCTATCATTTGGAGCACTTTGGGGATGACCGTGTTCGTTTTTCTTTTGGATGTTCTTACTCCGAAGAAGAAGCTCAGCGCTCTGGCGGGAGTGTTTTTTGGCCTTTTGGTTGGCATACTTATTAGCTGGGCACTGGCGAATGTTGTAGATATGATGATGGATACATTCGCCATTCGTATAACTGCACCGGCGAGCACAGCAATCAAATGGATGTTGGGAGTATGTGTATGTTATATTGTTATCAGTATTGTTATGCGGACCAAGGATGATGTGCGTTTCGTAATTCCTTACGTGGAATTTGACAAACAGACCAAGGGTGCCAGACCTCTGATTCTGGACACTTCGGCAATCATTGATGGGCGGATAGTAGACCTGTGCCGGAGCAGGCTGTTTGACGCTCCTTTGGTTGTCCCGCGTTTTGTGCTCAACGAGCTGCAGCTCGTAGCGGATTCAGCCGACAAGCTCAAACGTAATCGCGGCAGGCGAGGTCTTGATATACTTAACCAAATGCAGGCGGATTCTGTTATTGATGTGGAGATTGATGATACTATGCTTGCTGAGGTTGAGGAGGTCAGAGGCGTTGATCAAAAACTTGTGATGTTCACCAAGGCCTGTAACGGAAAGCTGGCAACGACGGACTATAACCTGAGCAAAGTCGCACAGGTGCGTGAGGTTGACGTTGTAAATATAAACGATCTTGCCAATTCGTTAAAGGTGGTTGCTTTGCCGGGCGAGACGATGGAAGTCAAAATCATAAAATCTGGTGAAGAGGCAGAGCAGGGCATAGGTTATCTGGACGACGGCACAATGGTTGTTGTTGAAGGTGCTCGTAATAAGATCGGACGGGATTTGCTCATAAGCATAACCAGTTCACTTCAGACTTCTGCAGGTAAAATGATTTTCGGGAAATTCGAGGGATTTGCGCAAAGGACGAACGGAAATGATCAGCGGAAATCGCACAGAAGGCCGGCCAGAATGAATACGGCAGGAAACAATAGAAACAAAAACTAAAAATTCAAGCGCTCCAAGTCTCCGGCTCATCAATTAATTGGATATGGTCTTTTTGCTATGTGTTTTTTTTATGCTCTTTGTTTAGACTTCAGGAAGCACTTAATAAAAACGACAACGCCGAGCAGATAGCCAGTGGAGAACAATGGCAAATAGAAGTATGATTCGAAATTGTTCTCTGTGATGTGCAGGCCTGCGATACAAAAAGATACGACCACAATAATAGCAGCGAGAAAGAAAGCGGACCAATCAAAGAAGGTTGCCTTAACGGGTCTCATACAGGAATTGCCGTACAGTATCACTAAAGCAAATAGAATCATAGTAATTGAGATAAGGACCGGATACAGAACAGGGGAAGCCCAGGCAACGGGTATCAGGAACAAAATGTCCCAGTCCATCAAAGAGGCGGGCCAGTTGATGAGGACTTTAAGCCAAACGTAATAAAAGATGTCCCAGACTGCGAAGATGATAAGAAAATAAGCAAATCGCTGTTGAAGATTTCTACCAAAAAGCCATGCGCCGGTGAATATCAGGACTATTGTAGCAGCTTCCCTGCCGATTTCGGTCAGCAATAGCTGCTTCCAGAGCGGACTTGAGCCGAATAAAGTTAAGGGGAAGGAAAATCCTTCAGGATGGAAGATTTGTCTAAGATAGACGACCACAGCGGCTTCGATATATCCGAAGGCTATGCTAAAAACAACAACGATAAAGAACCTTTTAAGTGTTGTACCGAATGGTTCTGAAAATGTATCCGGAAGTTTCCCTTCTATGCACATTATTTCATACTCTCTGTAATTCTTTCAATATTGCAGGGATGATTTTGCTTTCCGGGACTACGGAGATTTTTCGGCCATTGCGGTAAATGTAAGCTTTGTTCTTGCCGGCGCAGATTGCCAGGTCGGCATCGGCGGCTTCGCCGGGACCGTTGACGATACAACCCATCACAGCAATACGCAACGGTTTGTCGATACGATGCAGGATTTTTTCGACACGGCGGGCTAACTTAACAACATCGATTTCGGCCCGGCCACAGGTTGGGCACACTATCAGTTCGGGACTCGAACGCTCATAATGACCGAGTGCAATCAATATCTTTCTTGCAATTTCGGTTTCTGTAATGGGACTACCTGCTGCACTGACTCTGATAGTGTCACCAATACCTTCTGCCAGGAGGGTGCCTAAAGTAATCGCCGAGGGTATCTGGGCGTCTTCGGGAAGGCCGGCATGGGTCAAGCCGAGGTGGATTGGATAGTCGAAAGTTTTGGCAATGCTGCGGTTGATTTCGATGGTTCTCAAAGCGTTACTGCTTTTAGCACTAAGAACCAATTGGGTAAAATTACGATTTTCAAAGAGCCGGACATATTTTTTCATCTCTCTTAACATCAAAGCAGTGCGTTGTTCAATAGGGACGGATTGCTTGTGGTAGTCTGCAATGCTTGCTTCGTTTACGCCGATTCGTATAGCAGTGCCGTGTGTTTTGGCTGCGTTTATTATTCGCAGGATATCTTTGCGGTTTTTTATATTACCGGGATTGAGCCTTACTTTGGCAGCGCCTGCTTCTATCGCTTCGACAGCTCGGTCAGCACTAAAGTGAACATCGGCGATTAGAGGGATATTGATTTTCTGGACGATTTTGGCAAAAGCAGCCGTGTCGGCACGTCTGGGAACCGCGATTCTGACTAGTTGGCAACCGGCCCGGACAAGTTGATTTATCTGCTTCACACAACGTGAAATATCAACTGTAGGCACTTTAGTCATTGACTGGATGACGATTGGGGCACATGAACCAAGCGTTATCGGGCCAATCTTGACAGATTTTGTTTTTCTCCTTTTAATCACATCGAAATTGTAGCTTGTTTAATGCTATCGAGCAAATTAAAATACGCCCCAATCAATGAGTCTTTTATACTAATTGTTGTGTCAATTATTATGATTTCAGTGCTGATATATATTGGTGTGGTGTTATTTGTTGCCTATTGGATATGGGGTGTGATCCTTTACATCATGCAGCCTAAATTCTTGTATAGCCCATTGCGAGAAGTCATCTATACACCGGGTGAGTTGGAGCTTGACTATGAAGATGTAGTATTTAAAAGTCGTGACGGCCTGGAACTAACCGGCTGGTATGTCCCTGTAGCCGGTTCGAAATTTACGGTTCTGTTCTGCCATGCCAATGGCGGCAATATGATGCATCGTCTGGACAGCATCGATATTTTTTGTAATTTAGGATTGAGTTGTTTTATTTTTGATTATCGCGGTTATGGCAACAGCCAGGGCAAGCCCAGTGAAGAAGGTACATACCTGGACGCCGAGGCTGCATACAGATGGCTTGCTGAAGTAAAGAAAATGCCGCCCGAGAAAATCATTATCTTTGGCAGGTCTCTGGGTGGAAGTATCGCGGCACAATTGGCGAGTTCGGTCAAGGCCGGAGCTTTAATTGTCGAGAGTGCTTTTACATCATACGCTGACATCGGTAAGAAATTTTACCCTTATATGCCTGTTCGATGGTGCGCGAGATTCAGTTACAGGACAATTGATTATATCAAGGACGTTCATTGTCCGGTGATGCTGATTTACAGTAAAAATGACGAGGTTGTACCGTTTGAGTTCGGTTTGGAGCTCTACGAAGCCGCGAATGAGCCAAAAGAATTTATCGAGATTATAGGCAGCCACAACGATGGTTTTTTGATATCCGGTGAAGTTTATAAAGAAGCCTGGACAAAGTTTGTGAAACAATACGAGCGCCAAGCCGGCCGCCAACAGGCTTCTTAGTAATTCATAATCTGCGTTAGCGTTAAAGGTAAATGTTACCTGATATTGATTGAGCCGTTGTGGGTCTCAAGGTGTAGTTTACCTTCGCCATTGCCGATTGTGCCTTTTAATTTTCTCTTGCTCAACTTCCCGATTACTGTAATAGCTAAGTTTGTTTCTATGGAGCCGTTGTGTGTCGAGGCCTCAACTGCAGCAGAAAAACCAGATGGAGCAGTAAAGTCAATACCGCCGTTATGAGTTATCATCGATACATCGCAAACTGATGGAGCGGATTCGGAATAGTACGCCTTTATTTTCCCGTTGTGTGTTCGGAGTTTCGTATTACCTGAGACATCCTGGCAAATAACTGCGCCATTATGTGTTAGGAGTTCTATAGTTCCGGTAACCTTCTCGGCGGTGATTTTACCGTTGTGTGTTGTGGCGTCAATTTGGCCGTTGATATCTGTGATTTTAACGTCTCCGTTATGCGTGTTAAGCTCCAGGTTGGCCTGATTGGGGATTGTTATGTCAAGATTGACGCTGACAGAACGATTCCGCATATATTTGGGCTTATCGATTTTGACAACGAGTCCATTGCCGGATGATTCGAGCGTTACTTTTACTTCTTCTTCGGCCAGTATTCTGGCTTTTTCTTCCGTCATCGCGCGTGCAACGATAGTAGCTGTGAGACTGCAGTTGGCAGTATCGGTACCGTTGATTGTAATTGATCCGTTATGGGTCTTGGCTTCGAAGTTTGAGCCGGGTGATAGAGGTGCTGACAACTGGACCGTTCTTCCGTATTTTGCCTGCATAGAGCAACACCCTATGTCGAGGTAACAGCCGGCTACAAGTAATAGCATGCATAGTAAAGAGGCAATTGATACTTTTGCGAAATGACTATTTTTCATTTTCTGTTCCTTTCAACCTGAACTTTATTTTATCCGCTAATACTACTTTAGTTGTATATTGGCCTGAATTCCAGGCTGCATTATAAGCCCAAATAGTCTCATGTACAGCTATAATACCGGAATTCTTTGGTAATGTTACAATTCAAGGTTTTTCTTGACGTACGGGTGGCTAATTTGGTATAAATGGGAGTTGAGGTCTTTGGGTTTTTGGTTCTCCGATGCGTGAAATCCTTGTGATTTCCGGACAAATTAACGCAAAAAAAGTTGAGTGAGGAGCACAACGGAAGCGAAAGGTCTTTTAAGAAACTCAGGTCTGTGTAATGCCAGAAAAATATCCGATTCGTAAATTTCAATGTTATTCATCCGCATATCTCAATCCGGAGCCGCAGGCCGGTATTATAGCAGTAATTATAGCGAGGCTGATGAGTCTAAAAAGTAGAAGTTTGTCACGACGTCAATAATACAAATAAATAATTTGTAAAAAGGAGACAAAAATGAGCAAGAGCTTTTTTTACAAGCTGATGATTGGTTTGGTTGTTACGTGCTTCATCGGGACGCAGTGCTTATATGCACAGAACGTAATAAGATATGAGTCGAAAGGTAAAGGGGCGTGGGAGAATGCAGGCACCTGGGAAGTCGTTACAAGGGATAGTCAGGGAAATGTAGTTAACAGTATTGATGCGGCCGTACCGCCACAGCCATCTGATGATGTTGTGGTTAATCACCCAATTAGTGTCGATGATAGGACGAAACAGATAAGCTCTTTAACTGTTACCGGCAGCGGATTGATTACGAGTGGAAGTTCCGCAACAGATATTGCGATTGAAGTCGAGAATGATATCACGATCGAAAATGGTGGGCGGATCAGTACAACAGGTACAAGCGAGGAAGGGCATATATCCTCAGGTGACATTGAGTTAACATCGAAAGGTGGTGATGTGACCATTAATGGCAGAGTTGAGACGGGAGATGCATTAAATGCTCCGGATACTTCCACTTCAGGAGGTTCGTCAGGTAATGTCACGATCAGGGCTGAAAGTACATGGAATAATGGAGGTAGTATAGGAGGTAGTATAGTCATAGGGGAACGAGCTATAATATCAACCGGCCGTGGCGGAAATGGTGCAGAGTCGAATGATGGTGGTAATGATGCTACTAACGGAGGCAATAGCGGTAATATTCGGTTTCATGGTAGTTATGGGGTAGCACAACGTGGTACGGTTTTAACAGGAAACGGAGGAAATGGTGGGGATGCCGGTGCCAATGGGGGTGAAGGTGGTAATGGTGGACATTCGGGCTCAATTACGGTTACATGTGGTTACCCTGCAGACGGGATTGAGCTAAGTGGACCCACACGCACTGGCGATGGCGGTAATGGGGGTAATTCAAAGGCAGATGACCAGGATGCCGGTCATGGTGGTGACAGTGGTAACATATATGTGGATATTGACACAGACTGGGTTTGGGTAAGTGTTGATATACGTGTTGATAATAGTGATATTTCACAGGGACAGGCAGGATTCGGTGGAAGTGCCAAGGGCACGAATGCATCCGCCGGAACCGATGGTCGTCCGGGTGGTGTACAGGATGCGAGTGACCAAAGCAATCCGTGCCCCAACATCAATGGTGAAATAATCTACATTTCTCTGGAGAATCCAAAGTCGGGTTTGGAAGGTGCTCTTTGCAATATAGAATCTCAAAGCGACGTAATAATAAACGGATTGCACGAGGAGGCGATTGTCGGCGAATTCGGAGTCACGGTTTCAGCTCCGGGTGTAATCGATTTGACGAACGTAGTAGCCGGTAAAAATATGATAATCAGCCCGGCAGGAGAAATTGTCTTCCATGTTAGTGACGCCGACAATATTTGGCTCGCTCAGGGCATGTCCCTTGCGGAAATTACCGAGCCGGATGCGATTGTCATAGAAGATTTGCCTATAGCTTATATTGTCATCGACGACTTTGAGAGCTATAGCAATTATCCACCGAATGAAGTATTCATGACGTGGATAGATGGGTGGAGCGATCCAACCAACGGTTCTTCTGCAGGTTATCCGGAACAAGATTTTACCGATGGGCCGGAGCAATCCATCATGGAGACTGAGATTGTTCACACTGGCAGACAGTCAATGCCGTTTTTCTACGATAACAGTGTCGGTCTTTCTGAGGTGACCAGGTCGTTAAATGATGACTGGACGCGGGAGGGTGTTGATACGTTGACGCTGTGGTACCATGGCGTTAAGGATAATGCTGCTGAGCCGATGTATATTGCTCTCAATGGCATCGCAATAGTTACCAATGATGACGCAACCGCGGCGTTGATAACTGAGTGGACGCAATGGAATATCCCCCTGCAGGATTTTGTAGATATGGGTGTGGATCTTGCAAATGTCTATTCGATGTCCATTGGTTTCGGCAATAAATTTAATCCGACCGCCGGCGGTGATGGTCACGTGTTCTTCGATGATATTCGTCTGTATCTGCCGAAGCTGGACTGAGTAAATTTGATTTTGACATTTTTTAAGGGAAGATGTGCTCGTGGCTTCAATTTTTTCTAAGATGGAGGTGGTATCGAGTCGAAAATAACTGTACCGGGCAAATATAACAGAGAGTATTGTGGACTATTTAATATTATTGTTAGAAGGAGGACTATTATGTTTAGAAAATTGGTTTTTTTAGTTTCTTTTGTTTTAGTGCTGGGTTTGTTTTTAGCGAGCGCTGCTAAAGGCGCCGACCCGACTCTTGTGGGCTGGTGGAAGCTTGATGATGGCCAGGGCACCGTGGCTGTTGACTCGTCCAATTATGGCAACGACGGCGCCATAATTGGTGATCCACAATGGATAGAAGGTGTGATTGGTGGTGCACTGGATTTTGACGGTGACGGCGACTATATTAACTGTGGAGATGCTGAAATCCTTGGTAGCATGAATGAGATTACAGTAGCCGCCTGGTTGACTATCAGATCGACTACCACTCAGTGGTCGGCTGCCGTCGCTAAGGGTGAAAGCGCCTGGAGACTTGGTATCGTGAGTTATGATCCGAGATTTCACTTCGGTATGACTATCTGGACTGCTCCTGATGCATTTGGGGTCGACGGAGTCACTGCAGTTGCTTTAGGTGAATGGCACCACGTAACCGGAACGTTCGATAGGCAAAACATCAATGTGTATTTGGACGGATTGCTTGATGCGAGTGCCACTACTACCGAGCCAATAGGGACCAATGCATTGAATATGTTTATTGGTGACAATCCGGAGTCGACAGGACGCTACTGGGATGGCAAGATCGATGATGTGCGTGTTTACAGCCGGGCGCTGACGGAGGAAGAGCTTCAGATGGTAATGCTTGGTGGTGAGGATCCGAGAAGTGCCTCTGTGCCGTATCCTGCTGATGAGGAAAATGATGTATGCCGTGATGTGGTTCTTAGCTGGACGCCGGGGCAGTATGCCGATACGCATGATGTGTACCTGGGAACGGTTTTAGAAGACGTCAACAGTGCCGACAGGGCCAATGATCCACGTGGCCTTTTGGTCGGTCCGGGTCAGCGTGGTAATTCCTATGATCCTACTGGCCTTCTGGCATTCGGCCAGACCTATTATTGGCGGATTGATGAGGTAAATGCTCCATCTGATTCGTATATCCACAAAGGCAAGGTCTGGAGCT
>CAZQXE010000105.1:8902-10844 GCA_964597115.1 uncultured Pirellulales bacterium | reverse complement strand
CCGCGTAAAGTGTATTACCTGATGTATAATCTGCATGTATTTCGTTTGCCATATTTGACTCCCGTACCCAACAACTCCGCTATAAGCATATTTTACGTTTCCTCGGTCCAGGTCCCGTTCTTAGCAATGGTTGCCCAATCGCCTGCCGAATCAGCCACGAGCGATAGTGAGGCACCTATCGCATTGGCCGATTTATATTTGCCTGTTGTCTGACCGCTGTCGTCCCGAATCACTGCTGTACCGGGATCGATTCGCAGTTCCTGAGCTGCCTGAACTGCAAATCTAAAGACCGTGCCGGCTGGTGCCGAGTCAGGCAGTGTGAGCGTAACTGTCGAGCTTGCACCAAGGTTGCTGTGGACACTGCCGGATTCCGCTGCTGTTAGTGTGTCGTCGCTGGTATGTGCCTCGATGGTCTTTATCAATCCGCCGGCACCGTATGGAATCACAATGTTATGCCCCGCTCTGCAGTCAGTTATCGAATCGATGTCACCACCTGAGGTAGATACTATTGCCAGGCGAATATGCGGTGTAGTTGCCATATCTGGAAAGCTGCTATATTCATTTGTTACAAGGCTACCGGACGAATCCTGGTAGATGTAAATATCCTGCTTATCATCTGCTAAAGTATTACCCGATGAGCCTTCGTAATTTATCAGTTCTGTGCCCAGCCAGAACTTTCCCGCTTTTACGCCGACGTTAAGATTACCTTCGTCATAGACCCTCAGGTCATTTGCCCGCTGCGCAGACAACAGCAGCCGATACAGCAATTTTCTAAAGTGCAGGTAATAAGGTGCCGTGCCGGTCGGTATATATTCAACGCCGGTCTGGCTGTCGGATTGAATATTCAACAGTTCGTTGTCTGACGGATATACCTCGCTCATAAATATCTCCTCTTATTTAGCCTCTAATTTATTGGAGGTTCTTATTGTCAATTCGTTACTTCCAACACCAGTTGATTCGTCTGTTTATCGAATGAAGCAATGCTCAACTTATCAGCTGGTTTTGCAGCAGGTGTCACCGTGATTGGTTCGGTTTCACTGACACTGCTTTGGTTTCCTGCTTTATCGGTGAGCTTAACGCCAAATTTGTAAATGCCGGCTTGCAGAGGTGGGCTTATCCATTCAATCGTATCTGCGTCAAGACCGAACTGGCCTTGCCCGAAGCTTCCCTTTCCGAATCCCACCGCTGCTGCCGACTCATAGCCAAAATCACCAATGCCGAATCTGCCCATTGCAAACCCTGCTTTGTCCTGCCAGGCTGGCCAAATCCTTATTGGTGAATCGCTCAACGACTTGTCGTAGTCAATTTCACCCGTGCCGTTGTCAAAGAATATTTCAACAGTCGCATCGATCGGTAAATTCTGGCCACGTAACAGACTGATTTTCACACGTCCACTGTCAGTCGCGGGCCGGATAAGCTCACTACTGAAATCGGTATCCGCTTGCTCAGCTTCAACTGCGAAGACCTCTATCCTGACTGCTGATTCAAAAGACGTAGGTATCGGGACAATCATCTGTCTTTGCTGATTATCGAGAGTTGCTCCTGCAAATTGGCCGTTCACGTAGATTTGGTGGAACTTGTCACTCAAGCTGGACTTCCATCTCACCAGGGCTCTTCGCGGAGTTCCAACACGCTCGCCATCTGCCCATATACCGCAGGGTATTTCATATGCTCTGACTGTCTCTATTCCGCTGCTGATAAGTGTCATTAGTGCTTTTATCCTTTTTTATAATCTCTCAGTAAACCAGGGGCTAAGCATAGTGAGTGATATTAAACCAATTGCGTATAAATGATTTCATAATCGACGACTATGCCGGTCCCGTCTGTCCGTTTATTGTTTACTGTGAAAGAATCCATTCGAAGATTGTCAAATTCTTCGCCGTCGCATGTTGTCAATGTGTGCGTGTCACCGTCCATATACGCTGATATTGCGTTGATTCTG
>CAZQXE010000105.1:0-8802 GCA_964597115.1 uncultured Pirellulales bacterium | reverse complement strand
TGTTGTCAATGTGTGCGTGTCACCGTCCATATACGCTGATATTGCGTTGATTCTGTCATTCATTTGTGCTCTGCTTTTTGTTCGCAGCACGCCTGTTTGTTTTATCTTCCTGGCACGTTGTCCCAGGTCTATGCTGAGAGCTCCATCCAGTCCCGGCACCGCTTTCTCTATCGAGTCTCGGCTGAAGCTTCCAACCTCAATCTCCAATTTCTGCTCGTCGAATAAAGTTTGTTCGTCTAAAGTCACTCTCATTTGTCTTCTCTTGCCAAATTAATCCCGCACTAACCTTCCTGAAGCTCCGACTTTGGTGACATCAGCCAGCCCGTCGGAACCGACGTCAATGCTGAGCCGGCATCGTTCCCTTGCTTTGGCGAAAAGCTTCTGATAGTACAGACTCTTCTTCCAGAAATTCTCATCTTTAGCTTTGCTGGCCAAGCTCGCATATACACTTGAGATAACCGCAAACACCGATGCCTGCTTGAGCACACTCGTATCGAGCACATCCTCAACATCGATATCGGAGGCAGGATTACCCGGACTGATGCCGAAGTATTCGGTCAACTGAAATCCGACCTCATTAGCCTGTGGTGCGAATGTGCTGATACGGTAGGATATGTCACTCGCTGCCGGTGGAGCTACAGCCGCGGCCTCTGAGTCCGACCTGACTACCGAAATGCTCAGTTGTGTTGGCGAATCCACGGAGACTATCTCGTATGCACCATCCAGAGAGCCATCTGCCGATTGCAGATAGACGACTCCACCTGCTGAGATCTGTGCATTTACAAAATCTGCACCGGTTGCGGTAAATGTCGTTCCGCTAAGCGTCCCTCCGGTTCCTGCTGTTAACACCTGCCATGGCAGATGCAGCTCACCAAACAGTATCGGTTCGTACTTAAGAATGTCGGCATCGTTTAAGAAAGTAATCATTTCTTTTCTCCATATGGGGATAGAATCCCGCATATAACGCGGGATTCCATCCGTATATAACCCCGCAATAAATTGCGGGGCTAAATAATTAGCTGGTGCTCAGATCGCGAATGAGACCGTGTGCCGCTTCGTTCTTGAGCTCCACGGTATATTCGCCGATCAACTCACCGCACTCGTAGTCACCGCCGCTTGCCAAAGGCTTGAAATGAAAACTTCGTCCCGCCAGCGGCAACACGTTGATGCGAGATGAATCCAGCAGAAGCGCAGCATCCTGCGGCATCCATCGCGTCGTGACGATTCTGCAAACGCCGAAGTCACTTTCGTAAATGCTGATCATATCGGTGAAGGTGGTGTCGTTTGCTCCATAGCTCCTGCTGTCGGCAGAGAAAGCATTAATCTTTCGTTTCTGGAAACCGCCGACGATAATCAAATCCACATTGCCGCTGCTGTTTTCCCAAATCTGTCGGAGCACATAATTAATCTTGGCTTCGTCAAGGTCGGTCCCGCTCGGAAAGCCGCTGTCGCCGGTATGGAAAACATTCATCGCCAGATGCGGGATGATACCTTTCATTGACCTTCGTACCGAACCGCTACCCTGCGCGTCGCTCGCCGGCTTGCCGCCGTTGATAACCGTATTTTCCAGATCGCGAATCATCTCTCGCAGCCGTTCCTGCTTTTGATGATCCATCTCGTCGTTCAGACCCAATTGGCTCGAAGCCATGTCCGTGCCGCTGATTTCCACCGCAGCGGTAAATATCTGCGTGTAATTTCCGCACCTGTTGCGATTAGTGAACCTCGCACCGGGCTTGTCCGCACCTTCGAGAGCAGCGTTCCCTAAGATATTAATCACCTGATTGTCCGCCAGGTCTTCTGCTGTTGTGCCTGCGTACTCGCGGACCACCGTTAGCGTGTTGCTGTCGATGCCGGTTACAAGCATCAATTCCTCACTACCTTCAACCTGTATTTGGTCGCCGACTCGGAATCTGCTGCCGTTATCGACTACGAAATCGATATCGGCACTGGGATCGGTATATGTGCTGTCGTTAACAGCATCCTTATTGGGTAGAAGCTCATCTTCAAGCCATTCGTGATGTGTGCTTGTCGCTTCTCTCATCGGCTCGCCGAGAGCATCCAGCAAGGGCGTCTCATAGGGCGAAATTATCCCAATCAAATCCGATACATCCTCAGCGAGTTCCGGCAAAGTTGTACCGGCTGAATAAGTTGCTTTTCCTGTAAAGGCCATCTTGTTTCTCCTTTTTGTGAACTCCCCGGTAAACTGGGGAGCTAATATTACTTTTATAAATAGTTTCTTCGCAGTTTCAGATACTCCTGCAAATCTGCTCGGTTACCGGTTGTTGCAGCTTTCTTGGCAGCTCTTGCTATAATTGTGTACGTATCCGTATTTCGCTCTTTAGCCGAAGCCGTCTTTTTTGTCGTCACGGCTCCACTGTTGCCGGCGAACAGATATTGCTTTTCAATTTTCAACTGCTCGATCACGCTGTCCAAATCCGCTTCGGTTTGGTCCTGCATTCTTGCTTTTGCGATTAGCGCAGCCGTTTCCAGATCGACGGTCCCTGCAGCAGCTAATTTGCGTGTTAATTTTTGCTCAGTCTGAACGTCACTTAGCTGCTCAGAGAGCTTTGCTGTTTGTACCTTTGCCTGGGCTAATTGCTCGGTCAATTCTTCGAGTTTCTTCTCGGCACTCTGTGCTCTTTTTCGATAGCGGATTGATTCAGCCACCGGAACAAGCTTGGTGTTGTCATTGTCACTTGTTTCTGTTATGTCTTCTGACAAAATATCCTGTGTCTCAATCGGACTCATAAGAACTCCTTCTATGAATTTTCATATCCTAATTCTCTGAGCACCTGCTCAGTCGACACGCCCAGCTCTTTTTTAATCTGGGCCTCTTTTAGTTTCTCCATCATGTTTTCGGGAAGCGGACTGGGAAAAATGATATCGATCTCTCTGTCCGCGGCGTTGGTTTTGTAGATATTTGCTGTATTGAGTATGCTCAACACCATCCTGCAGATTTTTTTGAATCCTTCGCTGTAAGTGAATTTTTTTCTTTCGTTTTTTGAGAGCATCCCCATAAGCGTCAGCCTAAGCGCTACTGCGCTTGTAAGGTTGCCGAGCTTGTTCTTTAAAACCCCGGCTACCATCGGTGTCACCCCGCTGACTTTGTCCAGCGCTTCCCTGATTTCGGCGATGTGCAGGCCCTCGCTTGGCGTTGCCATATCTCCGCCGAACTCTTCTATAGAGGCCTCCGGATTGTCGGTATACCACATCCTGCCGGGCGATACAGGTTTATTCTCGAAACCTTCTATCCCTTTGCCAAGATACATCTTGAACGACTGGAACGTTATCCTGCTGGCCCTGTCGGACAATCTTGTATTAAGCTCATCCTGCAAAGGTACCAATGATTCAACGTCACTCAGGCCCTCGTAGTAATACGGCTGAGCAATGTTCTGTATATGCACGACCGGCAGAAAGCCCCACGGTAATTCACCCTGGTCGATAAGCTGTTTGTCTTCATATCTCTGCCAGGCTCCAGCTGAGATAATTTCCGTCACCGCAGCCACCTGCCGAGTATCACCACTTCGTCTGCCTACAGCTAATATCCTTGAAAGGAACGAGCTTTTCCTGCTGAGCGAGTTTTTCTTTTGATAGAAGTGCTGCACGTAATAGTTGATTTTTTTGTAGTCGTTTTCATCCAGAACAGGCAGTGCCCTCGGTGCTTCAATCAGTTCCAGTCCGATTGTCTGTGCTAGGTTCAGCACATCTTCAAATGTGAGGGTTTGGAAGGAGGAGGAGGTGCGTTCGATAATTTCATCGCCAGGCCTGACGAAACAATCGACGAAACCGTAAACACTTCCGAGCACTGCCATATCCTGGAGAAATCCAATAGAGCCGTTGGCCTCTAACACAGCCTTTAATATCCTTTCAATTTCTGCACGTTTTGGCTCATCCGGCGATTTTGAAACGAAACTAACAGGCTTGCCAAACAAGAAATCCACCGCTGCATTCACTCGCCATGCAATATCATTCTCGATAACTACTTCTTTTCGTTGCACATCGTGAACGCATCGTGCCCCAAAAAGCCCCGAGTTAGCTGTATGCACAAGGCCGGTTATCCTTCCGGGCAGTCCGTATTCCTGTGCCTGCAAATAACAACGCCCTGTTTCGTTAACCTTTCTGTCGGTCGCACCGCTGCCGGTTGTTTCTATCCTCGGATTGGCATAGTAATCCCACAGCTTTCCGAAGTGTGATTGAACATCGACCGCCTGTGAATCAACGAGCCACTCGATATAATCGCTTTCAAGTTGCCGATCTTGGAAAATTTCAAGGTCAAATCCCATATTTAGCTCTCCGTTATTTTTTTTCGCATCGAGCCTGCCGAAGCAGGCTTCGGCTTGGCTTCAAGCCTGGGGCGGCGATTTATGTCGCCCTCTATAATTAGAGCTACATGCGTTTTTTTGACGAAAAAAGTGAAATTTTCCAATGTGGCTCACGAGCTAAGTCTATGCAGGAGAAGGAATAAAAAATTTTTTCAAATTTCCGATTTTTGCCTCGAGGTACCATCGCTTTTTTGACTAGAAATGGTCCAAAAACGCGGTTTTTAAAAAACGGGAAATGAGAGTGTATGGTTGGTTTTTTGATCCCCAGTTCCATTTGGGATTCGGCGGATTCTCAGTATTTAATAATATTATTTTTTTCTTCTACGTCCTATAAAAACTATTTGACAAGATGTTAAACCCACTCTAAAATCTGAATCAGCTAAACTAAGAAGAGCTGACTTGAAGGATAAGTCAAAATTGGCGAAGAATGTGGAGGAGCATAGCTCTTTAAAGTTTATAACAGCTTAATATAGGAGGTAGGATGATGAAGGTATATGATATACCACTGGCTGTTATCGTTTTGATAATCATCCCCTTAACTGCCCATGCGGAAGAAGCAGTCACGCTCTCGGGCAAGCGGGTGATTCTTCATGAGAATGGAATGTGGGAATACAAGAAAACGGTGAGAGTCAAAGAAGTTAAGTTCAGGGGCATGCCCTGGGGCAGTACGGTCGAGCAGATAAAACAGGCGAATCTTGAAAAACCGGTGTTCGAGAATGAGAACAATTTGATTTATAAGGACACTATAAACGACCTTGATACAGCCTGCAGTTTTATCCTTGTTGATGGACGGTTTGTCAGGGGCAAATATAAATTTTTGGAAGAACATACGGATAAAAACAGATACATCTGGGATTATGAAGGGATAGACAAGCTGTTAAAGGACAAGTACGGTGATCCAAACGAGGAGAATGAGGTATGGCTCAATGATGTTTGGAAAGATGACCAGAAAGCAAAGGGTACGTCTATTTCAATGGGTCACCTGGCCTTGTTTTCGAAGTGGGAGGTTGACGAGGTTTTTATAGTCCATGTTCTTCATGGCGATAACTATAAAGTCGAGCACGCCCTGGAATATTCGCAGAAAGCGATGAGTATCATCGAGGAATCACTACGAGAAAAAGAAGACAAATCAAAGCTTTAGTTGACGTGCTCGACGGACGATTTCACTACGATGATTAATCTTTTGAGGATATTTTCTTTATCGGTATCATGATCTCCGATTTCATTTGGGCGTAGTTACCTGACATGGCATCACTGAGAAACTTTTCGCAGGGACTTTCGATAACTACGTAACCTTCCTTGAGAATCCATTTGTAAAGGTTAACGTATATTGAGTCTGGATCTGCCTGGCCTGCGGGTTTTATTACGACCGCCACTTCCAAAGCCGGCAGGGTCTTAACGTCGGTCATTTCGCCTAAAGTACCGGTGAGATTCGAAGCTTCTTTATCGACAGGTATTCTTATCTCGATAAGATAATGCTCGCTCGATACATATTCAGGATTGTTCAAATAAACACAGTAAAGTTGACCGCGTGGCCAAATTTTACTTTTAACAGCCTGAGCGTATAAACTCCCGATGGTTTTACCCAACTTTTCGTAACTTCCCCGGTGGATTGTGTAAAGAACCGTTTCCGATTCCAGTTGGCGAGTTGTGATATCGGATTTGTTTGTGGTTTGCTCGGCGGAAATTCCAGCCGTGACGATAACCACCAATATCAGTATCGCCAACAACAGTGACAATGTTTTTAACCTGTTCATAATTTTCCCTTTCTCAATTTGATTAAACACTTTTTTCTGAACCTTTAACGATTTCTTTAAGGGCGTTGATGTGTTCTATAAAGGCATCGTGGCCTTTTCCTGTAGCACTGATAAAAGTCTGGGGTTTGCGAGCAACGAAAGCCTTCACGATCTTAATGTAGCCTGCTTCTTCGAGTTTTGACAGATGTGCGCCAAGATTTCCGTCTGTCAGTTTCAGTAGTTTCCGCAGGTAGGTGAAGTTGACCTGCTCGCCCTTATCAAGACTAACGAGCGAGGACATTATTTGCAGCCGAACCGGCTGATGGATTATGTTATCAAGCCGGGACATTTTTACCTCCATTTCAATCGTATATACAAACCAGTGCCGAAAATTGCTCCGCCGCCCATCACGGCCATCCAGAGACAATAGTAAGGTTTTAAAAGGTAAAAACCAACCAACGTAGCAACTGTTACCACAAGCCCCAGCACAATCATAAAGCGGCTATCAAACCATAGCCCCATTACGACATAAGCAAACATAACTGCTGTACTGATAAACGCATTACACTGCATACCGTTAAAGGGAGCTAATAAAGAAAGCCAAATAGTGACATAGACAAATAATAAAATCCAAAATGCGGCGATGCGCCAGCCGATGCGTTCCGAAGGATCCTCTCGAAAAGGGGCTTTGGAATGAAAGAGCTGGTAGAAAATTATAGCGGACACCGCAATTCCTACGACATCCATCGCTGTGAAAATGTGGTAAGCGTGTTCGATGTAAAAATGGGTAGCTGTAAACGCGATGATCCAAAGAGTCCCCCAGAGAATCATCATGGGACTCGCATAGGTCGAGATTGCGGCCCTTTGGGTTTGAATCCTTACATCCCGGATTGTTGATAGCGACGCCTGGGCGTCTTCTTGAGTAATATTGGATGCGTTCATAATAGCAATCTCCAAAAAATAACTTAATATCTATTGTATAGAGTACTCTATTATATAGAGTACTTTGCGTCAAGTTTTTTTTAAGAATTTTCCCAAATTTTTCTAAAAGTTGATTTGAAGCCTAAAAAGGCAGGTTTTTAATATAATAAATACGTAGTCACCACAATTGCTTTGTGTGAGATATATGATATAAGTGTTTAGGTACGGTTTTAAATTATACTGAATAGTTATGGCACCTTTGGTGGAGGGCACGCTGAGAATTATTATTTCTACGAATCTATGCGAGGAGCAACTCTATAGGCTTTATAGGTTGGCTTTGCAGACATAGGGCTTTGTACAAGTATTAACAGAAACGCATGTGTAATAGGGCTGTGAGTTTGAAACTCGCGGATCCTTAAGCCTCTGCTCTAATCACTATCCTCTCTCTACAAGGGCAGGGGCTTTTCTTATAGACCTGTCTGTTGGTCGGTATCTTCTTTCTGCAGCAGCTGGATAATATCAGCTTTTGTCGGCAGTGATTCTATCGAGCCGAATTTCGTGCAGGTCAAAGCTCCCGCTGCTGAAGCGAATTCAACCGCACCTTTTATATCGTCCTTGACAGCACAATAGGCAGCCAAAGCACCAGCGAACGCATCGCCTCTGGCGGTTTGGTCTACGAGTTCCACCTCGAAAGCCGGTATCTGGTCGGCACTGATTCTGTCAACGACCATGCAGCCGCGTCGGCCCATTGTAATAACAGCATAGCGTGTGCCGCGTGCCACCAGGTCGGAGCCGATCATCTTGGCGGTGCGAATGCTCGCCGCGGATTGCTCGGTTATGTCGGCTGCCTCATAAAGATTAGGAATCAGGATGTCGGCTGAGAAATACTCGATTGGCAGATCACAGCTTTGCTGGCCTCGCTGCTCCAGCGGCCTTACAGGATTTAGAATAACTTTGATACCGTACAGTTCCGAGCATCGAAGAGCGCTAACAATAGCTTCCTGCGGTAATTGACCATAAATCAAACAGACATTGGCCTCGGCTATAATCGCTTCAGCATCCACTATGTCCCGAGGTTGCAGTGCGCTGTTGGCGCCGGCATAATAACAGTCCGCGTTTTCTCCGGCGGCGTCGACCAGCGTTACGACAACGCCGGTATTTTTGGCTTCGGCAGTGTAGACGAATTCGGTATTGACCCCGTACTCGGCCAGGTTGCTTTTAATCATTTGAGCGAACGGATCGCCACCGATCTTGCTGATAAGATGCACATCGCAGCCGCATAACGCCGCTTCAACTGCCTGATTAGGTCCCGGACCGCTAACTGTGTATTTTAGCGCGGAGCCGTTGACCCTCTGGCCGGGGGATGGGGTTTGGCTGCAACGAATCGCCATATCAACGTACGTGCTGCCAATGACCACTACCTTAGGATTCCTTCCCGTCATTGTTAACCTCAAAACATCCTTGCTATGGTTGTAGTATAATAGGCTAATCGTTCAAAGCAACACATTTTTTAGGACTAATTTTCGCTGAAGTGGAAGTGCGGATTAAACATTTTGCTCAATCAGCCACCGTTTCAGAACCTCAACGATATAGTCGATTTGCTCGGCTGTTAGTGGTGTGCTTATTGGGATATTATGCCATTTCGCTAAGCACTTGCGGCAGCATGTGCCTGTAGCGTGCTGGGCGATGAAGACCGGATGGTTTTTCATGGGTGTTTGCTTACCATCGTTGGCAGGATTGGCATCTGCTAGTCTATCCGTAATAAAATCGCGGGCGTGCTCAAGGATTGTTGTCAGGCCCTTTTGCTGAAAATACTCAGCTTC